>CAXTFI010000094.1:0-18148 GCA_964243255.1 uncultured Hymenobacter sp.
CGGCAATGGTTTCGGGGCGGATGCGGCTCTCGGCAAAGGCCACGTCCTCGGGGATATTCTTGTCGAGGTGGTGGCACACGAGCAGCATATCCAGGTGCTCATCAATCGTGTTCACCGTAAACGGCCGCGTGGGGTTGGTACTCGACGGAATGACGTTGGGCTCGCCGCAAATCTTGATGATGTCGGGTGCGTGCCCGCCGCCCGCGCCCTCCGTGTGGTACGAGTGAATGGTGCGGCCCCTGAAGGCCGCCACCGAGTTTTCGACAAAGCCGCTCTCGTTGAGCGTATCGGTATGGATGCACACCTGCACGTCGTACTTGTCGGCGACGGTCAGGCAGTTATCAATCGTGGCGGGGGTAGTGCCCCAGTCTTCGTGCAGCTTAAAGCCCAGCGCCCCGGCCTCCACCTGCTCGGCCAGCCCCTCGGGCTTCGAGGAGTTGCCCTTGCCCAAAAACCCGAAATTCATGGGGAAGGCATCGGTGGCCTTGAGCATCATTTCGAGGTAAAACGCGCCCGGCGTGCAGGTGGTGGCCGTGGTGCCGGCGGCCGGACCGGTGCCGCCGCCCACCATCGTGGTCACGCCTGAGGCCAGCGCCTCGGTTATCTGCTGCGGGCAAATGAAGTGGATGTGGCAGTCGATGCCGCCCGCCGTGAGGATGTGCCCCTCGCCGGCCACCACTTCGGTGGTCACGCCCACCACCAGGCGCGGGTCCACGCCGGGCATGATGTGCGGGTTGCCCGCCTTGCCAATGCCTACGATGCGCCCGCCCTTGATGCCGATATCGGCCTTGTACACGCCGGTGTAGTCGAGCACCAGCGCGTTGGTAATCAGCAGGTCGAGCGCGTCGGCCTGCCCGATGCCGGCCGCCTGCCCCATGCCATCGCGCAGGGTTTTGCCGCCGCCAAACTTGCATTCCTCGCCGTACACGCAGTAGTCGCGCTCGACCTCCAGCAGCAGGTCGGTATCGCCCAGGCGCACCCGGTCGCCCACGGTCGGGCCATACATAGCGGCATACGCCTGCCGGGAAAGGGGTAGGGACATATTAGAATCTTTTGTATGGATTGCGAGATATCTCTGTCACTCCGTGCAGTATATTATCTACACTCCCACCCTTAAAAATAGAAGCAATACTCTCGTTTTCAGAAGCATATCGCTGATAATCGTCCTTGAATTTCACGATGCGACGAGAGAGTTCAAATGCTGAATCTCTTATTTCTTGCTCTTTTTCTTCGTGGTTGACCCTCCTATTATATTTGTCAGGAAGTGCGTGTTGTAGATTATGTAATTCTGTATAAGCTTCATCTAAAGCTTTAAATTCTGCCCTGATATGTTCGACGTTCATTTGCTTAGAACTGCTACAGCCTGTTTTAACACGGAATTGTCTTTAAGCGCCTCTTCCAGTTTCTGTTTTAACTCAATGATTTTTGCATTCTTTGTTTCAGTATCTTCATTGTCAGTCTGCTTTGAAGCGAAACGTTCGAGAATTTTCTCAATAGATTTAATAGCGTCTGTTACAGGATAGTTTGACAATTCTATTAACTCTATACAATCACAATAACACTGACGAAAACCTGCAACGTCGCCAGTGTAGTGAAGTATGGATTTGTTGATTTTGTCGAGAGCTTCTAAGTTCTCATTGATTGCTGCCTTTGCTTTATTAATTAAAGTGTCGTATTCCTCTTTACTAATTATGTTTTTGAATTTCTCTAGTCTATTAAGCTTGTCAGTAAGCTCTTTTCTGCATATTAAACTCCAATATCTTCTCCCTGAAAGTGCGTCACCTAAGCCAATATAGTCTTTCGCTGTATAGATGGAGATTTCTTGATTGGTGTTGATAGAGTTGTTCATGTTTCCAACAGTATAAAAGTTACCCCAGCTTCCCCAGCGCCTGCTGCTTGCCGGCCTCATCGAGCGGGCCATCAATCCAGTTGTTGCCGCCGTACACGCGGCGCTCGCCGGCCAGCGTTACTAGCTGCACGCGCTTGCGCTCACCCGGCTCGCAGGCGACGCTATGGATTCGTGGCGTAGTTCTCGGTAATATCCACCAGTTGCTGCAAATGCCCGATAATATTTTGCGTAGTGGTGGAGCTTATCCATTCCACTAGCTTAGCTTCCAAAACTTCGGGTGTTTCGCAGCGAAACGTTTGGTTATTGCGTGGGTCTTTGGCGAAATAACGCAGGGTTGCCGGATACGGCCGCAACAGATTATCTACGGTAGCTTCAAATAAGCGGTACATATAATCCCGCAGGCGCGGCACAACCAGGTACAGGGCATATGATACCTCGCCGGTATCCTCGCGCACGGCCTCCGTTACCAGGCCAACGATTTGCTGCTGCATATCGCGGCCCACGGCGGCCGCGTATTTGTGCAGGATGGCGCTAGGGCTGTCCGCTTGGTCGGCGGCCACGGGGCTGCCCTTCCAGATAGGGTTCATATCAGTGGTAGCTAGAGGTTGAGGGCGAATTTAACCGGCAGATGGTCAGGCAGGTCTTCTTTGATTAAACTATCATTGCGGCCAATAATTGCCGGTTTGAGAAAATTGGTAGTTGTCGTGCGACTGATGATGGCTGATTCGCGGTGCAGCACCTCGTTCATCAGGCTGGGGCGCACCAAGAAGCCGTCCAGCAGGTTCCACATGGGGGTTTCGTCTTCGGTATACCGAAAGAACGTGCCCGTCGGGCGAGAGTTCAGCGGCGCAGTGGGCGCGGTCAGCGGGTCGAAGTCGCCCAGCAGGTTCCACATGGGGTTGTACCAGAATTCAGGCCCGGCGGGGGCTCGCGAGGCCAGCTGCTTTTGCTGTAGCAGCCGGATAAGCGCCCGGTCTTCCTGCCCGCGCAGCAAGTGCGGGTCGCGCAGGTTGGCTTCGTAGGGATTCGCGTTGAGGTCGCCCACCAGAATCGTGCGGGTAGAAGTAAATTCCTGCTCCCATTGGTCGAGCTGCCGCAGTAGCGCCTGGTTTTTCCATTGCTGCTGCCGCTCCGTGTTGTCTTTTTTGCTATGCAAATGCACGGCGGCCACATTGAACCTGCCGCGCCCCTGCCGCCGCCGCAACTCCACGAACACCAGTTTCCTGAAGCGGTCCTGGCTGCGTCGCACATCGAACTGCTCAATTAGCTGGTCGTTGAAAAATACTCGTACCCCACCGGCCGAGCCTTTAAGCGGGTAGTCTATTTCGCGATAGCCGCACTGGCCAAGCTTAGTTGCTACCGCCGCGCCGTAGGCCTCTTGCAGCACTATCACCTCAATGGCGTGCTCCTGCACTATTTCGCCCAGTACCTGCTGGCGCAACACCGTATTTTTATTTTGTAGATTCCACGTTAAAAAACGCACCATAACAATAACTTATAGCAGTTACCCCAGCTTCCCCAGCGCCTGCTGCTTGCCGGCCTCCTCGAGCGGGCCAGCAATCCAGCCGTTGCCGCCGTACCCGCGGCGCGCGCCGGCTAGCGCTACTAGAAGCAGGCTAGTTAGGCCGCCGCGCTTTTAGCAGGGTGCGGTTGGTTGTTGGCCGCGGCGGCTTCGGCCAGCAGTTGGTCCAGGTAGGCGCGCTCCTGCTCGAAGGTCATATCCTTGATTTCGCGGCTTAGCTGGTCGCGGATGTCGCGCAGGTGCTGCACTACGCCGGGCTGGGCTGGGCTATTGGTCGGGGCTGTCATAGCTAATGATTTCTTTAGGGGTTCTGATTTCTATCATGCTGTGGCCTAGCTGATAGTTAATGCCATTGTAGCCCCTGATGCGGTCTAGGTTTACAATGTGCTTGAAATTCCAGCTTACCAGCACGTCGGCTTTGGCCAGGGTTGCCATCGCAATGTGCTGGCAATCGGCGCGGCTGGTGGGGCCTACTACTTTGGCGGCAATATACTGGTCGGCCAAGTTAGCCGCATCCTGGGTTAGCCTTATTCGCTCAATCTGCGCGATGGGCAAGGTGGCCAAAAAGTCGCGCACCTGTTGCGGCGCTCGCACCAACTCAGCTTCGAGTAAGTCGGACAAGACAACCACGAAGTTACCGGCCATCACCGCCGCGAAAAACGGGATAGTATCGGCTGAAAATTCCTGGTCAAACTGTCCGCCGACCACGGAAGTGTCGATGTAAATCCGTTTAATCATTTCTCAATGTTGCTCCTTGCTCGAAGCCGGCGTGACGTGAAGTATTAAAAGGCAAAATCCATCTCGGCCAACTCGCGGCCCACGGCGCGCACGCCTTCCAGAATCCGGCGCGTCTGGGTAGGGCTGGGTTTCTTGCTGCCGGCAATGTACTGGCCGAGCAGGCTTTGCGTCATGCCCAGGCGCTTGGCCAGCGCGGCGGCGTTGATGACTTTATAGGCCTCGAAAAACGATTTCAGGTCGTAGGTAATTTTCACGTCTTCCATGCTTACGGTACGGCCGGTGTCGCTCAGCGCCAGGTTGAGCACCTCTACCATATTTGCCTTTAGCTCCTCAAAGCCGGCGCCTACCGTGTAGGCGCCTTCACCTTCGTTATAGGCACTGTAACCCGTGGAAGTGCGCTCCACTATCATCTCGTACTTCTTCATAGCTGGTATTAGGTAGTAAATTTATTACCTGGCAAACAGAACTTGGGCAAGGATACCGAAAGTTTCCCATGCTATTTCAGGCCCGCTTGTTTCAGCAACACGGCGGCTAGCCCCTTGCCGACCTCGGCGCTGCCGTGCAGCGGAAACTCGATATAGCCGCTCCGGGTGAGGGCTTTCTTGGTAGCGTGCGCCAGCTTGATGTGGCTGCCCGATTGAGCGATTTTATACCAACCATCCTTGGTTAGCCGACGAAAGAGCTCGGAGCTTTTCACGGCAACAAGTCAGTATCGCCCAGGCGCACCCGGTCGGGCCATACATCGCGGCATACGCCTGCCGGGAAAGGGGTAGGGACATAAAGAGTTTAATTATAGAGTGAAGTTTAGCATTCATCTGTTATTAATATTGCTAGAAAATTCTTGCACTTTTAATTTCAATTCTTGAATGCTTTCTTGAATTTTATTTGATATTTCAAGTGCTTTGCCCTGTAGTATTGTATAGCCTTTCTTATCAATATTAATGTCAATACTCAGAAATATTCTTTGATGTCCCCAGTAATTATTATGGCATGAAGCTATTTTTATTGCGTAACCGTCATACTGGGGAAATTTTAGAGAAACTAAGCTTTCCATGCGAGCCAATTGCTCTAACTCCTGTCTATAATTATTGTCGAAATCTTCTATTGATAGTTTGCGAGAAAAATCTATTACACTTGATGTTAAAGAAACATAATGTCCAAGAAGAATCAGTATTTTATAAAGTTCCTCTGTAGACTTATTTAGGTCAGTTTTATAAAAAATTAATTCATCAAATGCAAGTTTTTTATTTTGCAAATTTTGGGCATTTTCATAATTTTTTGAATCTCTACCATACGTTAGTCTGTGACTCAGATATGTAGTTACAATAGAAGCGAAGATAGAAACAAAAGCTCCTAATAAAATTAATAATGCGCTATTCACAGGAAATTTTTCCACGTTCGTGATTGGTGCAAATGAGATGCTCTGAATGTTTGATTATTGATTACCCCAGCTTGCCCAGCGCCTGCTGCTTGCCGGCCTCCTCGAGCGGGCCATCAATCCAGCCGTTGCCGCCGTACACGCGGCGCTCGCCGGCCAGCGCTACTAGCTGCACGCGCTTGCGCTCGCCCGGCTCGAAGCGCACCGCCGTGCCGGCCGGGATATGAAGCCGGTAGCCAAACGCCGCCGCCCGGTCGAAGTCCAGCCCCGCATTGGTTTCGAAGAAGGGATAGTGCGAGCCCACCTGCACCGGCCGGTCGCCCCGGTTGAGCACCTCCAGCTCGATAACGGGGCGGTTTTCGTTCAGGATAATGTCGCCGTCGGCCAGCAGGTACTCGCCCGGCACGGCGGCGGGCACCGGCGCGGCGGCCGGGGCCGTGCGGGCTAGGCCGCTGCCGTAGAGGGCCAGCTCAGGTGCGCCGTGCTCGCGGCAAATGGGCTGGTGCACGGTCACGAGCTTGGTGCCGTCGGGGAAGGTGCCCTCTACCTGCACCTCGGCCAGCAGGTCGGCCACGCCTTCCAGCACGTCGTTGAAGCCGAGCAGCTGCTTGCCCTTGTCCATGAGCGCGGCCACCGATTCGCCGTCGCGGATAAACTCCAGCAGCTGGGTGGCGAGCAGGGCGGCGGCCTCGGGGTAGTTGAGGCGCAGGCCGCGGGCGTAGCGCTTCTGGGCCACTACGCCGGCTTGGTGCAATACCAGCTTGTCGAGGTCTTTGGGGGCGAGGTGCATCTGGTTAAATGGGTGGACTGCTGGATGGTTGAATTGGGTGGTTTGGAGCTATTTCTTGAGCTTTTCGTTGGTGTAGCTTATCAGCCAATTCAACAAGCGAGGGAGGCGCTGAAATTCGGAGAAGAAGTGTTGATATTCTTTGGACGAAAGTAGTTGGCGGACTTTAGCTTTTTCATTCCAGTCGAGGCATTCAAACAAGGAGCCGTTGGCGATGCGATAGAACCTGATTTTGTCCTTTTTGCTATAGCGCCCAAAGCCCTCTGCAATATTAGCCGAAATGCTGTCAGCGGCCCGAATAAATTGCTCGCCTATGGTACGCTGGGCGAGCGGAGGCCATTTGGCTACCACTTCCCAGACCCGATTGCTTAACGCAAA
The DNA here is from genome assembly GCA_964243255.1 of uncultured Hymenobacter sp. GTDB lineage: Bacteria > Bacteroidota > Bacteroidia > Cytophagales > Hymenobacteraceae > Hymenobacter. Next base: position 6,653 of record CAXTFI010000094.1, read on the forward strand.
GCTGATGCGATAGCACTCCAAGTCGCCTAGCCGCAGGTACTTTTTTGGCGGCGCTTGGGCCAAATTTTCCTCGGGTTGTTCCATAGTTAGTTTAATGTTAGAACCATCAATTCAACCATTTATCAATCCACCAATTCACCAATTCACCCACACCATCCACCCCCCATACCCCACGCTCAGCCCCGACGACAGCACCACCGCGCCGGCCCGCAGCCGCCGGCCCAGCCGCATCCGGGGGGTAAACGGGATGCGCATGAGGCTGACGGCCACCAACATCCCCAGTACCGAGCCCAGGCCAAACAGCAGGATGTAGGCCACGGCCCCGGCTGGCCGGGGGATGGCGCTCAGGGCCAGCAGCACCAGCGCGCCGCTGCCCGCCAGCCCATGCACCAGCCCCACGGTGTAGGCGAAGCCCGGCCGCTGCCGCGACACCTGCACCGGCTGATACGAGTTTTTATCCACTAGCCGGCTGATACCTAGCCCAATAAGCATCACGCCCACCACGGCCTCGAAGTAGTGCGACTGCAGGAACGTGGCCCGCCCAAAAATCAGCAGCCCACCGAAAACGACGAGCATCGTGGTGTGCCCCAGGCCCCAGAACAAGCCGTTTTTGAGGGCCGCCCGCAGGTGGTCGTGGCGCGCCACGAGGGTGCTGACGGCCAGCAGGTGGTCGGGCTCGAAGGCGTGGCCCATGCCCATCACCGCCGCGAATAGAAGGGGTAGGAGGGTGTGCATAGTGGCTCGAAAACGGGTAAATCTGACGACTGCCTAGCGCAACGGCGCCGTAGTGAGCGGCGTAACGGGCGTATGCAGCGGCCGGCGGCCCTGCACCTCGGGCATCGACACGTTGGGCAGGCGCGGCAGCACGTAGCGGGCGAAGTAGTCGGCCTCGTCGAGCAGCGGGTAGCCCGAGAAGATAAAGGCCCGGAAGCCCATGTCCATATACCGGTTGAGCTTTTCCACGATTTGGTCGGGGGTGCCAACCAGCGCGCCGCCGGCCCCCGAGCGCGCCTTGCCGATGTCAGTCCAGAGCAGCGGTTCCACAAACCCTTCGTTGTCAGCGTGTTCGCGCAGCTCGTTTTGGCGGTGCACGCCCAGCGACCACGAGTCCTGGGCGCGGCTCTTGATTTCGGCACCCTTCACGGGGTCAAACTTCGACATGAGCTTGCGGGCGTAGGCGCGGGCCTCATCCTCGGTTTCGCGCACGATGACGTGAATGCGCAGGCCAAAATCAATCTGGCGGCCGTGGCGGGCGGCGCGGGCGCTCAGGTCCTGCATCGTTTCGTAGAGCATTTCCTCCGTTTCAGGCCACATCAAAAACATATCGCAATACTGCGCGCACACCGCGCGGGCGCCCTCCGAGGTGCCGCCGAAGTAGAGCAGCGGGCCACCGTTTTGCTGGTAAGGCTTGGCCGGGTCCGACGGCATATCAAACTGATACAATTCGCCCCGGTGCACGATGCGCTCCTGCGTCCAGGCCTGGCGCAGAATCTCGATGGTTTCGGCGCAGCGCTGGTAGCGCAGGGCGGGGTCTTCGCGCAGGCCGGGCAAATCGGAGTTGATGATATTGATGGTGAGCCGGCCCGCGAGCATGTGGTCGAGCGAGGCCAGGGCGCGGGCCAGCATGGGGGGGTGAATCTCGCCGGTGCGAATGGCCGTGAGCAGGTTGATGCGCGACGTTTGCGGCGCGATGCCGGCCGCGAAGGTCAGCACATCCTGCCCCACGGTGTAGGAAGTGGGTAGCAGAATATTGGAATACCCCAGCCGCTCGGCGCTCAGCGTAATATCGCGGCAGTGCGCCCAGGAGCTGCGGTAGGCGCCGTCGAGCACACTCAGATACTGCGTGTCGCCCCCGCATAGGTCATCAAACCAGGAAACTTCGGCCACGCGCTGCGGCGTGCGAATGGCCACGGAGGCAATGGGCAGGGGTAGGGACATTGGGCTATGATAAGTAAGCCCTGGCGGCCACCTCACCCCCTAGCCCCCTCTCTTTTGGAGAGGGGGCTAGGGGGTGAGGTGGCCGCCAGGGCTAGGTGTTTTATTAAACAAAAAATACAACGCGAGGCCAGCCACGGCGGCCACGGCCACATCGCGGGCCTCCGCGCCTTTGCTGTTGCTGAGGAGCCACAGGCACAGCCCCACGCACGCCACGGCCACCACGCCGCCGCCCCACACCCGAAACGGCGCGGGCCGGCGCGGGTAGCGGCGGCGCAGCACCGGCAGCGCGGCGCAGGTAAGGGCAAAATACGTGAGCCGAATAATGGTGCTGAGCGTGAGCGCGTAAAGAAACGTGCCCGAAATGGCCAGCCCCAACTTCAGGGCCGCCGACACAAGCAGTGCCACGTAGGGCGTGCGGAAGCGCGGGTGTAATCTGCTAAAAACGGCCGGTATCTGCCCCTGCTCGGCCAGGGCAAATAGTAGGCGCGGACCCGTGAGCATCAGGGCGTTGAGGGTGCCCAGCGCCGTGAGCATGGCTGCTGCCGCTACCCCGGCCGCCGCCGCGGGACCCAAAAACCGGGCGGTGGCCGCCGCCAGCGGCCGCTCGGCCGTAGCCAGGCCCGGCAGCGTGCCGATGCACACCACCTGCACCAGCAAAAACAGCACGGCCACCGTGCCAATAGCCGTGAACAAGGCAAAGGGCACGTTGCGCTGGGGCTGCTGAATTTCGCCCGCCGGAATGGCCGCCACATCAAACCCCGAAAAGGTGAAGATGAGCAGTAGCACCGCCCCCGAAAAGCCGGGGTAGGTGGGCTGCACCGCGAAGGAAAACGCGTGCCAGTCCACAAAAAACAGCCCCACGGCCGTAAACGCCACTAGTACCAGTAACTTACTGATGGTGAATAAGTTATTTACCAGCGAAGCCGTGCGCACGCCAATCAGATTAAGTCCCAGCAGGCCCGTAATAAGACCGCTCATGAGCGCCGCCCGCCCAACTCCGCTGCCCACGGCCGGCCAGAAATACGCCGCATATTCCACAAATAAATTGCAAAGCGCGGCAAAGCTCGCCAGCCGCGACAGCCACAGCAGCCAGCCCACCTCAAACCCCACCAACGGCCCAAATGCCTCACGCGCATACAGATACGGTCCGCCCGCGCCGCTAAACCGGCTGCTGACTTCCGCAAAGCAGAGAATAATGAGCGTGACCACCGCCGCGCTCACGCCATACGCCACCAGGCTATAATCGCCGACCAGCGCGTAAATCTTGGCCGGCAGCCCCAGAATACCCGCGCCGATGGTGATGTTGACGATGAGCGCCACGAAGTCCCAGCGCCGGATGCCGCGAACAAGGTCGGGCCCAGCCGCCACCGTAGGGATAGAAAGCATAATGAGGGAAGGAAAAACACCAAGAACCGGCTGCTAACAGCCTTGCACCAACTCAGCGGGGAGCGGGGCTACAACAGCAGCCATCGTTTCTGGACTTTTCCTTACGCATCAGCTAGCTTCATTTTTCGGAGCAAAGCGCGCCGTAGGCTGCAAATATAGGGCGATGGGCCAAGCGCCCCGCCTCAACCTCATACCGATTTAAGCATCCAAATCTGGCAGCCAAAGTGGCCGCTATTCCCCAGCGCTTCGGGCAAGTAAGTGAAGCCCAGCTTCTCATAAAGCGGGATGGCCTGCGTTAATTCCTCGGTGGTTTCGAGATACACGCGGGCGTAGCCATTGGCGCGGGCGGCTTGCAAGCAGTTGTCAATCAGGGTCTTGCCCACGCCCCGGCCCCGCGCGGCGGGCAGCAGGTAGAGCTTCACCAGCTCCACGGTATCGGCGGGCAGGTTTTGGGTAGGAAAAATGCCGCCGCCGCCGAGCACCTCGCCATTCAGCTCAGCCACGAAGTAAGCGCTGCGGGGCGTTTGGCTGAATAACTCGTGCAGGTGGTCGGTGGCTTCGTCGTAGTAAGCCGTGCCGGGCTTAGCCGCGCCAAACTCGGCGAGGGTATCGCGCACGGCACGCGCCAGGGCGGCATTGTCGCCGGCTGCGATGGGGCGAATGATAATTTCAGGTGTCATTTTCTACTTCTGTTTCAGCAGCTCGTGCAGCACGGTCTGCATCGAAAACGTGCGGTTGCCGGCTTCCTGAATAATGAGCGAGCCCGGCGCATCGAGCACCGCGTCCGACACTTCCACGTTGCGGCGCACCGGCAGGCAGTGCAGAAATTTCGCGTCGTCGGTCAGGCGCATGTGCTCGGGCGTCAGCATCCAGCTAGGGTCGTTTTGGAGCACCTGGCCGTAGTCGCGGTAGCTGCTCCAGTTTTTGGCCTGCACGTAGTCGGCGCCGGCCAGGGCCTTGCGCTGGTCGTACTCAATCGTAGCTCCCTTGGTGAATTTGGGGTCCAGCTCGTAGCCTTCGGGGTGGGTAATTACAAAATCCACCCAGTCGATTTCCGAAAACCAGTCGCAAAAAGAATTGGGCACGCACTGCGGCAGGGCGCGCACGTGCGGCGCCCAGGTCAGCACCACTTTCACGCGCTCTTTTTGCTTGGTTTCGGCTACGGTAATGAGGTCGGCAAACGACTGCAAGGGGTGCAGCGTGGCGCTTTCCAGGCTGATAACCGGCACCGTGGCGTAGTGCAGAATCTTGCTCATTACCTCCTCATTGTAATCGGCCTCCTTGTCCTTGAGCGTCGGAAACGTGCGCACGCCCAGCACGTCGCAATACTGACTCATCACCGCAATGGCATCCTTGATGTGCTCCTGCGTCGAGCCGTTCATTACGGCCCCATCGGCCATTTCCAGCGTCCACGAGTCGGCCCCGGCGTTCAGCACCCAGGCTTGCGCGCCCAGGTTGTAGGCCGCCTTCAGGCTGCTGAGGCGGGTGCGCAGGCTGGGGTTGAAGAATATTAGCCCTACGGTTTTGTTCTTGCCCACGTGCTGGTAACCAAAGGGGTTTTGCTTGATTTCTAAGGCTTGCGCCAGCAACGCTTTATAGTCGCCCGCATCGGCGAAGGAGAGGAAGTGTTTCATGGAAGGTATCGTGGACGAAAGTCCGCGGAGGGAGGCACCAAAGCGGCATTATTTGCCGAGGGCGGTAGCCTTATTTAAGGAGCGGCGAAGATAAGGCCGTACCCCAGCCCCCAACCGTATATTTGGTCAACCTGCTTCTCAATCTCCCTAGCCATGACGTTTGCCGACCTCGATAACGTGGTAACAATCCACGGCCCGCAACTAAGCCGACTCACGAACGAAGAATTCTTCGACCTCTGCCAGCACAACCCTACCCTGCGCCTGGAGCGCAACGCCGACCACGAAATTATTTTTATGCCCCCCGCCGGTTCTGAATCCAGTCATAAATCAGGTGAAGTATATGGCCAATTGTGGCTCTGGAATCGCCAACACCAACTCGGCTATGCCTTCGAGTCGTCGGCCGGCTTCACCCTGCCCGACGGCTCAGTGCGCTCGCCCGATGCCTCCTGGGTGCCCCGCGCCGCCTACGAGGCCCTGCCCGAAGCCCAGCGCCTGCGCTTCCCGACCGTGTGCCCCACCTTCGTGGCCGAAGTCCGCTCGCCCTCCGACGGCCTCGCCCCCCTGCGCCGCAAAATGGAAACTTACCTCGCCAACGGCGTGCAAGTGGGCTTCCTACTCGACCCCAGCACCGAAATCGCTACCATCTACCGCCCCGGCCACGAGCCCGAAGAAATCAGCAGCTTTGACCAGGCCATCAGCGCCGAGCCCGCGCTACCCAGCTTTTCGCTGGATTTACGGCCGTTGCGCCGGCTAACGTAAACTGCTAAAAAACAAAGTGCGGAGCCCATCGGCCCCGCACCTTGCCACCCGCTAGCCTATCCAGTGCCGGGCCGCCGCTAGCGCTGCTTTGGCCGCTTCTAGAACTAGCCACCACCAGAAACCTCTTTTCGGGCGCTGGCGGTATGAGCTTATGAAGGACGGATTTTTCCATACGTTTCTTGCTCATCTAACTGAGAAGTTAGGTGCTCCCCACTTATTTCTTCGAAGCCCTTGATATTCCCGTACCGAGGGCTTCACCTTTTCAGGGGTAGCCGTGCGGGGAGGTGGAAAAACCGTGCGGTAGGACAAAGATACTTCTTGAGTTAATAATCCGTTTAATCTGGCTAGATTTACTCGAAACGAAGCTCTACGCCCAATGAATACCGAAGTTTATTTCGAGAATATCTCTGCTTCTATTAGCGAGAAGTTAAGTGTTGCATCACGTAGTATTCGGGTTGCCATAGCTTGGTTTACTGACAAACAGCTTTTTGAAATACTGCTTCAAAAAGTGTCAGAGGAACTTGACGTCATTGTAATTATTCGGAACGACGTTATCAATCTTGGGCAATCTGGTTTAGCTTGGCAAAAGCTTATTGATGCGGGTGGTACACTGTATTTCTCACCAGATAGCCCTTCACTACATCACAAGTTCTGCTTAATTGACGATGATACATTGCTTTCTGGCTCATATAACTGGACATATGGCGCACAACGGAACCGTGAGAATGTGCTATTTACCGAGCAAAAAGAGGTTGTAAGAGCGTTTCACAAGGAATTTGGTTTGCTCCTTGATAGCGCGAGAGAGGTAATAAATCTTGAAGAAACATCAGTTACCTACCCACCTGCAACCAACATAGAACTTCAGCAACAGGCTGCGGTAGAGGCTGGCTTAGAAGTTGAAGAGGCTAATCATCAACAAATTGATGGTCAATATGAAGAATTACTGCAAAATGCTTTGGACGCATATAGGCAAAAGCTACATAAGGAAGCAGAGGATTTTACACAGAAGGCAATTAAGCTGTGTCCAAAAGAGCCGGATGCACATCGCTTATTAGCAGATATCTACTGGCGAACCAATGAGAATCAAAAATCTATTGAAGCTGCTAAGAAGGTCGAAGAGTATGGTATACAAGACACACGCCTTTGGAATACATACGGGCTTGCATACGATGGGCTGAAAAAGCACAAAGAAGCTATTGGCTATTACGACCGTTGTATAATTAAAGAACCAGAAACTACAACTTGGTATCATAATAAATGCTTTGCACTTATATCATTTGGTTCTGAGAAAGAAGGTGATAAAGTAGCGCTTAAGGGAATGGAAGTCGCAAGAAGAGAAATAAAACGCGTTCGTGCTAGTGACGATGAATACAGGCTGATGCGTGTTTACATAGAATTAGGAGCATTAAAAACTGATGGCTCAGAAGCTCGTTCTAAAGCTATATTAGCACAGGAGATATATGATAATTTGCCAGAAGATGAACAGGATTTACATGATTTAGACGACATCAAAGGCCTTCTTAAGCGCAAATAAAAAGGGCGCGAACTACCTGTAGTTCGCGCCCTTTTTATTACTCCGCCTTATACTCGTTCCAGCTCTTAATCTTTAAATCCTTCATCTCCAACTCGCAAAACGCATTAATAAATGCGCTAGCCAACCGGGCATTCGTCAGCAGCGGGATATTAAAATCCACCGCCGTGCGACGAATTTTATAGTCATTATCCAACTCGCCTTTCGTCAGGTTTTTGGGGATATTAATGACCATCTCGATTTGCTTGCCGCGCAGGTATTCCAGCACGTTCGGCGACTCCTGGCTGTCGGGCCAATGGAGCAGGGTAGAAGTCAGGCCTACTTCGGCGAAAAACTTGTGCGTGCCCTCCGTGGCGTAGAGCGTGAAGCCGCGCTCGGCCAGGAGTTGAGCCACCGGCAACAGCGTCACTTTGGAGGCGATGGGGCCGCCCGAAATCAGCACCGATTTTTGCGGGATGCGGTAGCCCACCGACAGCATCGACTTGAGCAGCGCCTCGGCGGCGGTGTCGCCCAGGCAGCCTACCTCACCAGTCGAGGACATATCCACCGTCAGCACCGGGTCGGCCCCCGCCAGGCGGGTGAAGGAAAACTGCGACGCCTTGACGCCCACAAACTTCGCATCGTACACCAGCTCGCTGGCGTCGCGGTCCACGGGCAGGCCCAGCAGGATTTTGGTGGCCTTTTTAATCAGGTTATTGCCTGATACTTTCGACACAAACGGGAAGCTGCGCGAGGCCCGGATGTTGCACTCAATCACCTTCAGGTCGTTGTTTTTACCCAGAAACTGGATGTTGAACGGCCCGCTGATTTCGTAGCGCTTGGCGATTTTTTCGGCAATGGCCTTGAGGCGGCGCACCGTTTCCACGTACACCTTTTGGGGGGGGTAGTACATGGTGGCGTCGCCCGAGTGCACGCCCGCAAACTCGACGTGCTCCGAGATGGCGTAGCTCACGATTTCGCCGTGGTCGGCCACCGCATCCAGCTCGATTTCCTTGGCTTCCTGAATAAATTCCGACACCACCACCGGGTATTCAGAGCTTACCTCCTTGGCTAGCTTGAGGAAGGTTTCCAGCTCGTAATCATTGGAAACCACGTTCATCGCCGCGCCCGACAGCACGTAGCTCGGCCGGATGAGCACCGGGAAACCCACCTTGCCCACGAACTCAAACACGCCTTCCAGCGTCGAAAGCTCGCTCCAGCGCGGCTGCGACACGCCCAGCTCGTCCATAATCGACGAGAACTTGTGGCGGTTTTCGGCCTCGTCGATGCGCTCGGGCGAGGTGCCCAGCACCGGCACGTTTTCCTGGTGCAGGCGCATGGCGAGGTTGTTCGGAATCTGGCCGCCCGTGGAGAGAATGACCCCGCCCGGCTGCTCAAAATCCAGAATATCCATCACCCGCTCAAACGACAATTCCTCAAAATACAGCCGGTCGCTCACGTCGTAATCGGTCGAAACGGTTTCGGGGTTGTAGTTGATAACGATGGTTTTGTAGCCCTCCTCGGCGGCGGTCTGGATGGCGTTCACGCCGCACCAATCAAACTCCACGCTGCTGCCGATGCGGTACACGCCCGAGCCCAGCACGGCCACCGATTTTTCGGTTTCCGGCTTCAGGTCGTTTTCGGTGCCGTGGTAAGTGAGGTACAAGTAGTTAGTCTGCGCCGGAAACTCGGCCGCCAGGGTGTCAATCTGCTTCACCACCGGCACGATGCCCAGCGACTTGCGCAGCGTGCGCACGCGCAACTCACTGTTGCGTAAGTCATTTTCGCCGTAGAATTTGGCCGCCAGTTGCTGGTCCGAAAAACCGAGTTTCTTGGCTTGCGTCAGCAGCGCCGTGTCGGGCGCGGTGCCGTCGCCGAGGGGTAGCAGCCGCTGGCCCAGCTCGAAAATGGTGCTCAGGCGCTGCAAAAACCACAGGTCGATTTTCGTCAGCTCGTGGATTTGCGCGATGGTATAACCCAGCTCAAACGCCTGATTGATAGCGAAAATGCGCTCCTCGTTGGGGTCGCTTAGCAGCTTATCTACCTCGGCGGGGGTCACGTCGGCCTCGGGCCGGTTGGCCACGAAGCCGCGCTTGCCGGTGTCCAGCATCCGCAGGCCCTTCTGAATGGCCTCCTCAAACGAGCGCCCGATGGCCATCACCTCGCCCACGCTTTTCATGCTGGAGCCAATGAGCCGGGTCACGCCGTCGAATTTGCCCAGGTCCCAGCGCGGCAGCTTCACCACCACGTAGTCGAGCGCCGGCTCAAACAGCGCCGAAGTCGTCTGCGTCACGCTGTTTTTCACCTCAAACAGCCCGTAGCCCAAGGCCAGCTTGGCCGCCACAAACGCCAGCGGGTAGCCCGTCGCCTTCGAGGCCAGCGCTGACGAGCGCGACAGGCGCGCGTTCACCTCAATCACGCGGTAATCTTCCGACACCGGGTCGAGCGCGTACTGAATATTACACTCGCCCACAATGCCCAGGTGCCGAATGGTCTTGATGCCAATCTGCCGCAGCTTGTGGTACTCGCGGTTGCTCAGCGTCTGCGACGGCGCAATCACAATGCTCTCCCCGGTATGGATACCAATCGGGTCGAAGTTCTCCATGTTGCAGACCGTGATGCAGTTATCATAGCAATCGCGCACCACTTCGTACTCCACTTCCTTCCAGCCCTTCAGCGACTCCTCCACCAAAATCTGGTCAGAAGTCGCAAATGCCCGCTCGGCCAGCGCCCGCAGCTCAGCCTCATTATTAGCAAAGCCGCTCCCCAGCCCGCCCAGCGCAAACGCCGCCCGAATAATCAGCGGAAAACCAATTTCCAGGCCTGCCGCGAGGGCATCGTCCATCGTAGTAACGGCGCGGCTACGGGCCGTTTTTACGTCAATTTCATTGAGCTTGTCAATGAAAATATCCCGGTCCTCGGTGTCTATAATCGACTGCACGGGTGTGCCGAGCACGCGCAGGTTGTACTTCTCGAAAATATTATTCCGGTAGAGCTGTACCGCGCAGTTCAGCGCCGTTTGCCCCCCAAACGCCACCAGAATGCCGTCGGGTTTTTCCTTCTTAATTACCTCCTCGACGAAATACGGCGTGACGGGCAGAAAGTACACGTCGTCGGCAATATTATCCGACGTCTGCACGGTGGCAATATTGGGGTTAATCAGGATGGTCGTAATGCCTTCTTCCTTCAGCGCCTTCAGCGCCTGCGAACCGGAATAGTCAAATTCGCCCGCCTCGCCGATTTTTAGAGCGCCCGAGCCGAGAACCAGTACTTTCTTGATGTCTTTCATTGGTTGCTTAAAGCCTTCAAAATGAGAAGGAAGCGAATGTGAAAATTAATTGCGTTTCTGTCCATAAGACATAACACCAACCATTCTAAAGCGCATGGCCTTAGAAAATTCTTTGTTGCAGATAAGCACGTCCATGCTTTTCAGAAGAGTGCTCACTTGTCCTAGTGCTTCGCTCAATGTCGTTAAGTGTGAATCGTGGCGACCTATCACGAGATAAACCTCTATTTCACCAAAGAGACTGTTAGCGTATTCTGCTACCGTATCTGCCTTGTATTCATTAGCTTGTTCATGATTCAAGCCGACATAAATCCAATCAGACCAATTGAAATTGCGTAGCAAGTGCTCGTTGGCGATGAATATGTTTTTGGCATCCAACATGTCCACTGAATTTGTGTCAATGAGTGGCTCATCAGGAGTTGGCTCAGTTGGTACTAAGCTCAAGACAAAAACTTCTTCAGCAACTACCACAAAAGATTCTAATCCATTGGAAGAATCTAAAGTGCATTTAACGAAACTGCCTCTTTCCTCAAACGCTAAATCAAAAATGACATTTTGATGGTCGAAGCCGTTGAACTTTATCTCTTGAATACCGATGAATTGAATCTCGACGTTGCAGTGCTTGATTAACTTGTAATAGCCTTGTTTATCAAGCTCATTCGTCATTTCACAAGCAGCAATAATTAAGGTAACTGAGTAACGCCCAGTAGGGTGAGACTCAAAAGTTGCCTTAGTTATTTCAGCGTCATGAAAATCTGGCCAATAACCGAAATGCTGCTCAACTACCTCGTAATTGATTATTCGGCTAATTGCAGGATTTTCGTGTGCTGTCATTGCACTTTTAATAATGCAGTAGAGATGCTTCGACTTCGCTGCGCTCCGCTCAGCATGACGTTACTTTTTGTTTCTGTCTAGGCTGTTGCTTGAGCCGCCTTATACTTCTCCACCGAAGCCAAAAAGTCGTCAAACAGATACTCCGTATC
>CAXTFI010000095.1:0-18128 GCA_964243255.1 uncultured Hymenobacter sp.
TTCAAAGAATACCCGCGCACCGCGCCGCCCAAAGCGGCCCCGACCGAGCGCGTGGCCCACTACCAGGAATTCATCGGCCTCTACCCCGAGCAGGAGCTGCACCACCAGGCGGCGCGCTGCATGAACTGCGGCGTACCGTTCTGTCACTCAGGCTGCCCGCTGGGTAACATCATCCCCGAGTTCAATGAGGCCGTGTACCGGCAGGACTGGCGCGAGGCCTACGACATCCTCTCGGCCACTAATAATTTTCCTGAGTTTACGGGCCGCATCTGCCCCGCGCCCTGCGAGTCGGCGTGCGTGCTGAGCATCCACAGCGCGCCGGTGGCCATTGAGGAAATCGAGAAGCACATCATCGAAATCGCCTTCGAGAAGGGCTACGTGCAGCCTACTGCGCCAGTGCTTAAAACCGGCAAAACGGTGGCCGTCGTGGGCTCGGGTCCGGCGGGGCTAGCCGTGGCGGCGCAGCTCACCGAGGCCGGCCACACCGTCACGGTGTTTGAGCGCGACCCGCACCCCGGCGGCCTGCTGCGCTACGGCGTGCCCGATTTTAAGCTCGAAAAATGGGTGATTGAGCGCCGTATTCAGCTGCTCGAAGCGGCCGGCGTCACCTTCCGCTGCAACACGGAAATCGGCCGCGACCTGCCGGCCGACGAGCTGCGCCGCACCTTCGACGCCGTGGTGTTGGCGGGCGGCGCCTCGGCGCCGCGCCCGCTCGACCTGCCCGGCCGCGACCTCAAAGGCATCCACTACGCCATGGAGTACCTGACGCAGCAAAACCGCCGCATCAGCGACACGCCCGTGGACAGCGAGCATATCCTGGCCGATGGCCTCGACGTGGTGGTTATCGGCAGCGGCGACACGGGCTCCGACTGCGTGGGTACCGCCAACCGCCAGCAAGCCAGGTCGGTAGCGCAGTTTGCCATGATGCACCAGCCCGGTGAGGAGCGCCCCGCCCACACGCCCTGGCCGCTCTACCCCACCGTGTTCCGCACCAGCAGCTCGCACGAAGAGGGCTGCCAGCGCTACTGGGGCGTGAATACCAAGGCCTTCCTGGGCGACGAAAATGGCGACGTGCGCGCCCTGCTGGTGAGCGACGTAACCTGGGAAACCGACGAGCTAGGCCGCCGCGTGCGCTTCGAGGAAGTGCCCGGCTCCGACCGCGAAATTCCGTGCCAGCTGGTGCTGCTGGCCCTGGGTTTCACCGGCCCGGCCAATGCCAGCCTGCTCGGCCAGCTAGGCGTGGGGCTCGATGCGCGCGGCAACGTGCACGCCCCCGACACCACCTACCACACCAGCGTGCCCGGCGTGTTCGCGGCCGGCGACGTGCGCCGCGGCCAGTCGCTGGTCGTGTGGGCCATCTCGGAAGGCCGGGAGGCGGCGCGGCAAGTCGATATGTATTTGATGGGCAAGACGAATTTGCCGAGTAAGAACGCGGTGGGGATGTTTGGGTGAGGTTGTTTTAGGGAATTGAGGTAAAAAGGGAAGCCCCAGAAGCTGTTGCTTTCGGGGCTTCTCTTTTACTATTTCGCGTTCAGATACTGTTCGAAAAACACTAAATCGGGTTCGTATATCTTTTTAGGCTTCACTCCTAATTCCACGTTTTCGAACATTTCAACAAGCTTTTCACCATCTATTAACTCAAGCTTTATGTTATTTTTTTCTATATCGCGAGCTGCTTTTGCAAAAGAGCCAGTTGTTATTAGCAAGCCTTTCTCTACACTTCTCTTGTTAGTTTCCATGACCCCAATAAAAGCCTGCACTTTTTCAGTAGGTACCGTTTCCTTATAGCGTTTACATTGGAAAAATACGCTTATGCTAACGAATGGATTTATTTTTAGCATTGCATAGCCATCAATACCTCCATCGTGAGATTTTTGAGTTATCTCAACATTTTCAAAATCGTATTCTCGCAACAATCTACCGCACAAGTGTTCAAATCCTACTGGTGAAACTGTTTGCAATACCTCGAGTAAAGTAAGCTTTGTATTTAGCTGCACACCCTCGGGCGTTATTTCCTCCTGCTCTTTCTCTATTTTTTTCGCTCCTACTGGGGTGAGAGTTGTATTTTTTCAGAACGTAACTCTTGAAAAACTTTGACCCATTTCAGAAATACATGATGAGCTTCTTCAACAGTAAATTTCGTACTCCAGCCCTTGCTGGTAAGTGCCCACACCCCATGTTTTGAAGACTCAACTAGCCCTTCCCAAACCAGATACTGCTTAGCCCAAGCAACTTGATTAGGGAATTTTAGTGACCCTGATTTTACGTATTTTTCTTCTAATATTTCGTCAGACAACCCTTGAGTTGTACCAATCCAGTGAGTTATTTCTTTTGGTTTCGCTGAACCTCCTAAAGCGCGAAGAGCATCTAATACAGGACCAAACCACTTAACGAATTCAGCTTTGCCTACTTTCTTTTTTGACATGTTCTTTAATTTTTTGACATGTTCTTTAATAAGTAACCAACTTAAATAAATACAGTACTTACACAGCTACCATTCTACGCAACTCCTACGGCGAATGCAAGACTGCAGTTTGCTCCACAGTTTCCTAGGCTACGGCGGCGCGCTGGCGTACGAGTTGCTTACAAGTGGCAATAACGGCCAGAATAGCCGCGGATAATGCTACGCTCAATACTTACGCTGCAATGCATCAAACCCCAGCAGCTCCTCCCCTGCCAGTGCCGCCGACACGGCCTGGTACACGGGCTCCAAATCGAGCCGCGACATCCCCAGCGCCCGCACCAGCACCACATTTTCCCGCGCCTGGGTCACGGCTACCACGTAGGGCCGGCCGGCTAGCCGGGCGTGCAAGTCCGTTTGGCCGGGCGGCGGCAGGGCGTGCAGGGCGGCGGCCAGCTGCTGAAAACGGGCATCATCAGGCTGGCCAACTAAATACAGCGACAGCGCCGACTGATAGGGCCCAAATGTAGCCTGCGAGGTCACCAGGTGCTCGGCGGGCCGCAGGGCAAAGCGGTCGAGCAGTGCCAGGCGGCCGGCTACGCTCACCCGCAGCTCGGTGGCAAACGTGGAAAAGGCAAATTGCTCGCCCGCGTCGGTGCGGCCGGCGTGCCACCAGTCGGCCAGCAGCAGGGTGGCCGTGGGGGCCAGGTGCCAATGCTGGGTTTGGCGGTAGCGGCTGGCGGCCTGGGGCACCAGCGGGTCGGGCAGCACCACGGCCAGGGCGTGGTCGGCCACGTGGCCTTCGGTGAGTTGCTCGGCCTGGCAGCCGTCTATCGACTTGAAGATGCGCGTATTCGCCTGGGTTGTGAGCAGCAGGCGGCTAGCCGTTTCGCAGCGCACGCGCAGCCGGATACTGTCGCCGGCCACCAGGCCGCCGCCGTAGCTGGCTAGCACGGCGTGGCAGGCCGCGCCGGGCGCTTTTGGGTTGATGATTTTGAGCGGCTGCACGCTGCGGCTGGCTACCAGGCGCGACTGCTGCCGCACCTGCGCCACCGTTAGCTGGCTCCATAGCAGGTCGTCGTTGTCGTCGTCGGGCATGAGGCAAAGTAACAGTAACGGCTGGCGCTAGCTGGCGCGCCTCTAACGTTGCTTCTGCGGCCCGCGGCCTGGCCAATACCAAGCGCTACTCGGCTTTGCGCAGTTCGTGGGGCTCAAACAGCCGGGCCAGCTTGCGCTTGCGCTCCACCAGCTGGAAGGTGGCGCGGTCCTGGCGTTCGCTCCAGTAAATATCGGAAACCAGGCCCCGGTGGGCCGGCTGGCCGGGGGCGGGGCGTACTTCCTCCACCAAATCGCCAAAGCCAAAGGGCGGCTTATTATACAGCTCCTTAAACAGCTCGCCGCGCACCAGAAACTGCTGCTCGTCGTAACGCAGGGTTATCCAATCGGAGTCGTCGTCGAGGTCGCTCACTTTCTCAAATACCTTACCCACCGGCTCCAGCAGCTCAAACGAGCGGCGGTTGGCGGGGTGCAGGTAGCGGTAGCCGTAGTCGGGCGACCAGGCGTAAAGACCAAAAACAACGGGGCGGGGACGGGGCATAAGTAAGTATAGAACGGCGGGGCCGCGCTACTAACAGCAAGTAGCTGGCTGGGGTTGCCCAGGGCCTGACTTAAAAGCCGGCTGGCCCACCACACCCGCCTTTATAGTAGCAGTTAACAATTTGCTAATACTGGCGGGCGTCAGCAGGCTGGCGGTGCTGCTATTTTTGTCGACCAATTCTGTGCCATTCATTTTTTACTTCTTGCATTTGTAAGGACTTCTATGCAAAATCTTTCCTCCTTTTTGCGGCGGCTTGGGCTGCTGAGCGCGGCCGCGGGCCTGCTAAGCACCTCCACGGCCCAGGCGCAGGCCCCCCGCGCCTTCACGGCCGGCAACTACGTAGTGGCCCGCGTGGGCGATGGTACAGCCACGCTGAGTTCGGCCGCCACGGCCACTTTCCTGCTCGAATACACGGCGGCCGGTGTGCTGGTGCAAACCATTGCCCTGCCCGTAGCCGATGCCAGCCCCAACCTGGCCCTGACCGAAACCGGGTCGTCGAGCACCGATGCCGCCCTCACGCGCTCAGCGGATGGCCGCTACCTCGTGCTGCCCGGCTACAATGCCACGCCCGGCACCCTAACGCTGG
Organism: uncultured Hymenobacter sp.; assembly: GCA_964243255.1. Taxonomy (GTDB): domain Bacteria; phylum Bacteroidota; class Bacteroidia; order Cytophagales; family Hymenobacteraceae; genus Hymenobacter. Next base: position 4,585 of record CAXTFI010000095.1, read on the forward strand.
CCAACACCGCATCGGCCACTACCAACCGGCTTATCGGCCGTATCGCGGCGGATGGTACCATCAATACGACCACCCGCATCACGGATGCCTTTAGCGGCACCACCTCCTCGGGGGCAAATATCCGCGGGGCAGCCTCGGCCAATGGGTCGGCTTTTTACGCCGTGGGCAACTCGGGCGGCGTGGTCTACGTGCCGCTGGCCAACACCGCAGCCAGCACCACCATCTCGACCGGTTCGCCTACTAACGACCGGGTAATCAACATTTTCGGGGGCAACTTATACGTCAGCTCCGGCTCGACACCCACCTACGGCATAGTGCAGGTGGGCACGGGCCTGCCCACTACCAGTGGCCAGGCCCAAACACTGCTTACCAACGTGGTGCCCACCGGCGGCACGGCCGTAGCGGCCAGCTCCTACTCATTTTTCTTCACTGACCAAAGCCCGACCGTGGCGGGCCCCGATGTACTGTACGTAGCCGACGATGGCAATGCTGCCACCACGCCCGGCGGCATTCAGAAGTGGAGCCTGGTAGGTAGCACCTGGACGCTGAACGGCACCATCGGCACCACGGCCGCTGCCCTGCGCGGCCTCACGGGGGCCGTGAGCGGCAGCACCGTAACGCTGCTGGCCAACAGCGCTAACAGCCTGTATGCCGTGACCGACAACGCGGGCTACAACGTGGCCCCCAGCACCACTACCCTGCCGGCGGCCATTGCCACGGCCGGCACCAACACCGCCTTCCGCGGCGTGGCCCCGGCCCCGCTGGCCACGGCCCTGGCCGCCCGCCCCGAAGCCACCCAGGGCCAGCTGGCCCTTTACCCCAACCCCGCCCAGGACGTGCTGACCATCAGCCTGGCCACGGGCTCGGCCGCCGGCCACCTGGCCGAAGTGCGCGACCTGCTGGGCCGCACCGTGCGCGCGGCCACGCTGCCCGCCTCGGGCCAGCTGAGCCTGGTGGGTCTGCCCGCCGGCAGCTACCTGCTCACCGTGGATGGCAGCCTGACCCGCCGCATCAGTAAAGTTGAGTAAGCAGCTGATTTAATCATGTTTATCACAGAAAAGGCCTCCGCAAGCGGGGGCTTTTTTTGTGGCTGTACGCGGCCGGATTTATGCCAGCGGCTGCCTAGCTGTCAAACCCTTTCGGTGCCTGCAAAACATTTTTTATAAATAACGTGCTTATAGACAGTTATTTGTAAAGTTAATCCACCTAATATCCTCATAGACTTTTCAAAAGAAAAAAGAGCATTAAAATAATAATTATGAACAGGTGATTAGTAGACACTTAGTATCTTTGAGATTCTCTCTTTCAATTTTCTTTCATAGTTCGGGTTACCTGCTGGTACTTTTTATGCAAACAACGCTTACTCATTTACTTTTTTCCCTGCGCGGTTTGGCGCGCCTGATGGCCTTGCTACTGTTGCCACTGCTGGGCTGGGGGCAGAGCACGACCACCCAGATTGTTATTAGCCAGGTGTATGGCGCCGGAGGCGGCTCTGGAGCCACCTACAGCAAAGATTATGTGGAGCTGTTTAACAGGAGTGGTACGGATGTGGTAGTCGCGGGCTGGACGCTGCGATATGGCACATCCGGCAGCGCTACCACTAACACTAGTGCTCCACTAGCTACCAGCCTCATCGCACTACCTACCAACACAACTATTCAGAGTGGCAAGTACTTCTTGGTGCGCCTAGGCAGTAATAACGCGGCCAGCACCGCCGCCAGCGTGCCTTCGCCTGATGCTACGGCTGATATTGACATAGTCAATGCTGGCGGCAAGCTCCAATTGCTCGATAATACAGGTAAGCTTATTGACTACGTGGGGTATGGCACTGCCAATTTTTATAACGGTACTGGGCCTGCCCCAGCCCCCAGCGTTACCAATGCAAGCACTCGCAAAAACAGTGGCTGCCAGGATACGGGTAATAACAACGCCGACTTTATGAGCCAAGCGGCATCGCCACGCAATGCTAGCTCAGCAAGCTATAGCTGCGTGCCCCCGGTCATCGCCAGCTTCACGCCCGCTAGCGGCCCGGTTAACACAGTTGTGACCCTCACGGGGACTGGCTTCGCGGGCACTAGCGCGGTTAAATTCAACGGTACGGCAGCAGCTAGCTTCAGCGTGACAGATGCCACTACTATCGTGGCTACGGTGGCCGCCGGCACTACTACCGGCACCATTAGCGTGACGACGCCCAACGGCATAGCGACTTCGGCCAATGCCTTTACGGTAACGGCTACGCCAACCACCTTCTACGCTAAGGCCAGCGGGGCGCTCAACCTACCCACCTCGTTTGGGGCCAATACGGATGGCAGCGGGGCAGCTCCCGTTGACTTTACTGCTGCTGGCACCAGCTATATGGTGGCCGGTACCAACCGCTCGCTTACTGCCAACTGGGTGGTTTCGGGCAGCGGCTCAAAAGTAGTGCTGACGGCCGGAGCGTCACTTCTTATTCCGGCCCTGTATACCTACAAAGGCCTGCTTGACCAACTGGCTAATAGCACGTTGGTTCTGCAGAATACGGCGTCGGCGGCGTACACCAACATTACCCAGGGCGTGCAGGATGCCAGCAGCACCATCGATTTTGCGCAGGCGGGCGACTATGCTTTGCCAATACTGCCGACCTCCAGTGGCTTCGCCCTTCAAAATTTGAAGCTAACCGGTGGCAATAAAACATTTGCCCAGGATACAAAAGCTGGCAACAATGGTACTGTTGTACCCGGCAACTTAACGCTCGACGCTGCCGTGGTAGCCGGAGCTGCTGCTTCCCCCGCACTCTCCTCCGTAGTGCTGCGGGGCAACCTGACGCTGCTCAATGGCGCTTCCTTTGCGACGGCTTCCAGCAGTAAAATCACGCTTAAGCTCCTGGCTAGCAGCCCCCAAACGCTAACTGGCAACGGTGCCGACATTATCCTTCTGGAGTTGGATGTAGTAAATGCCGGGGGGGCGGCCGTGCTCTCAGCCACCGGCGGCAGCACCAACCTGGAGCTGGGTAATGCAGTATCGGGCGGCTACTTCCTGGCAACCGGCACCACGCTGCAACTCAACTCTAACACGCTAAGATTTACCAGCGGTGGCCAAGCTACTATCTACGACGGCACCACTGCTACCAACGGCCTAGGAACGGTTACGCCAACGGCGGGCGCTTCGATAAATCTGGAGAACAATGGCAACAACGTTACGGGTACGCTACGCCTGACACCAGGCGCTACTACGCTAAATAATCTACGCTTTTCTTCGGCCAATGACGTGCTGGAAATTCCATCTGACTTAACAGTCAATGGCTTACTAATGCTGGATAGAGGCAGCGTGCACATTGGCAACGCCAACACCCTCACCCTCAATGGCACGACCACGCGCACCAGCGGCACCCTCACGGGCTCGGCCACAACTAACCTGGTTATTGGTGGTACCGGAGCTATGGGCAACCTGGCTTTTGAAACTGGCTTTCAACAACTTAATAGCCTAACCCTCAACCGCTCGGCCAGCGGCACGGCTACCCTGGGTAGCCCTCTCACCGTGAATGGCACCCTCACACTTACGGCGGGCTTGCTGGCGACCGATGCCACCAACGTGCTAACGCTGCCCGCCGCCGCAACGGTAGCGGGCGGCTCGGGCAGCAGCTTTGTGAGCGGGCCGCTGGTGCGGCCGCTGGGGCCGGTGAGTAGCGCCAGCGCCTACATTTTTCCGGTGGGCAAGGGCGCGGCCTACCGCCCGCTCACGCTGAACATTACCGCGCAAACCAACACCACGTACTACCGGGCTGAGCAGTTGGAGGGCCGGCCCAGCCCCTCGACCCTGGCCAGCCCCGATGCCAGCGGCACCGACCTGCTGCGCGTCAGCCGGGCCCGGTTTTTTACGCTTAGCCCGTTTGCCACGGCGCCCGATGCGGCCACCGTCAGCACGCAGCCGGCGGGGTTCGCGGGTAGCGTTAAGCTCACCTTTGGCCCCGATGATGGCGTGAACGCCCCCAACGACCCCGGCCTGGTGGTGGCCAAGCGCGCAGATGGCACTGGGCCGTGGGTTAATGTTGGGAATGCAGGTGTGGCTACTACCAGCGCCGACCCGTTGGCGAGTGGTACTATCACGTCGGGTCCCATCAATTCGTTTTCTGACTTTGTACTCGGGGCTACCAATACTATTGATAACCTCAACCCAATCAACCCGTTGCCCGTGCAGCTGACCAGCTTCACGGCCTGCCGCACGGCCAGCGGCGTACGCGTAGCCTGGGCCACGGCTTCGGAGGTAAATAGCGCCAGCTTTGTAGTGGAGCGCTCGCTCGACGGCTATACGTTTGAGCAAGTGGCCCGCGTGGCGGCGCAAGGCAATGCGCTCGTGGCCCATACCTATACCAGCCTCGACCACAACGCCTTAGCCGCACGCCTCTACTATCGCTTGCGCCAGGTCGATGCCGACGGCAAGGCAGCTTACTCGCCCTTGGTGGTGGTAGCGGCTACCCTGGGCGCTACGGCGGAACTAGTGCTGACTCCCAACCCCGCTCACGCAAGCATCAGCCTCCTTACGGAGCTGCCTACGGGCTACACGGTGCGCACGGCCCTGGGCCAGCTGGTGCGCAGCGGCACCACGGCCGCCGGCGCTACTACAGTGCCCATAGCTGGGCTGCCAAGCGGCGTATATTTTTTTGAGCTGCACACCGACGCGGGCCGCGTAGTGCGGCGCTTCGTGAAGGAATAAACCCGGCGCTTAGCAGCGACAGAGCCCCCCGGCGCAGGCTGCGCCGGGGGCTCTGTCGCTGCTGGTAAGAGGGGCGGCTTCGTACTGAGTACGCAGTTTTAGCGGGAATTAAAAATGAATTCGCTGAAGGAGCGGTACTGCCGGGTGGGCCGGCAGGCCAGCGGCGGGCAGGTCGCCGACTTGCTGGTGGCGCAGCCAGGCGCGGGCATCAGGCGCCTTGTCAAAGTAGAAGGGGAACACGTTGCAGGCGGCCACCTGGCGCAGCAGCCGCCCCATGCGGTACGCTTCTATCTGGGGGCGCTGGCCGGGCCGCACCAGGCAGGCCACGAACAGCGGCTGGCCCAAAGCGGCGCTGGCTTGCGGGGCAAAGCACTCGCCAAACCACTGCGCAAACGCCGCGTCGTGCCAGTCGCGGTGCTGCATGTCGAGCAGCCAGAAGCGGCACGCCCCGTGAGCCCTGGCCACGGCCAGCAGCTGGTCGTAGCAAGTGGGCAGCGCGGCAGCGGGCACCGGCCCGGCCCAGGTGCCCCGCAGCGTATCGGTAAGGGGCTCGTAGGCGCAGGTAAAGGTATCGGGAGGTAGCGCAACGGCCATAGGCAACACGCCGCCAGTAAAAAGCGCCCTACGCAGCAGGCGGTAAGCTGGGCAGGGTGCGCGCCCAACCGCCGGGGGTGGGCGATAGTTCCCCGGCCCCGGCAGTTTGCTAGCTGGCTTAGCGGGGGCGGGGCCCGGCATATCCTAATCCGGTTAGCTTCGTACAAGCCTGCATTACTTGCCAGCCGCGCCGGTGAGGCTCACCAACAGAGCCCGCGCGGGGGCTTTTTTTATGTCTGCTTCTACCCTTCCAAAACGTAAGCCGGCTCACCCGGCAGCCCCTGTTTCCAAAGCCACTCCAGCCACCCAGCCGGCCATTGCTGCGCCCGTGCGCGACGGCTTCGGGGCGCTGCCCCACGCGGGCGGCACCACCTTCCGGGTGTGGGCCCCGGCCGCCAGCGCCGTGTCGGTGGTTGGCACCTTCAACAACTGGGACAAAACTGCCCACCCCCTGCAAGCCGAGGCCGATGGCAACTGGGCCGCCGACCTGCCCGGCGTGAAAACCGGCGACGGCTACAAGTTTGCCCTCACCACACCCAGCGGCGAGCTGACCCGCAACGACCCCTACGCCCGCGCCGTTACCAACTCGGCGGGCCACTCGTTAGTATTTGATACCCAGGACTTTGACTGGGAGGACGATAACTTCCAGATGCCCGCCTGGAACGACCTCATTATCTATGAGCTGCACATTGGTACCTTCAACGTGCAGGAAGCCGGCAAGCCCGGCACGTTCCGCGACGTGATAGCGCGCCTGGATTATTTGCAGGGGCTGGGCATCAACTGCATTGAGATAATGCCGGCTACCGAGTTTCCGGGAGCGTACTCGTGGGGGTACAATCCGTCTAATCCCTTTGCGCTGGAAAGCGATTACGGCGGGGCCGAAGCCTTTCGCGAGCTGGTGAAGGCCGCCCACCAGCACGGCATTGCCGTGGTGCTTGATGTGGTGTACAACCACTTTGGTCCCGGCGACCTCGACCTGTGGCAGTTTGATGGCTGGAGCGAGAACGACGGTGGCGGCATCTACTTCTACAACGACTGGCGCGCCAAAACGCCCTGGGGCGAAAACCGCCCCGACTACGGCCGCCCCGAGGTGCGCCGCTACATCCGCGACAATGCCCTGATGTGGCTGGAGGATTACCACTGCGACGGCCTGCGCATGGATGCCATCGCCTTCATTCGCAACGTGAACGGCGAGGACGACCCCGGCGCCGACCTGCCCGACGGCTGGAGCCTGATGCGCTGGGTGAACGAGGAAATCCGCAGCCGCCAGCCCTGGAAAATCACCATCGCCGAAGACCTGCGCTCCAATCCCGGCATTACCGGCGACGTGGACCAGGGCGGGCAGGGCTTTTCGGCGCAGTGGTCGGCGTCGTTCATCTACCCGGTGCACGAGGCCCTTATTACGCCCCACGATGCCGACCGCGACATGCACGCCCTGTCGAAAGCCATTTGCTCGGCGTATAATGGCGATGCCTTTCAGCGCGTTATCTACACCGAAAGCCACGACGAGGTGGCCAACGGCAAGAGCCGCCTGCCCGAAGAAATAGTGCCCGGCGACGTGGAGAACTATTTTGCCAAGAAGCGCACCGTGCTCGGCGCGGCGCTGGTGCTCACGGCCCCCGGCATCCCGATGCTGTTTCAGGGCCAGGAGTTTTTGGCCCCCGGCGCCTTCAACGACACCGAGCCGCTGGAGTGGGACTGGGCCGCGGCCCACGGTGGCCTCACCCAGCTTTACCGCGACCTCATTGCCCTGCGGCGCGACCTGCGCGGCGTGACGCCGGGCCTGCGCGGCCAGGGCTGCCGCGTGTTTCATATCAATGATACCGAGAAGGTTATCGCCTTTGCCCGCTGGGAAGACAGCCCCGAAAATGCGACCATCGTGGTGGCCAACTTCGCCAACAAGGCCCACCAGGGCTACACCCTGGGCCTGCCCGCCGCCGGCGAGTGGACGGTGCGCTTTAACTCGGACTGGACTGGCTACGACGCTGATTTTGAAGATTTTGCCTGCTTCGGGGCTGAAACCGAAATAGGTGACTACGACGGCTATCCGCAGCACGGCAGCTTTGCCCTGGGGCCGTATGCCGTGGTGGTGCTGTCGCGCTAGCTGCGCAACTTGCTGATTATTCGTTAGTCGCATTAAGTAACTGATGATTAATGCATCGCCCTTCGCGTCACCTCACGAGACTCCTCTGGGGCTAGGCCCCAGAAGGGTTTCGTGAGGTGACGCGAAGGTGCCCCGAAGAACTACTCACCAGGCCAGCCGCTAGGCCGCGGGCCCCACCGCCAGCAAGCGCCGGGCCAGCGGCCCAATGGTGAGGCCCTGGCCCAGGATGGAGGCCACCACCACCACGTAGGTAATGCCCACCAGCAGCTCGCGCGGCATGGCGGGCGGCAGCGACAAGGCCAGCGCCACCGAAATGCCACCCCGCAGTCCGCCCCAGGTGAGCATGGTGAGGCTGTTGCCCGTAAAATGCGACCGTAGCTGCGGCAAGCTCAGCGGCAGGCCCACCGACACCAGCCGCGCCACCAGCACCACGGCCACCGTGCACAGCCCCACCAGCACGTGCAGCCAGCTAATATTGAGCACCAGTATCTCCAGGCCCATCAGCACAAACAGCAGGGCGTTGAGAATCTCATCCAGCATCTCCCAAAACTTATCGACGTACTCGCGGGTGGTATCCGACATAGCGCGGCGGCCCTTGGAGCCGATGACCAGGCCGGCCACCACCATGGCCAGCGGCCCCGAGGTGTGCAGGTAAACGGCCAAGGTGTTGCCGCCCAGCACCAGGGCCAAGGTGATGAGCACTTCGATTTTGTAGTTGTCGATGGAGGTGAGCAGCCGGTGGCCGGCGTAGCCCAGGCCCGCGCCCAGGGCCAGCCCGCCCACGCCCTCGCGCAGCAGCAGGGCCAGCACGTGCCCGGCCCCCACCTCGGCCCCACCGCCGGCCAGCGCCAGCACGGTGGCAAACAGCACCACGCCCACCCCGTCATTAAACAGCGACTCGCCCACAATCTGGGTTTCGAGGGCCTTGGGCAGCCCTACCTCCGTCAGGATGCCCATCACGGCGATGGGGTCGGTGGGCGAGATGAGGGAGCCAAACAGCAGGCAGTACACAAAATCGAGGGGCAGCCCAAACAGCGGCAGCAGCAAATACAGTCCGCAACCCACCATGCCGGTCGAGATGAGGGTGCTCAGCGTGGCCAGCAGCAGCACCGGCACGCGCTGCCGCCCCAGGCTGCGCCCATCCAGGTGAATGGCCCCCGCAAACAGCAACAGGCTCAGCATGGCCTGCATCAGTACGGTGTGAAAGTCGATGGTGCGCACCACCTCCACTACTTGCAGCACCACGGGCACGCCCAGCCGCCCCAGCCCCACCAGCCCCAGCGACGATACCAGCGCCAGCCCCATCAGCCCAATAGTGGCCGGCAGGTGCAAAAACCGAAAGTTGAGGTAAGCAAAAACGGCGGCCACCACCAGCAGCAGCGAAAACGTGTAGTACAGCTCCATAGCAGCGAGCCTAATGCCCGGTAGGTTTTTTGCCGGCGGGCCCGCGCCCGGCCGCCATCCGGCGCAATATCCGGCGGTTTGCCGGCTCGCCCGGCCTAGCTCAAAACCGGGCGGGCCACCCCGGCAGCGGCGGCCCTAGCAAATTGCAACCCGACCTAGCAAAACGCTAGGCATGCGCTGGCCCGCTGGGTCGTTAATTTATAGTTAACTTACTGATTACTAGTTAATTATAAATTATTACAAACCACTTAACCCGTTGCGGCACTGGCTTTGCTCCACTCGCCCGAGCCTTTTATAAGTAGTTCGGCAGCTGGCCGAACTGCGGCTGGCCTCTCTCCCTGGCAGTAGCGCGCCGGGCGAGAGGCCCTGGCCGGCGGCCCGCCGCGCGCGGGTGGCCGTCCTTTGCTACCACATTGCGCGGGTTGCGGCTCTCGGGCTGCGTTTCGGCGCTCGCTTTCTGCTTATGAAGCTAGTATTAGGAAATCGAAGGAGTACTCCAGCACGTCATGCAGACCGCAGGGAAGCATCTCGCTCGCGTCGTTCAACGAGTAAGGTTAGTGCAGCCCGCGAGATGCTTCCCTGCGGTCTGCATGACGTTCCAACGACGTTTTGAGTACTTCCTAAATAGCTTTTATGAATTTGAAGACCAAGATTACCGCTGGCTTTTTGGCGGTGCTGCTGCTGCTGGCGGGGGTGGGGGCCTACACGCTGTACTCGCTCAAGCGCCTCGACCGCTCGGCCATCAACGTGCTGAAAGACAACCTCTACTCAGTTGAGCTGGGCCAGCAAATGGCGGCGGCCCTCGACGAGCTGGCCCCCGCCCAGCAGCAGCGCTACCTCGCGGCGGCCACCCCGGCGGCCGGCTACGCCGCCACGGCGCGCCAGGGCCTGGGCCGGTTTCGGCAAGCCCTCACCCGCGAGGCCGGCAACATCACCGAGCCCGGCGAGCGGGCGGTAGTCGATTCGCTCACCCGCGCCTTTGGGGCCTACCAGCTGCTGCTGGCCGCGCCGGTGCCCGCGCAGGCCGCCGACTTTTACTTTGCCCGCGTGCTGCCGCAGCACCAGCTGCTGCGTGCCCAGGTTGCCCGCATGGTGCAGCTGAACCTGGCCGCCCTCACCCGCAAAAATGAGGCCTCGGCGCGCCTGGCCACCCAGGTGATTCGCTACACGCTGGCCATGCTCGCCTTTAGTGGATTGGTGATTCTGTTTTTTATGCTGCGCGTGGCCGAGTCGGCCGTGACGCCGCTGCGCAGGCTGCTGGCCAGCATCGACCAGGCCACCCGGCAAGATTTTTCGTCCACCATTGCGGCCGGGGGCCCCGACGAGCTGGGCCAGGTGGCGCGGGCCTTCAACCACCTGCTGGGCCAGCTGCAAGCCTACCGCACCTCTACCTTGGCCCAGCTCACGGCCGAGCGCAACCGCGTGGCCAGCGTGGTCAACACCCTGGATGAGGGCCTGCTGCTGGTAGATGAAAATCGCCGCATCATCGTGGCCAACCCCGTCATGGGCAGCCTGCTAGGCTTATCCGTGGACCAACTCGTGGGCCGTGCCGCCGACGAGCTGGCTGGGCAAAACGCGCTGTTTGGCCAGCTGCTGCCCTACCTCGATATGCCCGCCGCCCAGCGCGCCCAGCAAAACGCCGTTTTTACTTTGCCCCAGCACGGGGAGGAAGCCTACTTCCGGCTGCTGGCCCACGATGTGGTCAGCTTCAACCCGGCCCTCGACAAGCTGGAATTTACGGGCTCGGTGCTCACGCTACGCAACGTGTCGGAGTACAAGAAGCTCGACCAGGCCAAGTGGCATTTTCTGGCCAGGGTGTCGCAGGAGCTGCAAACGCCGCTCGTTAGTATGCAGCTCAGCCTCAAGCGCTTGCAGGAAGGCGCGGCGGCACCGCTCACCCCCGAGCAGCAAAACATTACCTACACCCTGGCCCGCGAAAACAAGCACCTGCTCCGGCTTGTGGGCGAATTGCTCGACGTGTCGCGGCTGGAGCTGGGCACTATTCAGCTTAATTTTCAGGCGGTTAGCCTGGCTACCCTCGTGCAGTTTGCCGCCGATACCATCGGGCCGCAGCTGCAGCCCAAGCGGCTGGTGCTCGATGTGCAGGTGCCCGCCACGCTGCCGCCCGTGCGCGCCGACCTCGAAAAAGCTACCTGGGTGCTGCTCAGCTTGTTGGCCAACGCCATTCGCTACGCACACCTGCAAGACCACTTGCGCGTGGAGGCCCGCCTGGCGAGCGATGGGCAGCGGGTGCGGGTGAGCGTGCAGGACCAGGGCCCCGGCATCGACCCGGCCAACCAGGACAAGCTATTTCAGCGCTTTGCCCACATACCCAGCCAGGGCGGCTCGGGCCTGGGCCTCAGCATTGCCCGCGAGTTTGTGGCCAGCCAGGGCGGCGAGCTGGGGGTAGAAAGCGCGGTGGGCCAGGGCAGCACGTTTTGGTTTACGCTGCCCCTGGCCGGGCCAGCAGCAGCGTAAACCGCACATTGTGAGCCTTATACCGGGGCCTGGCCGTGATGAAACCGAAGAAATTCTCCTGCTTCAGCCGCCCGTTCTGCTCTTTGCCAAGGGCTAAGCACGACTAGTAGAACAGCTGTTACCTGTTAATTGATACCTGACTCAGACCGGGGCCTGGTCGTAGCGCTCGTCGGCCAGCGTGGGCCAGCCGCCCTCAAATAGGTACTCGGCCAGCGGCTTGCGGCTGCGGGGGGCCAGCTCGCGCTCGCGCAAGCCCTCGGGCAGCGTGTCGGCCGCGCCGGGGTAGCCAATGGTGAACACGGCCACCGGCTGGTAATCAGCTGGGATATTGAAGGCCGCGCGCGCCGCGTCCGGCGAGAAGCCGGCCATCTGGTGAATCTGCAGGCCCAACTCCACGCCCTGCACGGCCAGCGTAGCCACGGCCTGGCCCACGTCGTGGGTAGCCCAGGCGTTGGGGTTGTTGTCGTGCGAGAAAGTAGTTTTGGCAATGCTGATGGCCAGCACGGGCGCCTGCTTGGCCCACGGCTGGTTGAAGGGCGCCAGCACGCCCAGTATTTTTTCAAAGGCCTCGGGGCTAGTGGCTTGGCTGCCCACCACAAAGCGCCAGGGCTGCTCGCCAAAGCACGACGAAGCCGAGCCGGCGGCCACAAAAAGCTGCTGCAGGGCGTCGGCGGTTATTGCCTGGTCGGTGTAGGCGCGCGGGCTGCGGCGCTGGGCCAGCTGCGGCAAAATAGGGTGCTCGGTCGGGAGCACGTTGAGAAGGTCAGGCATGGTAAAAGTAAAAAATCAAGTGAACCGGGTAAACCAACAACCCCTTACTTTGATTGAAATGGTTGAGGTATTCCGAAAACTTCCTGGTAGTATTAGGGTAGCGCGGGCCGCCTAATTTCAGCGCGGCGACTTCCGCTATACCCAGCGCGTAGCAGCCGACTCAGAAAAGCTAGTTGAGGTAAAACAATCGGCTGTCATTGCTTCGCTGTGTTCGCAATGGCAGCCGATTGTTTTACCTCAACTAGCTTCTAAATCAACCAACTTCATATGCACATTCGCTACGCGGCCGCGCTGCTGGGGCTGCTCGGGCTGGCGGGCCGGGCACTAGGCCAGGCCGGGGCGCCCCCGCCACCGGCGGCGGGCCTGCGTGGCACCTACTACGCGGGCGCTCACTTTGAGCGGCTGGTGCACACGCGCACCGACGCGGCCCTGCGCTTCGACTGGACTACGCGCGGGCCGGGGCTGGGGCTGCCCGCCGCATTTTCGGTGCGCTGGGCGGGCTGGCTGCTAGCCCCCGCCACCGGCCGCTACACCTTTCAGCTGGCGGCGGGCCAGGGCCTGCGCGTGTGGCTGGGCGGGCGGCCGCTGCCCACCACCGGCCCCGCCGTGCGGTACCTCACCGCGGGCCGCTACTACGCCCTGCGGGCAGCGTATGGGCCATATGGCGCGAGTCGCCGGGTTACGCTGAGCTGGACGCTGCCCACTGCACCTACTGCCACCTCACTCGGCTCGTACCTGACCACTGCCCTGCCGGCCACCGCTACGCCGCTGGGGCCACCCCACCCCACGGAGCCAACTACTGGTGGCACCATAAGTATAGTGCCGGCCCCGCCGGGGGCCGCCTCGCCACCCCGCCCCGATATTGCCGTGCCGCCCAGCAAGGGCGTAGCAGTGGCCAATTCGCCGCCCGTGGGCCGCGGATTGCGGGCTACCTACTACGCGGGGCCGGTGGCGGGCCCGGCCGTGCACCAGCGCGTGGAGCCGGTGGTGAACGTGACGTGGCGGGGCAGCGCGCCCGCCCCTGGGGTGCCGGGCCAGGGCTTTGCGGTGCGCTGGACGGGCTACCTGCGCGCGCCGGAAACGGGGGTGTACGTGCTGCACACCGAGTGGGACGATGCCACGGATATCTCCCTGGCCAGCGAAAACGTGCTGAGCATGGAGAAGTACGAGCCGGAGCTTTTTGGGCCCGACAAGCCGCCGCCCATTCCGGTCGATGTGGTGCAGTATTACCAGGCCGGCGAGTTCTATCGCATCGACCTGACGTACAAGAACATCCAGGGCGTGTCGCGGGCCATCTTGTCCTGGGCGCGGCCCTCCGAGCTGGGCTATCCTACTCATATCGAGCAGGCCTTTGCCGCCGCGCGCCGCCGGCGCCTGGCGGCGGTGCCGCAGCAGGTGCTCTACCCCGAGCTGCCCCAGCCGCTGCCACCGCCCGTAGCGGTAGCGGCCCCGCCCACCCGCCCGCCCGTGGTGGCGCGGCCGGCCAGGCGCGTGGTCGCGG
>CAXTFI010000096.1:0-7495 GCA_964243255.1 uncultured Hymenobacter sp.
ACACCAGGGCCCCCATCACGGTGTCGGAGTGGCCGGCCATGTACTTGGTGAGCGAATACACCGAAATATCAGCCCCCAGGTCGAGCGGCGTTTGCAGGTAAGGCGTTGAGAACGTGTTATCTACGGCCAGCAGCGCGCCGGCTTCCTTGGCAATAGCCGCGGCGGCCGCAATGTCGATAACGTTGAGCAGCGGGTTGGTGGGCGTTTCGACCCAGATGAGCTTGGTGTTGGGGGTCACTTTTTCGCGCACGGCGTCCATGTTCCCCATCGGCACAAAGTGAAATTTGATGCCCAGCGGCGCGTACACCTTGGTCATGATGCGGTAGCTGCCGCCGTAGAGGTCGTCGGTCGAAATAACCTCATCGCCGGGCTTGAGCAGGTGCAGCACGCAGTCGATGGCCGCCATGCCCGAGGCGAAGGCCAGGCCGTGCTCGCCGTTGTCGAGGGCGGCCAGGGCGTCTTGCAGCTGGGTGCGGGTGGGGTTGTGGGTGCGCGAGTACTCGTAGCCTTTGTTGTCGCCGGGCGAGCGCTGGGCGTAGGTCGAGGTTTGGTAGATGGGCGTCATAATGGCCCCGGTGGTGGGGTCGGGGTGCACGCCGGCATGGATGGCTTTGGTGGCAAATTTCATCGCAGATTCAAACGGATTAAACTGATTTCGCGGATACGCCCGCTGCGCGGGCTGGCTGGTGGGGGTGGGAATATGGGATAAAAATACGGGCTGGGGAGTCGGAAACTGTTGGGGGCGGGCGGCTGGAATGGTGGTCGCGGTTATATTAGCGGCAATATTTTTATTGTACCTTTTTTCTGACAAATGAAGAAACTTTTACTAGTGCTCGGCAGCTGCATTGCGCTGTCGTTCAATGCCCAGGCCGCCCCGCCTAAACCAAAGCCCAAGCCGCTGGTCGTCGACTCGGCCGCCGTGTACCAGGCGACTCTCGATTCAATCAACAGCACGTTTGTTTACCAGCAAGGCCTCATCAACCTGCCCGGCGGCGTGGGTAAGCTCACGGTGCCGCGCGGCTTTCTGTACCTCGATTCAGCGCAGGCGGCCCGCGTCATGCACAAGCTTTGGCACAACCCGCCGCAGGAAAGCCTGGGGATGCTTTTCCCCGCCGACCGCGGCCCCGTGAGCGAGGGCACCTGGGGCTACCTCATCCAGTTTGACCCCATGGGCCACGTGCAGGACGATGATGCCGACGACATCAAGTACGATGACTTGCTGGAGGACATGCAAAAGGACACCGAGGAAGAAAACCAGGACCGCACCAAGGGCGGCTACGAGGCCGTGCATCTTATCGGCTGGGGCGCCCCGCCCTACTACGACAAAAACCAGCATACCCTGCACTGGGCCAAGCTGTTGCGCTTTGGCGATGGCCTCGACGAAACGCTTAACTACAATGTGCGCATTCTGGGCCGCAAGGGCGTGCTGGTGTTCAACGCCATTGCCGAGCCCAGGCAGCTGCCCGAAATCAAGGCCAGCATCCCCAGTTTGCTTGCCAACGTGTCGTTTGTTAAAGGTCAGCAGTACAACGACTTCAGCGCCGGTATTGATGAGGTAGCCGTGTACGGCATCGGCGGCCTGGTGGCCGGCAAGGTGCTGGCCAAGGTGGGCTTGTTTGCCGTCATCCTCAAGTTTTGGAAGCTGGGCCTGCTGGCGCTGGGCGGGGCCTGGGCGGCAGTGAAGCGCTTTTTCGGCCTTGGCACCAAGGCCGAGTAGCGCCGGCAGCGGGCGCGGCGGTGGGGCCGGCTTTTGCGTAGGTACTTTCGCCTACTTCCAGGCCGGCCCCCCGGTTTTTCCTTCTCAATGGCTTTTTTGCGCGAGCTTTTTCAAAAGAATTTTTCCACCTTGCTCACCATGGGGCTGCTGCTGGCGGTGCCCCTGCTCGGCTCGGCGGCGGTACTGGGTCTGCTCTACGAGCAGCCCGACCTGCTGCGCCACCTCACCCTGGGCCAGCGCCTGCTCTACTTTGCCGTGGCGGGCCTGCTGATGGCTACGGCCCTCACGCCCACCACATTTGTAGCCATTATTACGGGGTTCTATTTTGGCTGGGTGGGGCTGCCGGGCATGGTGGCGGCCTACGCGCTGGCCGCGGCTATCGGCTACGAGCTGGCCCGCCGCCTCGACCACGGCAAGCTGCGCGCCGTGCTCCATCACTTCCCCAAGGCCGATGCCGTGCTGGCCGAGCTGCAAACCCAGAGCTGGCCGCTCATCGTGCTCACGCGGCTCTCGCCGGTGCTGCCGTTTGCGCTCATGACCTTTGTGCTGGCTATTGTGGGGGTGGCGCGCCGCCGCTTTCTGGCCGCCTCGGTGCTGGGCATGCTGCCGCGCAGCCTGTTTTTCTACTGGCTGGGCACTAAGGCCCAGGACGTGCTAGTGCTCCTGCGCGACCCCGAGCAAGGCGTGGCCAGCAAGCTGGTGCTGGCTGGGCTGGTGGCAGCCTCGCTTTTTGGCCTGTACGCGGTCTTCAACCGGGCTTTGCAGCGCGTGCTGCGGCGCGGCACTCCGACTAGTTGAGATTTTGTGCCTGATTACTACCAATTTGCCGGCCGGCCGGCGGTTTTTGAACGGAAATTTCACCGCCGAATTTGCACAGCCAAAAAATTTTGCCTTACCTTTGCAGTCCCAACAGGGGAACTGGTTGTATAGCTCAATTGGATAGAGCATCTGACTACGAATCAGAAGGTTTAAGGTTCGACTCCTTATACGACCACAGATAGGCCCCACAACTTGCTAGTAATTAGCAAGTTGTGGGGCCTAAATCTTTTCACGGGACGGCTCACGGGACATCTCTCAGCGTTTGCCCCGCGAATGGAGGCCATTGGGCCAGCTTATAGCCCGTATGGCTTAAGCTGGGCTTCCACTTCCTCGCGGCTTAGCCCATGTGCGGCCATCACCTTCTGGATGGCTTGCTCCCTCTTGCCCAGCGGAGCAATAAGCTCCTCCTTTTGTGGCGTTGCGTGGCCCTCGTTTTGGGCCTGAACAAAATGAGACTGTAATTCGCTCTCCTCGGCCGTACGGTCTCTACTTAAACGATTTTTTTTGCTGTATTTATGAGTGGAAACAGACCATACCACCCTCAATATGAACCACACAGTGTTCACTGTACGGTTTGTGCCTTCGCTAAAACCTAACCAGCGGAGAGAATAAGTAATTATGACGGCTACGATGCCCCATACCACCAAAAAGTAGAGCAGAGAAAGAATTTCCTCTAAAAAGTACTTGATTAATTTCATATAATAAAAAATTATTCAGCCATTTGCTTATCGGTGAGTGTTCCCGACTACGGCAACCACGTCGAGCGCAATAGCGCCCCGCTGCTGGCCTGAGGCTAGCTGGATGGTACCGAGCCAGGGCACACGGTTATCAGTCGCCCCAGCGACACATATGAAGGCGAGCACCAGCAAGATGGCCTCAGCCTACATCATAATACCTAATATTAGGCATGTAAGAGTAGGGGGCGATGTCTTTCTCATTTGGTAGCTCAAAGCCGTACCGCGCTGCTAGCTCTTGCGCCAGGGGGTGATACAGCTTCAATCGATAGGTTTGCGCGTAGAACAAGTGCTGGAGGCCAAACCATTCCTCATTTTGCAGTTCTGGCGTCACAAACTCTTTGGCCATAACTTCCAGCTCGTCAAGCATTTCATCCCACAATTGCGTCCCTCCTACTTCGCAGAAAATTTCCTCAAGGGCACCTAGCTCAGGGGTCTGGTCGGCCTTGGGTATGCTCTTGAAGTAGTCCATAGCGCGAGTGATAGCTACCTGCTGCCGCCACATTGGCCCCCGCAGTGCCTCTTCGTACTGCGCCCGAAGGTCATCGAGTTCACGGCGAGATAATTCCGATGCTGCTTTCATTAGTGTATCAAGTTGGGTTCGCTCAAAGCTAATCATGGCGACCTTTTGAGTACACATGTGTATCTAAAGACTTTTAACCCGCTAGGACCTTTCGGCGGTGAAAAATCCGGCTGGTCTCGCAGTTTTTGGGCTCCGTGTGCGCCGGCTACGCGAGCAGCGAGAGCTTAGCCAGCAGGCGTTGGCGGACATGGCGGACGTGTCGAAGCTCACCATCCAGCGCCTTGAACTGGCCAAGTTTTCGGTGACCCTTGACATTCTGATTTCCCTCACCCGTGCCTTCGAGATTCCTCTTGGGGAGCTGATGAACTGCCCTGGCATCGAACTATTCGACCAGCAGAAGTCGCAGTAAGGACGACCCGGTGCAGCTAACCCGGCTTGAGCCTAAACGCCGGAGCTTACTGCACCAGGCGTTTAGGTTCAGATGAGGGGCAGCGTGGCCGTGGCCATCCTTAGGCAGTGTAGGCGTTCTCGGCTTCTACCCAGCGCAGCAGCGAGAGGTCAGCTAGCGTATCGAGCATCGGCAGCACCTGGGCGGGGCGGGTTTTGAGGAACTGAGCGGCTACTTGCTTAGCGGTGAGTGGGGCGGCGGCCTGGGTCACGACCTCGCGCACTGCCTTTATCTGGCGCGCAAGTTCGGTGGGCCACGGCTGCGCGGTAGCAGTGGTAACGGCCTCGGCTACGGTAGCCGTAGCGAGGGCAATAGCGCCCTGCTGCTGGCCTGGAGCCTGGTAAGTGGGCCGCAGGTAGCGCACGAAGCCGTTGGCCTCTTTAACGGCCCGCATTTGGTTCAATTGCACTAGCCGCACGAGCACCTCGGGCTCAGACAAAGAGGAGGGCCAGCCGTAGGAGTCGGCTACGGCCGCGTCGAGAGCTTTGTGCAGGTCTAGCAGCACTGAGGCGTAGCCCTGCTGGTTAATGGTCTGCTCCTTCGGGGTGAGCAGTTGGCCGGCACGAAGTTGCTCCACCACGTTGTAGAGATTGGTGAGAGTGAGCGTGGGATGCTCAGCCTGCTGGCGTTTACGGTGCGCGTCGATGGTTTCGGCCAAGTCGCGGATACGCTCCTGCTGGGCGGGCGTGGCATCGGGGAACGGGAAGGGGTCGAAGCAGCGGGTTTTGTTGTAGCGTGGGCGGTTTTCGAGGGTGCCACCGGCTGCAAGAGCCCATACGATATGCATACGGCTTGATAAAACGCCCAAATAATATGCATCATCTAAGGCTACGGCAATCAGCATATTATCGGGCAGCACCTCGGCATCGAGAAACTGAAAGAGGCGATGCTTCGCCGTTTCTACGGTGGCGATATATCGCGGAATGCCACGAAGAGCAGCGCGAAACCCTGCTCTCGCCTCGCCAAAAATCCACCACTTATCACGGTATGCAGCCCGATTGTTCTGGTCACGCTCCGGCTTCACCGTTTCCAGAACGTGCTGGTACACGGCCGGAAACTGCCCGAGTACATCGGAATCTTTCAGGCCAAATAAATCAATAACAAATACTCCTCTAGGCCGGTCAGTGAGGTCCTTACCATTGCGGTAGATACGAATGTGTTTCTCTAAGCCAGGAACCTCCCCCAAGCCTAGCTGGCGAGCTTTCTCAGGCTCTACGATAAATCCAGCACCCATCAATTGTACACCCCGCGTAGCTAGCCCCAGATTGGACATTAATGGCTTCGTACCATCCAAGTCTGCCCCAATGCTCAGGTCCGGCAAGATGCGGCCCTGCTGCTCTACAAATACCACATCGGCCGCGTCGTCGCCTTCAGGCACGGTTTCGGCCTGCACGACGAGGAGGCGCCCAGGAGCCGGGCTAGCGGGCTCGGCTACGGTTATAGCAATGCGCACGGCGGCCCCATCGCCGCTATCTACCCAGGGGTGGTCAGGAATGGCAAAGGTGAGGGCCAGCGGCGGCTTGTCGCCCTCCAGGAACGGTTGTAGCACCCGACGGTTGAAGGTTTGCCGCAGGCTGTTGGTGGTGATGAAGCCGAACCGCTCCGTAGCGCCAGCCTGCACGGCCTGGGCAGCGTTATACCACCAGTACATCACGAAATCGGCTGACTCGGGCACCTGACCTTTGTATGCTTTGCGCAGGGCCTCAGCATAGCCCTCGCCTAGTACGTCGCGCAGTCGGCTAGCCCCGATGAACGGCGGATTGCCCACAATGAAGTCGGCAGCGGGCCACCCGGCGGGCACGGGGCTGGGATAGTCTAACACCACGGCGCGGGCGGCTTCGTCGGGCACAGGTAGGCCCGTGACAGGGTGCGGCTTGGTGGTGCCGTCCCATCGCGTCACGGGCTGGCCGTGAGCATCGAGGCGCGGCACGGGTGGCCCGTGGTGCAGAGCGGCATCCTGCTGCCGAATATTGTGGTCATCGGTGAGCAGCGGCGACGGCATCTGGGTGAGGCCGTAGGTGCGGATATGCCATTGCAGGTAGCCGATGCGCAGCACCACGTCGGCAATGGCCGCAGCGCGAGGGTTCAGTTCCAGGCCCAGCAGTTGGCGTGGGCTCACGGTGGTGCCCCCAGCCAGGTCGAGCAGGCCCGTGTGGCCGAAGGCATTGATGGCGGCCAGCACCTCACCTTCCAGGCGTTTGAGGTGTTCCAGGGTCACGTACAAGAAGTTGCCCGACCCGCACGCCGGGTCTAGGATGCGCAGCGACGTAAGGCGACGCTGAAACTTCACCAGTTCAACGCGGGCTTCTTTTTCATTACCAGCCTCCTGGCGCTGCGCACTGGCGGCCTGAGCGGCGGCCCACTCGCGGCGTAGCGGGTCCATCACGGTCGGCAGCACGAGGCGCTCTACGTAGCGGCGCGGGGTGTAATGGGCACCCAGGCGATGGCGCTCCTGGGGGTTCAGGGCGCGCTCCAGCAGGGTGCCGAAGATGGCAGGCTCTACGTTGGCCCAGTCGGCAGCAGCAGCCTCGCGCAGCAGTTTGAGCTGCGGCACCGACAACGACAACGCCGTAGCGCCGTGGAAGAGTTGGCCGTTGAATTTGGGAATGTCGGCGGCCAGGCTGAGCGTGAACCCGCCCGTGTCCATCGTGGCCCACAAATTGGTCAGGGCGGCGGCTAGGCGCGGGCGCAGTACATCGGTGTCGTACTGCTTTAGCAGGCCCGAGAACGATTCTTTTGGTATAAGGGCCACGTCCTCGGCAAACATGGTGAAGAGGCAGCGCATGAGAAAGGCCGCTACTACCTCGGAGGCATGACCGGCCCGCTCCAATTGGGCCGAAAGAGCGGCGAGTTGGGCAGCGAGCTTGCGCGTGACCTGAGCAGCACGGCGGCTAGGGTCCAGTTCGCGGGGGGCGGTGAATAGCAGGCGCAGCATGGCGCGGATTTCCTCACTAGCCAGAGCAGTCAGCGGTAGCCGAAATCGCTGCTGGTCAGGAAATGGCTGAAACGACTCCCCTACCCCGGCAAAATTGCTATACAGGTCGAGGCAGTAGCCCACATCGGCCACCAGCACAAACAGCGGGCGCGGCTCCTCGGGAGGTAGCGCCCTCACGTAGCCCAGGGCCTGCTGGCGAGCCGCCTCCATCATTGTACTCCACTTCGCGGTGCCACGCACGGCGTGACCTTTACGGCGTCTCTCAGCAGTTAGACCAAGTTGCTTGTAATCAGAATCTTGAACGGCCCTGGAGCGGGTG
>CAXTFI010000096.1:7595-18102 GCA_964243255.1 uncultured Hymenobacter sp.
GCTGGAGCGGGTGGCTGGAGCGGGTGGCTGGAGCGGGTGGCTGGAGCGGGTGGCTGGAGCGGGTGGCTTTCCAAACTGTCCACGCCCTGTTTTGTTTCCAACACGAAGCAGCCGCGTTTGTAGAGGTCGATGCGGCCCGTGGTAGGCTTGCCAGCGCCGTTATTGAACGTCACGGCCCGCTCCAGCACGTAGGCATCCTGGGTGGGGTCGTGGGTAGTGGCATCGGGCTGAGGCACGCCCAGCAGGGTGCAGAGGTCACTCAGGAAAAGGCCGTAGTTGGCACGCTCGGCGCCGCCAGACTTCTTCCAACGGGCTTCAAATTCAGGGTAGGTCACGGAATCAGGTAGAGGCTAATGGGCCGCTCTCCCTCCCGCCAAAGAGAAAACAGGCCAAAAGATAGGCTAGGGGCCGGAATCTCTTCACAAAAACTACATACCTAATGATTTTTGTGCAGGCGAGGCGCCCATGCAGGCGGGGCAGTTCTGGACGAGCCGGGGGAGGCAAAGTAGAAAAGAAACGCAAAAGCCTGACCGGGTAGGGCTGTTTTCATCGGATAGGCTTTCGCACGGAGCAGGCTTTACGGCCTTTTGGGGCCTACACAAAACGTCACGAAATGAAACCCAGCCCTATAATTATAACGCCTTAGCACACAATGCAAAAAGTGCCACAAATCAAGCAATTTCTAATTGTCTGGACTTTCATCACTGGGTGGCTCCCACCCCGCCTATAATCCTTCGATTTCACTCTTTTTCTTACCTGCTATGCCCCCTTTGCTCCCTTTTGCTCGACTAGGCGGCCAGCAAGAGCGGCGCCTCCGTAAACATTACTCTCTCATATCTCACATCATTTTCAACACCAACTTCCAATTGATTACATGCGTGGCAAAGGGTATCAGATTTGAGCGCCACCATGCTGGGCTGCTTCTGAGGTAGCAAGGCTTCCAGGTGCCCCGGCAGCAGCAGGTCGTATGGGTGCGGACCTTCACGCTGGGCGGCCTCTTGGTGGAGCTTACGGTAGCGCGCCTTGTAACGGCGAAGGGTTGCGGGCGGCGTGACCGCTCGCGCTCCCTCCCAATATTTCAGGTTTTTGCCCGCAAAAAGAAGGGTCACCTCAGCGCATGTTAAGCCGGTTGGGTCGATTTCTAGGTGGCGGGTAGTAAGATGCCAGTGCTGGTGCAGATGAGCTGCTAGGGCCGCCATTACGTCGGGCGCAGGTAAGTCAGCGAGCGTGAGACGAGGCCGCTCGGTGAGTTTGAGTAGGTTGCGAACCCGCGTGAATACCATCTCAAACCGGAGCAAGTGGCCGCCTTTTTTCAATGGCTGACCCTGACGAGCCAGATAAGTGCCTTTATCGTAGAATTTTAGACGATAAGAGGCGTGGTATGCGGCGTATTCTAATGGACGGGCTACCCCTGATGGTGGAGGGGTAGGAAGAAAAGGACTGCCCTTATGGTGATGTAGCTGCTCCAAGAACTTGCGGGGCGGCGTGGGCACCTCCAGGTTCACCCCAGCCTCCAGTTTGCGCACCACCAAGGCGCTGGGTGGCAGGCTTAGCGCCTGGGCTAGCTCAGTGCAGGCGCGGGCTACTTCGGCGGGCTCAAAAACGCCACCGTTAGAGTTCGGCCCGTGGGCGAAGGTGTGCAGCGAGCCTCGCACCTGCCCCCAGTGCTGACCTGGCCAATACTCGACGCGCAGGCCCCGAAACTGGGTGCGCACACGGCCCCGTTCGTCGGGCTCGCCAGTAGTCGCCGCAAAGGCTGGGGCCTGGGCCAGGGCTTCTTCTGCCGCCGCGTAGGGCGGGTCTAATTCAAAACGAAGGTGCAGGTTATCGTACACAGCAGCGGGTTCACCCCGTCGTTATAGGTTTTGGAAACGGCAGCACGAGCCCAACCTACCTAGCCCCACTACCAGAACGCCAACCCCTAGGGGCTGGCGTTGGAGGTTGTAGTGCAAAGCAGGTGAGTTAGGCAGCACAGATTAGAATATTAGGCGGCTTGTGGCTCCTCAAGGGGTAGCTTGCTCAGCCACTCTTGCAGATGGGGCAGCACGGCCAAGGCGGTGGCCTTAGCGGTCTCAGCGTTGATGCCCGCCCCTCGGCGGCGGTAGGTTTCTTTTACTACCACGACGAGCATCCATCCAGGGCGCCAGCCTTCTGGCTTGCCCTGTAGCACTACGGTGGTGAGCGCGTCGCCTTCCCCTCGGCGATTGGCTTTGTAGTCGCCTACGAAGAGCTGAACCCCGAGGGGCAGGGTCGGCGGCACGGGCACGATACGAAGGCCCGTGAGAAACTCTTTGTAGCCATCTACTTCCGGGCTATGCAGCATGTGCTCGCACTGTTTGAGGTCAGTGTAGCGGCGTTGCGGCGGGCAGAAGTACAAGGTCTGGTGTGGCTTGACTTTGGGAGCAGTCGGGCAGCACTCAGCCGTGAGATTATGCTTTGCATCTCGCCGTCCGAGGCTGCGCGAGTACGAAGAACTCCAATCCTCATATAGCAACGCGGCGAGGAAAGTGGGAGCAGAATATGTGCGTGCTGAACGGAGGGCAGATGTTGGCCCACGGCGAGCGGATTTCTGCGCAGTACGAAGGTGGTTTGAAGTCGCCATAATTACTTGCCTTTGGTGTGCATGTACTTAGTATGACGACGGCCAGCCTCCAGCACGGCCGAACGCTCGAAGTAGACCCGACGGTCATAGCGGAGGTAGGGTACAAAGCCCTTCTTCATCCACTCGGTGAGCGTGGTACTTGAGATTCCGAACTCACGGCACAGGTCCTCCTTCGACATGAGGCCATTGGCGGAATCCGTTGCGCCCTTGTGGGTGTCCGCCGAGAAGAGTTGCTTTTCGGCGAGGAAATCAGTAAACATGGACGCCAGAAGGTCACGGAACGAGGTCGATGAGTCTGCCAGCAGGATTAGGTTTTGGGTTGGGGTCATTAAGGGGGGTTAGAGATGACTTATTCCTTTTACCAAAATTAGAGGCCAGTTCTCACCGATTTCTATGATAAAAAATCTTTTTTCACCCCTTACTTGCCCTAACCTACCATTGAGACAATCAGCCAATTGAGCCCCTAAAAACTACCCTTTCAAGGTAATTCGACTACTTAGTGACCCGCGCCTGACGCGCCGCCTGGTATTGCTGAAATTCGTCTTTGACCACAGCGTCAGTGATTTTCTGGTAACGCTGTAACATCTTAAAATCCTTATGTCCGGTTATCTCCATCACGGTCTCTGGACGCATCTTACCCTCTAGGGCCAAGGTGACGAAAGTGCGCCGCGCCGTATGCATCGTGATAGTTCGATTTTTTGCCTGAGTAGAGGAGACCACCTTGTTTCCCTTCTGCTGCTTTTTGGTTACTGGGGTGTCGATTCGAGCCAGGGTTGCCAGCGTTTTCAATTGCAGGTTGATTTTGGCGTTGCCCTTCACCGGCAGCGCCGTACCGTCCGCCCGTCCTGCGTAGCGCGAGAGGATAGCCTGCGCCGGCAGAGATAGGGGCACCTTCAAGAGGTCCTTGGTCTTTTTGGTGATGACTATTATGTGGTCGCCCCTGACCTGCTCAACCTGGAGTTCCTTCACGTCGGAATAACGCAATCCGGTTTCGCACGCGAACAGGAATACGTCCCTGGTTTCCGCGAGGTAGGGCAAATGGTCTAGCTGTAGGGCGTAGAGTCGGGCTAGCTCATCTTCGGTCAAATAGATGACCTCCTGGGGTGCATCCTCCAGCTTACGAAAACGTTTGAAGTGGGCGTATTCGTGCAGTTCCTGCTCAAAAGTGAGCCCCAGAAATACCTTGAGATTCTTCACCTGATTGTTGACGGAGGCGTTGCCAAGCTCAACCGTCTTGAGCAAGTAGGTTTTGAAATCCTCGCAAAATACTAGGTCTACGGCAGCGAACTCCAGCTTAATCCGACGGAGCTTCACGTAGGCTAGAAGGTGCTGCCGTAGGGTGTTGTACGCTTTGACAGTGGAGTGGGCCTTATCGCGTTTGCTGGCCTCAACCCAGTTATCCAGCGCGTCTACCATGCCCAGCGCCTGGGCCGTCTGCTTGCCAGCGGTAACGCGAGCGGCTACGTCTCGCAGGTCGCTCACGGTAGTCACTTTGCCCTTGGCGATAATCTTGAGGTGAGCCTCCTCTAGCGCGTCCACGAGCACCTTGAGCAGATGGTTGGCCTCGGAGAAGCCCGTGAAGTTGCGGCGATACTTCTGGGAATCGGTGTCCCACTGGCTGGGCTTGACCGTGAGGGTGGGCAAGTAGATTTTCTTGCGCACCCCCTCTAGGTAGCAGGCGGCGTACAGAGCCGTCTCGTTGGCGGCTTTGGCATCGGTAAGGTAGAACTTGGTGCGCAGCATGGCTTAGCTCGGAGGTGATGTACGAAGGTAGCCGGTTACAACCAACGGGACAAATCACGGGACAAAACTTCTTGCCATAACCTTTCATAACTTGTTACTACCAACTTATAAAATGCCCTCACAAGCTCCTATAGGGCATTTTATGCGAGGGTAAGCAAAACCAGATTCAGAAGTGAGTAGTCCTTATACGACCACGAAAAGGCCCTCACAGCAATGTGAGGGCCTTTTTTATTTGCCTGGCGGCAGCCCGATTCTCAACCTTGCGCCTCACGCGCTCAACCACTTGGCCACCGTAGTAGCTGCGCTACCCACGGGTGGCCTTGCTACGCCTTCGGGTAGGCTAGCGTGGCTAGCGCGCCTTTGCGAATGAGGTGGCCGAGGCGCCAGCACACAGCCAGGGCAGTTTTCCGCAAAAGGATTTACGAGCGGGAGCTGGCAAGCTAGGCGCTTATTTTTTGGTGGAGGCCATGGCCTGGGATTGCTTCACAGCCATTTCGTCGACGCGGGTTACCTGGCCGGCTCTCCCCAGCCATTGGCCGCTTTTCTTGACCAAAACCATCGTTACCAAATCCCGACCAGCGGGCACTTTGTTCGTGCCCCGGTCAATACCGTCTGGGGGATAAGAAACGCCGGAGGCTACTTCCTCATTGACCACCGCCACCTCCGGGGCGATGGCCCGCACGCTCACGTTAGCAGCCTTCATCGGCACGCCCTTAAACATGTTATCAAAAATCCCGTGGAGCCCCTGCACCAGCTGCTGCTGGCCGCGCAGGTGCACTCCCACCGGGGTGATGAGGTTGATGTCTTTGGTGGGGTAAGTGGTCATGTCCTCAAAGCGGTGGTTGTTCAGGGTGGCGTTCCAGTGGGCCACGACTACCTGAATGGCCTGGTCGTCGGCGGGCGCCAGCTGGGCCGAAGCCAGGTGCGCGGCAAAATACGCTAACAGGGCTCAGTAGCAGGGTTTTCATGAGATGCAGGGTAAAGGATGAGAATGACTGGCGGCCCCTCGCTGCTCAGCCTTAACCTGCTGCACAGCCTAGTCAGAGCACGAAGCGGTAGCCCGTATCGAAGCGAAAATCAGTTTGCCAGCCTGGCTTCAAACTGGCGCGCATTTAGGCGCAGCGGTAACTCGTGGCTCATCTGTAGGTAGAGGCTGTCCTCCCTCTGCCGCAACGTAGCAAGCAGGCGAAAGCACTGGCTGCTGGGCTATTGCGAGCCCTTATTGGTATTAGTGCAAGACGCCGCCTCGCTCGTTAAGGAGAAGCCCGTGTGACGGCGGGGCCTGAACGCGCGCCTCTAATGCGCTAACTCAAAAATGAGTTACGAATCCCTTAGTCCGCAGTACCAGCACTGAAATAAACCCAACCTGGCGCGGGTTTAAGCGCCGCCGTCACCCAGGACCAGCCATACCCTGAACGGGCCACGGCTTCGGCGAGCTAGGATGTTGTTTGACAAAGTATTACCCTTGAAAACAATGCGCTTGCACAGCTGACTTGGTGAGCTTACCTTAGTTGCTCAACGACAGCCTGCTTGTCCGTATGAAGACCCCTCGCCTCCTGCGCTGCTGGCTGGTGCTGGCCCTCACCAGCTGGGGCGGCGGCGGGTGCCGCCGCCAGCAAGAAGACCCCACCCCGGTGCAGCCGAGCGGCCAGGAGCTGTTTGTGAAGGCCGACTCGGTAACTACGCTCTCGCAGGGGCAGCTGCAGTCCTTGGCCACGGCTATCGGCTTTGGGGCGTTTACGCCGCAGTTGAAGTACGCCGTCACCTTCCGCCGCTTTCTGTACAAAACCACCTACCAGGGCCAGCTGATGCAGGTGTCGGGGATGCTGGCCGTGCCGCTGCGCACGCCCGCGCCGCCCGCCTTGCTCAGCGCCCAGCACGGCACCATGTTTCGCTATGCCGATGCGCCCTCCAATTTTCCGGCCACCTTCACGGGCTTTGAGCTGTTTGCCAGCACGGGCTTCGTGACCCTCATCCCGGACTATATCGGCCTGGGCGTGTCGAACAACACGCGGCAGACTTTCTACGACAAGCCGACCTCGGCCGGGACGGTGGTCGACATGATAAAGGCCGCGCAGTACTACCTGGGGCGGCAAAAGGTGGCCCTGAACCCCCACCTGTTTCTGGTGGGCTACTCGGAAGGGGGCTACGTGACGCTGGCTGCCCAGCAGCAAATCGAGACCAATCCCCAGCCCGGCCTGACCCTAACGGCCGCCGCGGCCGGGGCCGGCGGCTACGACCTGCCGGGCATGCTCAACGGCGTGGCCACGGCCACCACCTACGCCACGCCCGCCTTTCTGGCCCTGTTTCTGCAAGCCTACAACACCACCTACGCCTGGAACCGCCCGCTGACGGACTTCTTCCAGGCGCCCTACGCAACCCAGCTACCGGGGCTGCTCGACGGCACCAAGGCCCGCCCCGACATCGACGCTGCGCTCACGACCAGCCCCGTGGCCTTGTTTACGCCGGCCTTTTATGCGGGGCTAACCAGCGCGAGCGGCGAGCCCGTGCTCAAGCAGAAGCTGCAGGACAACAGCTTCGCGGGCTGGGCCCCCAAGAGCCCGACGCGCCTCTACCACGGCACGGCCGATGCGAGCGTGTTCTACCAAACTTCGGTCACCACGTTTGCCCGCTTTCAGGCCGCCGGGGCCACCAACGTGGCCTTCTTGCCCATTGCGGGGGGCACCCACGAAAGCAGCGTGGCCCCCATGATGGCCGATGCGCTGCCCTGGCTGCAATCCTTTAAGTGATAGGTTTTTACTTCTTCTCTTTCACCTTTCCTGTTCTTCCTGATGAAAACACTTCTCCGCGCGCTGCTAGCCCTGGGGCTGGGCTGCCTTACCTTCTCTGCGGCCCAGGCCCAGGCCATTGCCAATGGCGGCTTCGAAACGTGGGCCACCCGCAACGGCGCAGACTCGCCCACGGGCTGGCTCACGACCGACGACGTGATTGTGTCGGCCTTTGGCCTGCCCCTGCCCAGTGGCACCTTCACCAAAACGACCGATGCGCACGGCGGCACGTACGCGGTGCGGCTCGAAACCAAGGCCACCCTCCTCGGGCCGCTGCCGGGCGCCGTGGGCATCGGCACCAAAGTGGGGGCTAATATCGCCCTGCCGGGGGGCACGCCCTTTACCGGGCGGCCGGCAACTTTGCAGTTCTACTACAAGCTCTCGGGCCCGCAGCCGGCGGTGCCGGCCAACGGCGCGTTTGTGCAGGTGCTGCTCACGCGCACCGTTGGGGGCAAGGCCCAGCCCGTGGCCGCGGCCCAGCAGCTGCTCACCACCGTCACGGCCAGCTACGTGCTGGTGCAGCTGCCCCTCACCTATGCCTCGTCGGCCACGCCCGACTCGCTGCGCCTGGCCTTCAGCTCGGGGGCTATTGCCTCGACCACAACGGGTAGCGTGCCCACCGTGGGCACGGTGCTGCAGATAGATGACGTGGCCTTTACGGGCACGGTGACGGCCAGCCGCGCCGCGGGCTTGGTGGCCGCGCTCCACGTTTTTCCCAACCCCAGCCCGGATGGCCGCTACGTACTCGCGGCAACCCCGGCCCTGCTGGCGGCTCCCCTTACTGTGGTGGATGCTACCGGCCGCGTGGTGCGCCAGGAGGGCAGCCGGGCCCCGCTGGCCCCCACCCGCGACCTGGATTTGGCGGGGCTGGCAAGTGGGGTTTATACCGTGCGCCTGTTGACCGAGGCGGGGGTTCTCACCAGGAAGCTGCTCGTGCCCTAGGGTAGAGTTGCGAGGCGTGGCAGGGCGGCTTTTGGGCTGAGAGTCTGTCGGAAATCAGGAGGCAAGTGCTGCGTGGCAGCGGCCAGACCCAGTGGATTTTGGCGATGCAGGCGGGCGCACTACCCTTTCCAATCCGGGAGGCACCCCGCCCGCCAATTGGTAGTATTATACCGAAAAAGTTCCGAAAAGCCGCTTTATTTATTATGGGCAATAGTTAAATCCAAGGCATTTGGTAGCGCCGTAGGTCGGGCTCGCTGTACCATTTTGCCGCTGATGAAACTGCTTGAACAAGAGGCCGAAGACCAACTCATCCAACGCTTGTATGCCAAGGATGAGCAGGCGATGACGTTCTTCTACAAGAATTACAAGCGGGCCCTCTACCAGGTAATCCTGCGGATTGTGCGCCAGGAGGAGCTGGCCGAGGATGTGCTGCAAGAAAGCATGCTGAAGTTTTGGCTGGCCTTCCCTACCTACGATGCCAGCAAGGGCCGGCTTTTCACTTGGGCGCTCAACATCAGCCGCAACATGGCCATTGACCGCCTGCGCGAGCAGCGCCGCACGGCCCTGCGCACGCTGTCGCTCAGCGACAGCGAGGTGCACCGGCTGGCGGCCGCGCCGACCTTCCGGCCCGAGCATATTGGGGTGCGCGACTGGCTGGTGCTGCTGGCCCCCAGCGACCAGCAGCTGCTGGAGCTGCTCTATATGCGAGGCTATACCCAGGCCGAAGTAGCCGACGAGCTGCACCTGCCCCTGGGCACGGTGAAGTCGCGCGGCCGGCGCATCATCCGCACCCTGGCTCAGATGATGAAGTGATTGAGCACACCAGGCTAAACGCTTAGTTCGTTGGCCCGGTATCCTTCTTCGCCTCCAGGCTGCGCTGGATGGCACTGGGCACGGCCGAGAGCAAGTCGTAGCCGGTGGCCGTTTCGATGGCGTTGACGGTGGTGCGGTAGCCGCCCCAGTCGGGGTCTAGCGAGTCGTTGTTGGGCGTATTGAGGGCGATAACGCGGGTGCTGGCCGTGATGCGGCTCACGTCGTTGGTGCCCACGGGCAGCACCACTACCACTTTCCAGCAGTGGCTGGGCACGGTTACGTGGCCGCCATCGAGGGTACTGGCGTAGCCGTTGCTGCCGGTGCCGCCCTTGCCGTAGCTGCCCGCCACGATGTAGAGCTCGTTGCCGTCGCCTACCAGGCTGCGGCAGTAGTTTTCGAGGCCGGCCCAGGTTTGCTGGTTGTTTTGCGGGGCCTGGGGCATCATATTGGTCATCAGGAAGGTAGCCGAATTGTCGGCCACCGAGCGGGTGCGGTCGGCACTGGGGCAGTTGTGGCCCCGGTCGAAGCCCGAGCCGCTGTAGCTGCTGCTGCTTACCTGGTACCAAGTGCCGGGCAGCTCATCATCGGCGGCAAAGTTGTCTTGCCGGGGGGCTGCGCCCAGCCAGGCCGCGCTCAGGTGCCAGCTCACCCAGTTGGGCTTGCCCTGGTCGCGGTTGTACGAAAGCGTGTACTGCGCCTTGGTTAGCAAGTAGTTAGTGGGCGAGTCAGTGGCATCGGCCTCAGCGCCGCTGGGGTTGCCCAGGGCCAGGTTGTCGTCGCGGGTGCTGGCGTCGGGGGCGGGCGCGGGGTCTGGGGAAGTGGCGCAGGCGGTTACAAAAACTAGCAGCAACATACTGCTAACCAAGCGGATATACGGAAGCTTCATACGGGGCAAACGCAACGCGAACAGGGGAAAAAATAGGGGAACGATGGACTAGCAAAGTTCTTTTGTTTCAGAATCTTATCGGGCGGGTACTTGTTACTTACGTATGGGTTTGAGGCAGGCCGCCGTGGCCCGCGCAACGGGCGCTAGCGACCGCGCCGGGCCGGCTGTACCTTTGTACTCCTTCTAAATACTAACGCAATTTCGCCTGAATGTCCGCTGTAATTTCCACTGATATCTGCATTATCGGGGCCGGCCCGGTTGGGTTGTTCGCCGTTTTTGAAGCTGGTTTGCTCAAGCTGCGCTGCCACGTGGTCGACGCCCTACCCCAGCCGGGCGGGCAGCTGTCCGAGATTTATCCCAAAAAACCGATTTACGACATCCCCGGCTACCCCGAGATTTTGGCCGGCGACCTGGTCGATAATCTGATGAAGCAGATTGCGCCCTTCCACCCCACCTTCACGCTGGGCGAGCGGGTCGAAAGCTTTGCTAAACTCGACGACGGCTCGTTTCAGCTCACTACCACCGACGGCACCGAGGTGCAGTGCAAGGCCGTGGCCATTGCGGGCGGCCTGGGCTCGTTTGAGCCGCGCAAGCCGGCCGTCGAAAACCTGGAGCGCTTTGAGGGCGGCCGCGGCGTACACTACATGGTGCGCGACCCCGAGCACTTCCGCGACAAAAAAATCGTGATTGCCGGCGGCGGCGACTCGGCCCTCGACTGGACCAACTTCCTGG
>CAXTFI010000097.1:0-17943 GCA_964243255.1 uncultured Hymenobacter sp.
GAATTACACGGTGAATTACACAAATAATTCCTTCCTACTCTCGATAGTATCAAACACTTTCATTTGTGTTGTGAAAGTGAGCATAACACAAGCAGCCAGAAAAGACTGACTGAGCAAATCTTCTCTGGCTGCTTAAATATATGCAAAAACGCTATTCTCTGATACGCGATAGCCTAAGCCTAAACTTGTGCCAAAGGTTTCTCCAAAAACCTTCTGATACACTCGACGCAGGCACTGACGCAATTGTAGCAACATCATCAACTGCGATTGCTTCGACGTGTTCAAAGTGTCTTTGCTTTGCTAGCTTATCTCGTTTCCGGCCGCGGGCGATTTCCTCAGCAGACCACTTGCTGGCCCAGCTTATTTGTCCATGTCTTACCCAGTAGTGTGACTGGCAGGGGAAGTTCCAATTCCCGATAGAAGGAGATAGCGACACTGTTTCCCCATCATAAGTTAATTCCCAATCGGTTGGAGTTAATGGCGTAACAACTCTATTGCCGCAGCCACAGTAGCAGTTATGTACTACTGTGGCGAACGGAATAGATACATATATCACGCCTTCGTCTAAATCTCGTGGAATGAACTCTACAAACTCGTGCCTTATAACGTCTGGCTTCATGTTATTTGGTCTTCGTTCTGTACGATGTTGCCATCGATGGTGTAGGTGCTGTGGAACTCATGCTCTAAATCTAAATAGAACCCCATCATCTTCTTCCACTTGATAATAGCTAGTGATGCGTTCAGGGCATTTAAATCGGCAATCTGAATGTTCTGCCTGTACTCATTGCCAGCATCACCGTCCCCAAACGAGATGCGCTGTTTCTGGTGCACATGCTCGCGCTGTTGAGGAGCACTGGCGGTGACCCGCAGGATGCCGCCCAGCGCGTTGTTCGCCTCATTGAGGTGAACACTCATCCCTACGTCAATGAAGGGAATTTCCCATTCTTCCAGCTGCCGAACCAATACCCGCTTTACACTACCCCGGTCAAGGCATAGAAACACGAAATCCATGTCTCGTAGTTGCTCTACATTGGTTTCACCCAAGTAGCCGTCGTGAGCACGAATACCACGGTGCATGGGAGCATAAGACTCAGCGAAATAGTCTACTTTCTGTAGCTTTTTCCGCAGGACTTCAATTGAGGGCGCACCTGGCGAGCGAAAGGCGTTGTGCTGGGAGAATACATCGCCGTCGAATAAATGTATTTCCGCTACGGGGGTCTTGGCCACGAGGTCGAGCACATAAGAACCAGTGCCGCCCAGTCCCACGATAGCAATCCTGTGGCCCATCAGCTTCGCCGTCACGGCTGAGATACGAGCACGGGGCGAGGCGGTATCAACATAGCAGAAGACTGACGTTTCTTCCGAGTCGGCGATTACAGGAAATGTTTTGGCCGTAACTGCCGGATTAAGGGCTTGGGCTTGACTCTCTACCAGCGTCACGTAAGTTGTTACTAGCTGGTAGTAGTCTGGATAGCCCAATTGTGACGGCTTACTGGAAAAAGTATGGTCGACATACACGTTGGCCCCCAAATGCTGTTGGGGCTGGCTGACGATAACCAGTTTGGTTAGTGGTGAACCCTCTTTGTCACAGGGTATACCTCCAGCAAAGTAGGCTACATGGTTACTAGGCTTAGTTGTCATGTCACCGGCTAGCGTCAGCGTGCATACCAGAGTGCCTAGGGCAACCTGCTGGGAAGTGGTCACATATGGTATGCCCTTCACCAGCAAGAAGCCTTTCCCCTGCTCACCGTTGCCTAGCTCTAGTTCATATCCTTCGTTGCGAAGGCGTAGCAAGTCTGGGCTACGACCTATCAGTTGCGCCGACATTGAAAATCATTCCTTCTTTGACCTGGATACTATCACCTTCCACCATACTGCCTTCCGGCTTGTTAACAGGGCCTTTGCGATGCGTGAGCGTATAGCTCACGTTAGGACCACTGACCAAGTGTGCCAAAGCCACTATTTCGCTAAATGACAGCACCTTTTTGGTGACCTGATGTGGAGTGCCATTTACGTAGATGGTAGTTTTAACGGGCTTGGTGACGAAACGCTCCACACCGAAGCCCGAGAGGTCGATTACTTCATCCGGCTGCACAGGGGTGTGAGTGGGGTGGCCAGCGTGCGTATGCACTTGCTCCAGTACAAACTCATCAGCTTCCTTGCCCGTCAGGGCCAGCAGCGAGCAACCAGTTTGATGCGCAGCAGTGGTTTCATATTTGTGCTCGTCTATTTTGACCAAGTAGTGCAACACTGTGCCAGGGTCATGGACCGGATGTGGCGAGCCAGAGTGGCAATGCTCCTCAAGGTCAAGAACAACCTTAATGGTGAGGTTTGCGTCTGAGCCAGGGTGGCCGTGTGCCACAACCTGAATGATTTTGTCTTCGGGTAACATACATTTGCAATTAGCACGCGGCGAGCTGGTTCGCTTACGAGTCGACGCGTTGTGAAAAAAACGGTTTCTGGGTGGTCTGTCTGCTGGGCCATTGGCGTGGCTTAGTGGACAGGTCCTCTTTAGGTGCTGGTATTTCTGTGGTTGTCTACATGATGAGCGGCCCTCCTTCCCGGTTGGTACTTCAAAGATATAGGCAAAACTTCACAGGTCAGTGAATTTTCTATCCAAAAAACTTCGCAAATTCGTGAAGTTGCTGTATCTTTGAGCTTTAATTTTGCTACCACTCTCTTTCGAAGCCCCTCAGCTGGAGGGACTCTATGCATTTGACAGCCCATCTAAAGCCCGCCTTCGTTGCACCGCAACTGTGCGTCGGCACTATGTCAAAGTGCTCAACAAGCTGCGTTGCATGAGTAGCCGCACCAGCTTTCCGCTCTATAGGTCCCTGGATTGCCAAGTCATTGACTCACAGCGCCCTCTTTTTTCTGTAGAAGTTACCGCTGGGTATCGACTCGAATTTTCTTGTCAGGAGCAAGACGACCGTCTCATTGGTCTGACCATCTGTTCCTTACGTTTCCCTGCCGCCTAGCTCTTCATCCATGACCCCCTACGGCTCCCACCACATCCCTCCCCAAGCCCTGCATCCAGGCTCGATAATTAAAGATGAACTTGTCAGCCGTCAGCTCAAGCAAGCCGACCTCGCCGCTGAAACCGGTATCCAAGTAACCCAACTCAACGAAATCATCAAAGCCAAGCGGCCGGTTAGTGCTGAGCAGGCTTTGCTATTAGGGGCTGCACTGGGTATGCCGGCAATCGAGTTTACTACAGCCCAGGCTAACTACGACCTGCATTGCGCCCAGATTGAAGTCGGTACACAGCAGCGCCTAGCTGCTGTGCAAGACTTGCAGCGGCTGAAGGCAGTTGTTGATATAAGCTATTTCCGTAAAGAAGGAGTCGTGACCGGCAGGCCAGCTGCTGATGTGATGGGTTTGCTGCGCGTACATGATTGTCAGTCAATTAAGCAACTCACCGAGCACTTATTGAAGGACACAGCCGAAGGTGCTCTATATAAAAAGTCGGAGAAGCTCGATGAGCATAAGCCCTTCGTCAACTCGTGGGTTCGATACGTGAAGCATCTGGCTGCCGACGAGCAGGTTGCCGCCTTTGACTTCAGCTCCCAAGATGAGTTGCTGCCGCAGGTGAAGAAAGTGTTTCAAGGCACGGATGTTCGTCCTAAGCTAGAGACGCTGCTGAAGCGCTACGGCATAAAGCTCATCCGGCGCAAAAACCCCAGCAAGGCTCCGCTGGATGGTGCTGCCTTCTGGCAGGATGGCCATCCAATTCTGGGTCTGACCGAGCGGTACTCCCGCTTTGACAACTTCATCTTCACGGTCTACCACGAGTTGGGGCACATCTTCTTGCACCTGAAAGACAAGAAGAACCGACACACCGATTACGTCGACAATCTAAATCTAGATGCCGTCAGTAGTCGGAGCCTGCCGCAGAAAGAAGAGGAGGCAAACAGCTTTGCTCGGAATATCATGATTCCCGCAACTGACTGGGCTGGATTCATCGCAACTAATAAGGTTTTTACGGACAATACCATTGCTCAATTTGCAAAGTCAGTAGGTATTCACCCCGCAGCCGTGCTGGGCCGCCTGTGCTACGACAAGCACCTAGATTATGCTTGTAGCTCCATTCACAAAAAGAACAATGCTATCCCATAAGCTGGCGTTAGATATGCAATAGGAATCACAAGAAGGGCTTGCCGTATTGGCAGGTCCTTTTGTGTTTTAGGCATTATTATCCAATCCAATATGCAGACGTGTAAGCTGCGCAATACGCTGCTCGGCATATTTCACTGTAGCTGGTTCCTCGCCTGCTATCAATTCATTAATAAATCCCTGTACTCGCTCAGCTGCTGGCTGACGGTCGTGATGCTCTTGGTAGGCTGCCACAAAATCCCGAGCAAGTAGTCGTAGAAAGCGGTCAGCCGCAATGGCGTGAAACAGGTGCAGAAGCGTTTCACGCTCCTGCACAGTAAAAGTGCGGATAGTTACGCCAGCTTGTTGGACCCCCAAACCCACCCCTAATTGTGCTTCGAGGCCGGCAACTTGGCCCAAATCGAAATCGAATACCAACACGTATTGGTTGATTGTCAGTATGCTGAGAGTAATTCCTGACCCTGGTAGCAGGACCGTATTGTGGCTGCTGTCAGCAGCGGGTGAGAAATAGCCGATAAATAGATTCCACCTGATGGACTGCTGCTGGCAATTCTGCTCCAACTGGTCCGGTGAATCGGCCAGCAAGTGACTGGTCACCGCTTGCAACTCAGCTAATAGCGGGTCGGGCAGTTGGAACCCGTCAAATTGTGTAACAGCGCAACGGAAGAGCATCGTTAGCCAGAAGCAATAGGCCAACTGTTGCTGTGCGGCAGTTAGTGCTCGGCCTTGAGCCAGCGGTTCCTCGACCCTCTTTTTATAACGCGATTCTAATACGGAAAGCCGGCGCTCGCAGACTGTGCAGAAGGTATTGTCTTCCACATAAGGGTTCTGAGTAGCATCGGAATCCTCATAGGGACGGCCCATTGTCTCCTGAATTGTATCGGGGAGCACTTGACGACCAAAATAAGCCTGTGAGCCAAGGTTAGTTATCCGAAAGCTCTGCTCCCGGTCACGGCCCTGCACCCCATCGTTATTCATAGACTCTACCAGAAAGTGCGAGATGATGTGAGAGCCAACGGCATTGGCCTCCCGCTCCAAACAGATTGGGCAAAGCATCATTATGTTTAATCTAAAATGTTTAATAATCGGCTAAATTTCGTGCTAAGAATACAAATAATGAGAGTAGCTCCTCTGTAACGGCTGGAGTTAGCATGACTATCGAGCTAAAGGGGATATATACTGCATCAAGTTAGCCATGTCGGCCCCGGTCATTGCCAATTCTGCAAGCAAGTCGTTGGCTCCAGTGAGCAGGTGGCATTTCATGCAGCCTTCTACAGCCAGTGTTGAGACCAGTTACCCGTAAGAGCAGCCTATAGCTGTTTCAAAGGCCCGGCTATTAGCTACTACTTTTCCCTTTCGGGATAAACTTTTAAGCTCTACACCAGGGTGCGGATAATAGTACCTTTGGTCTAGGCTCTCATCGGGGCCTGCTCGCTCTACCCTATATGCCCGAACTGACTTGGCTTGGCAAAGACGCCATTCGCCACCACCACCTAGAAGTACCCTATCGGCCCTTCGTGCCCACCGCCACCTTCGAGGCCCCCGATACGCCTGCCGACGCCCCCGCGCACCGCATCATCCACGGCGACAACCTGGAAGCTCTCAAAAGCCTGCTGCCCGAGTTCGCGGGCCGCGTGAAGTGCATCTACATCGACCCGCCCTACAACACCGGCAATAAGGACTGGGCCTACAACGATAACGTGAGCGACCCGCGCTTGCTGGCCTGGCTGGGGAAATATGTGGGCAAGGAGGCCGACGACCTCTCGCGCCATGACAAATGGCTCTGCATGATGTACCCGAGGCTGCACCTACTGCACAAGCTACTGGCCGAGGACGGGGCCATCTTCATCTCGATTGACGACAACGAGGTGGCGCACCTTCGCTGCATAATGGACGAGGTGTTTGGAGCGCGAAACTTCATGGCCAACATCATCTGGCAACATAGTATTCAACCAAAGGGCTATTCTGGTACATTCTCAAACCACCACAATCAAACTCTTTGCTACTGCAAGAGCTTCTTCGAGTTGTCTAATCTGACCCGCACTGAGGAGGACAATAAAAGCTACACATCTTCCGACGAGCGAGGCCGGTACCGGACAGGCTATATGGTAAACGCGTTATACCGGCCCAATCTTATCTACCCGGTTTCTACTCCTTCGGGAAAAGTTATTGCTCCCCCTGAAAAAGGCTGGCGCTATAGCAAGGAAACAATGACCGAGAAAATGGCGACTGGCGAGATTATCTTTAGCGAAGATGAGACGCGGCTGATTCGCAAGATTTATTTAGATTCCCTTAACGGCAGGACGCCAGAAAACATCTGGTTCGGCAAGGATGTCGGGACGACTCGTGACGCCAATACTGAGTTGAAGGCCTTATTTCCTGA
The DNA here is from genome assembly GCA_964243255.1 of uncultured Hymenobacter sp. Taxonomy (GTDB): domain Bacteria; phylum Bacteroidota; class Bacteroidia; order Cytophagales; family Hymenobacteraceae; genus Hymenobacter. The sequence continues at coordinate 6,497 of CAXTFI010000097.1, forward strand.
GGGTACTTCTTTCGATACGCCTAAACCAACAAAACTGATTGAGCGGATTCTGGAGCTTGCGGCCACCGACCCCGACAGCATCGTCCTCGACAGCTTTGCCGGCTCGGGCACGACGCTACACGCGGTGGCCAAACTCAACGCCCGCGACGGGGGGCGGCGGCAGTGCCTGCTAGTGGAAGTGGAAGCCTACGCCGACACGCTCACGGCCGAACGGGCACGGCGGGTGCTGGCCGGCTACGGTGCAGTGCCTGGTTTGGGTGGGCGCTTCGAATTTGGCGAACTAGGAGGGCCATTATTTGATGCTGCCACCGGCCTGCTTGACCCCGCTGCTCCGCTGACTGCGTTGAGGCAGTACGTATGGTGGCAAGAAACCGGTACCCAATTACCACCTGACGCGGCTACGCCTCCTGACCACCCTTCCTACCTCAGTACTGCGCCCGACGGGGCTCGCATCTATTTTGACTATCATCCGGCCCATCCCAGTACGCTTGATGCCGCTTGGCTAGGCGGCCTCACCGTGCCTGCCCCGCGCTACGTGATATATGCTGACAGCTGCGAAGTCAACGCTGACTGGCTAGCGATGTATGACGTCGTGTACAAGAAAATTCCCCGCGATTTGGCCCGGCTCTAACCCATGCAGCTTAAACCCTACCAACAATCCGTGCTGGCCGACGTGGCCCGCTACGTAACTCTACTCGATGGCGGCCGGCAAACTCCTGCCGCCGCTTTCGCTACCTTCTGGGAAACACACCCAGTGTGGCCCCTGTCTGTGGCTACTGCTACCAAAGACCAGCCAGTGCGGCCATACCAATCCAGTACTGCACTGGCTCGCACACCCCAAATTACGGTGAAGGTGCCTACTGGCGGTGGCAAAACCTATCTAGCCTGTCACGCGCTGGGCACTCTGCTGGCCGATGCTTCAGTGGGTACACCTAGGCTAGTAGTGTGGTTGGTGCCTTCACTGGTTATTCTGGCCCAAACCCTGCGTGACCTCCGCAACCACTCTCACCCATATCGACAGGCTCTTAACGCAGCCTTCGGTAGCCGGGTCGAAGTAATAGACAAAGATGAGTTGGCACAAGGGCGTGGCCTGCTTGCCGCTGCACAAGGTGAACAGCTAACCGTGGCAGTGCTTAGTTTGAATACCTTGCGCACTACTGACCCCGACAACCGCAAGGCTTACGACGAGAACTCGGCCCATCTACCTTTCGTGTCAGCCTTCGCCGGACATCTTCCCGCGCCCATTGCTCGTCCCGACGGTACCCCCACCGACGCCACGGCAACCATGAACGTATTACGCGCTCTGGCCCCCGTGGTAGTGGCCGACGAAAGCCACCATGCCAAAACTACCCTCAGCGAAAAGATGCTGGTGGCCCTGGCTCCCCGTTTCGTGCTGGAACTGACGGCCACGCCTCGCCCGGCATCCAATCTGTTGAGCTTGGTAAGCGCCCAGGCCCTGAAGCTGGAGCACATGGTGAAGCTACCCGTAGTGGTGCAGAACCTGCACCGCAAAGAGGACGTGCTGAACGCGGCCATGCTCTGGCAGGCCCGCCTAGAGAAGCTGGCTCGTGCCTCAGCCCGTAACCAGGGCACTTACGCAGTGCGGCCCATTGTGCTGTTGCAAGCCGAGTCTCGCGCCAATGCCAATAGCGAAGACTTCGACAAGGTGAAGGCCGCACTCTTAAAGATGGGCATACCAGAAGAGCAAATTAAAATTAAGACGGCTGACCGCGACGAAATAAAGGGCGTGAACTTGCTGGCCGCTAGCTGCCCGGTGCGCTACATCATCACTGTGAACGCGCTAGCAGAGGGCTGGGATTGCTCATTTGCCTATATTCTGGCTTCGCTGGCTAACCGCAACAGCGCCGTGCAGGTAGAGCAACTGCTGGGCCGTGTGCTGCGCCAGCCTCACGCCACGCCCCACCCCGAGCGCCTACTGAATTGCAGCTACGTGCTTACGGCATCCGACCAGTTCAGCAAGACGCTCGATAACATCGTGCAGGGTCTAGAACTGGCTGGCTACACCGCCGCCGACTGCCGGGCAATTGAAACCCCTGACTTAGACGAAGCACCCGCTGCCCCTGTAGGAAAGGGCGAACAAGGCACGCTAGCCTTTGCCGCTCCAGCCCCGTCCCCGGCCGACGATTTTGACCTGCTGCGCCTAGTACCCGTCACCACCCTAGCCAGTGATGAGGCGCACGACGAGACGCAATCTGTTGCTCCGCCCGTTATAATAGAAGCTACCCCCGAAGCTACCATAGCAGGTCGTGCTGTAGCCGATATTGAAGCTCAAGCTACCTCTGCTGCTATAGCTGCCGAGGCCATCGCTGCCGCCGCTACTTCCGACCCTAGCACCGACCCCAGCCCCGTGGCCAGTCAAGCACATACTTACCCCATGCGGGCAAGCGTACGCGCTGCCGCTGCTACTCTACGTCTGCCAGAGTTCGTAGTACCTGGCCCCGGCGGCCTCTTTGCGCAGGAAATGCCGCTCAGTAAGGAGCACCTATTAAAAGGCTTCCGCCTGGACCAGCAGCGCACTGACCTCAGCTTCGCTCAACTGCCCGAAGCCTTGCGCGTGGTGGACCTCGAAGAACGTGCCGACCATTCCTATACGCCTACAATACGCAAGGCCGATGCCCAGCTACGCGAGCCGCTGCTGGCTTACTTCCGCAGCACCTCGCAGGCCAGCCAGCGCCAAGCCGTTGTATCGGAGCTGACTAAGCTGTTGAGCCGCCCATTGCGCCCCATCGCAGAAGGTGACTTGCGAGTTTACCTCGACCGCCTGCTCATGCCCTTCGACACGGAACAGCTGCGTGATGCCTTCGACCAGCCCGGCCGCTACGCTGCTGTGGTGCGCGATGCCATTGCTGGCTTTACGGAAGAATATGCTGTAGCCGCTTTCAACCGCCAACTCGATACCGGTACATTGCGCACGGCCGCTGGCTACGCCCTACCCGCCCGCCGTGTGGCCTTGCGTCCGGGCCTACCACTCTCTCGCTCTCTATACGAGCGTGAGGACGATGGCAACAATCTAGAAAAGGCCATGATGCAAATGCTGGACGACGCCGATAATGTAGTGTTCTGGACCCGCAATCCCGCTACGTCTCCTGCTGGCTTCCGCCTCAATGGCCCAATCGCCAACCATTACCCCGACTTTATAGCGCAGACGGTTAGCGGCAAGATTCTGCTCATTGAAACAAAGGGCGACGACCGCGACAACTCCGATAGCGCCTACAAGCGCCGATTGGGCGCTGCATGGGCTACCGCCGCCGGCTCCAACTATAAATACTATATGGTATTTGACCAGCAAATAGTAGCGGGTGCTCAACGCCGAGGCACTTTCGCAGCCCTACTAGCTGAACTCTAGAATACCCCTACCTCTCGTGACCTAATGCCTGGTACCGTCCCCGCCCGCGTAGTTCTCTACCGCATCACACACTATATGAACCTGCCCGACATCGTGCAGCGGGGAATGTTCTGTGCTACTCATCCGGGGGCACTTAAAGATGCCGTCGTTATCGGTAACCCGGACCTAATTAGTGGGCGGGGTAGTCGGGCCGTACCCGTCGTGCCAAATGGTGTGCTCAATGATTACGTGCCCTTTTATTTGGGGCCGCACTCGCCCATGCTCTTCGGAATTAAAACCGGGTATCATGCGCAACAGCGCCCCCAAAGGGAAATTGTGTACGTGTGTAGCGAGCTAAGCCAGGTGCAGGCATTGGGCTTACCGTTCGCCTTCACCGACGGCCACGCGTATATGCAATTGAGCCGGTTTTATAACAACGTGGCCGACTTGAGTGCATTGGACTGGGATGTAATACCCGCGAAACAATGGAAGCGTACTGAAGACGATAACGACAGGCAGCGCCGCAAACAGGCTGAGTTTTTAGTTCACCATCACGTACCAGTTGCGGCCATCGCCGCGATAATCGTGTACGACCAGGCAATGGCTGATTGGGTAACCCCACTGTTGGCAGCGGCGGGAGTGAATTTCAAGGTTGTGGTGTTTCCTAAATGGTATTACTAACGAGCTGTTCGCGGATAATTCCCGTAGTTTGCACTCCGAAAACCAATCTATGCTCCTGACCCAAGGAAACCTGCTGCTGGCTCCTGTTGCTGCCCTCGTCAATACGGTGAATACCGAAGGCGTCATGGGTAAGGGGCTTGCCTTGCAGTTTCGGCAGGCTTATGAGTTGAACTACAAGCTCTACCGGCAGGCGTGTAAAGAAGGACGGGTACGGGTTGGCGAGATGTTTGTGACCGAAACTGGCGAAGCCTTCGGCCCGCGCTACATCATCAACTTTCCTACCAAGCGCCACTGGAAAGAGGCATCCCGGATGGAGTACATCACCACCGGCCTGGAATCGTTGAAGGCTGTGCTGCGCGAGAAAGGGATTCAGTCGGTAGCATTGCCGCCCCTAGGTTGCGGCAATGGCGGCCTCGATTGGAACGATGTGCACCCGATTATTGAGGCTTCATTGCGTGAATTAGAAGGCGAGGTTACGGTGCATCTGTATCCACCTACCGACTTCGTGCCCGAGGCTCCCGTTAATAAGTCGGAGGCTCTTACTGAAGCCCGTGCCATGATGCTGCTCGCTATGCAGGCTTATAGCGTACTGGGGTTCAGCCTAACCATGGTAGAGGTGAACAAGCTGGGTTACTTCCTGCACCGCCTAGGCGAAAAGAGCCTGCGTTTGCAGGTAAGAAAGGCCCCTTATGGTCCGTTCGCGCAAAACCTCAGCTTTTTGCTCGATGGGCTCGATGGCGTGTATCTACGCGGCATGAAACACAAGGAGGTGCGCCGCGATGAGGAGTTGGTGCTGATAGCAGAGAAAATGCCTGCCGTCCAGGCTTATGCCGAAGCCAACTTTTCTCCAGCTCATAAGCAACGTTTAGAGCGGCTCAAGCAGATAATTGAAGGCTTCGAGTCACCGTTGGGCATGGAGCTGTTAGCTACGGTCGATTACCTGTTTCACGAGCGCGAAGTGTCTACGCCTGCTGAATTGCCCCACGCTATTAGCAACTGGGGTGGCACCGCCAATCCTAAGTGGGGTGCCCGGAAGGCTAACCTGATGCCATCCTATCTGCTCGACCTTGCCGCCGAATGGCTGGCTGAAACCCGGATGCGGACTGCATAGCTGTTCTTGCCATATCTCCTTGGTCACCAATAGCGGATTTTACATCATTGTGGTCTTCTATCAAGGCATTGTTCTACAAAAACAATCGGGTAAGGCATGTCTTTTGGGCAAGATTAGACCGCTTTATGATGAAACGATTGACATTTAAAATCATCGTTCGTTTTCTGTTGGGAATGCATTGTAATAAACTGATGATTAGCGCCTTGAAAGCTGATAACAAGGCTATGTCCAGGCGCTTTGCTTTCTCTATTACGGGTATAATGATGTTGGGCAAAAGTGCTGAAATAGCTGTTACGTGCTTATAGACAAGTCAAAAAATACTGTCTTGGGTTTTGGCTTGATACCGCTGGCCCAAACTTGTCGGCTCGTTTTTGAGCGATACTGTCCACTATAGCGTGCGTAGCGTTTGAAAACCGTGCGTAGCGTTTGAAAACATCTGAAAGAGCGCGTAGGGGCCATTTTGTTATTCTTGCCAAGAATAGCCGACTTCGTTTTGATGGGTTTTTGGCCTCGCTTGTGGATGCCCAGTAGCTTCTGAGTGCCCCGAAATGCAAAACGAAGTCACCCAACCAAAATAGTGGGTACCGGGTCTAACATTTGCGTTTCAATTCGTTTTACACTCCCCCGCCCCTTATATAAGAGCCCCTAGGGGGTATGCAACTAACCTCCAGTGTCCAACAATGGAGGGACTTGTTGATACTTACATCTGGTCGATGCCTGGAGCGTCCACCAGCTCGCGCAGGGGCACTTGCAGCGCCTGGGCCAGGGCCAGCAGGACCTCCAGCGTGGCGGCAGTTTCGCCTTTCTCGATGCGTTGCACGGTGGGCCGGGAAATCTCGGCGTAGTCTGCCAGGGCTTCCTGGGTGAGCTTTCGTGCTTTTCGAAGCTGCCGCAGATGGTGGCCAAAAGCCAAAATGCCGGCTGGGTATTTCACAGCGGCAAGCTCCGCTGGAACCTTGTCCTAAAAAGCATCATGTTTGATGCATTTCGTTCGCTGTTCCTTATTTTTGGGCCTTGCCTCACCGTTATCCCCTTGCTCTTATGCCCCGCGACCACGAATCCTTGCTGCTGGCCCCCGGCTTTACCTTGATTGTCCGCTGGTCGGCGCGCATCACCGACTTCGTGGACGAGTGGCAGCAGCGCCAGGCGCGGGCCAACCCGGCGCGCCCCCTGGAGTTCTGGGCAGAGGCTGCGGATGCGGCGTTGGGGGGCGTGGAGCAGGGGCACCACCAAGCCTTGGACGTACTGGCCGACATTTACCGCACCAGCGGCCTGCTGCCGGCCGTAGGGGACCTGCTGGTCGTCGAGGCATTAGAAATGAAGGTGGACCACCGGCGCTTTACCCGGCGCCGGGTGGGCGGGGTCGCCCATACCGAGGTGCTGCTGTACCTGGGGGTAGAGCGGTACATCTACGAAACCCGGCAGGCCCAACGGGTGCAGGGGCAGTTATCGTCCACCTTGTAAAGACCGCCGGTAAAATGAGACAAGACCCTTTCTTTCTCGCGCCCAACTTGAGGCTCCTTATCACCTGGAGTCCGCGCATGGCTGATGCCCTCAGGAAACGGTACTGGACCGTGATATTCAACCAGGCCGAGGCGACCGCGCAGTACCACCGGGAGCATGAGCAGTGGCAACAAACGCAGGACGATATTTACTTGCAGATTCGGCAGTTTTATGTCCTGACCGGCGGCCTGCCTGTGGCCGGGGACTACCTGCAGATGAGTAACAACCAAGGACCGAACTACCAAGGGCTGCGCATCGAGAAGCGGCGGTTATACTCCTCCACGGACGAGTCGGAGGAAATGCTGCTCGTCTACGAGATTGAGGCAGAGGAGATGGAAGAACTTGAAGAGTACCAGGAAGGCGACTTGGTGGACGACGAGGATTGAGCATCACACCGCAGTGCTCATTTTACTACTTCAACTTTCGGAGTATACTGTGCTGGGGCCTCGCGGAGTATTACGTCGGCCAAGTCTAGGCCCGCTTGGCGCTCGGCCGGGGTAGCGCGTTGTTCTAGCTCGTGGGATACGGTGATGTCAAAGCCTGAGCGCCGCAGGGCTTCAGCTTTGCGGTTCCATTGCGCGAACGCCCCGGCATCTGGAAAGAGCACCACGCGGCGCCCTCGCAGAGGTTCTAGCCGTTCCGGGGTCAGGTAGCTCAGGCCCATTGTGGCCATCCAGATAAAGTTCGGGAAATGCGGGGTCGCCAGGATGGCCGTTTTGGCGCTTTCCACTATGGCCACGGGCTTGCGGCGCGGTTCCGTATTCAATTGGGGCAGGCCAAACAGACAGGGGCTTTTAAGGCCCGTTTGGTCGTATTGCGACCACCACGCCGGCAACTGTTCACCACGTTGCTGACAGGCTTTTTTCAGGGCTGTGTGGACCCAGGTGGTGTGCCGTTTGGGCAGCTTGACGGTATGGCCCGTTTCGTCGTAGAGCACCACCTGGCCGCCCCGTACCCGGCCTTGCGGGTCGATGAGCCAGAAGACGCAGGCCCCGGACCAAAAGGTCGAGGTGCCCAGGCGAAACCGAGCCAGCAGGTCATTGGTGACCTCCGAACCAAACCGCTCCTCCAGTAACCGGGCCAGGGCATTGTCTTGGTAGTGGCTGAGGGAAGCCCGGAATAGGTCGGTGGGAATCGTTAGTGCCGGGGCAGCAGGAACAGATAGAGGGCGGAAAGTAACGGCCGGGCCAATGGAATGGCCACTACGTGACCATTGGGCAGCTAAGCTCGGACCACCTGCCGCTGGCCGGGCGTAGGGGCTGCAGTCGTAGCCGCACTTGCTTTCTCGGTTACAACGGCCGTATTCCGCTGGTAGGTGAGCACCCGTCTCCGCGTCGATGTAGCGCGTGAAGCTGCGAGGGATGCTGCACGAAGGGCAAGTCGTGCGCGACTTGGTGCCGGTGTAGGGTTGCAGGAAGTAGGGAAGAGGGGCACGAGTAGGCATGGGAAGGCAGAAGCGTGAAATAGAAAGCCCCCACGTTGGAAGCTGGAAGCTGGAAACACTCCGGGTAGGGCATTTCCAGCTTCCAGCTTCCAATGTTCAGGGTGGCAGTGCAGCGTCAGACCAAGGGGAAAACTATTCCTTGGCGCCGGTCACTGGTCGTAGACAATACCGGCACTCTCGCCCAACGCCCTCTTTTTCCACGCTGCATAGCACGCCTTCCTGATTGATTAGGTAAGACCCGCCTGTGGCAGTAATCTCCTTGAGGCGGTCGCGGATGGTGCGTTCGCTGCAATCGAAGAGTTGGGCCAGCGCCTTTTCCAAATTGCCTGCCGACTGAGGCGCAGCCAGGAGGTCCGGGAGGTGCTCCAGCATGGCTTTAAGTGGCGCGATTTCTTTGCGCGGCTTGGCAGCCCGTTCCTCCGAGGGGGCAGCTAAATGGTCCCATTCTTCTCCAGGGCCCACCAGGGTGAAGCCGAGGTGCCCCGCTTCGGTGCCGAGTTCGCACACAAGCACCCCAGGCATCTCCTCGCTGGTGCGGTTCTTCACCTGCTTGAGGTAGCGCACCTGGGGCCCTTGGGCGGATTTGCTGATGAAAAACACGCTGTCCGCGAAGTTGGACAGGTGCTTGCTGCCGGCCAAGCTGTTCAGCGAAAGTGGAATCCCCGGGGGGAGCTTGGGGGTATGGGCGAGGATGAGACTGGAGACCCCCAACTCGTTTTGCAGCCGTTTCAGGCCCCGCATAATGCCCATGCTGACATCGGCGTCGGCGGTCGTCTTCATCGCCAGCGCAGTGATGTTGTCGAGGATGACAACGCGGGCCTTGGTGTTGTGTAGGTCGGCCGCGATGTGTTCGAAGGTAAAGGAGGCCACGTCGTCGGCCACGGGGTTCGTGTCGCCGATGATGAAGTGTTCCGTGAACGGGAAGCCGTCGAATCGTCTGGCGAACTGGCGGTCCGTCAACTCGAAGTCGTAGTACAGGACCGGCTCCGTCGTATCGCAGTGCAAGCCCAGCAGTTCGGGGGTATGGGAGGAGACGAGGTGGGCAATGTGGACGGCGAGGATACTCTTGCCCACGCCGGTATCCCCAGCTAGAATCGCAATGCCGGGGGTTTCCCACAACGGACCAAACAGCGTTGTCAGGGGCGGCAGGTCGGCGGCAGCAGTAAGCCGGGCGGCGGCCGTGCGAATCCGAGTCGGCGATGCCTCTGCAGTGGTGGCTAGGTCGGCGAGGTGGGTGGTGAGGAAGGGAAGGAGGACCGGAGTGGAAACCTCGTGCTCTTCGGTGGCCGTGGCTTTGCGGGAAGTCGTCACCTCTGCAAAGTCACTTTGGCCGTTGGGCGTCAACAGCGTGGCAGGCATTTATTTCTCCTGCCGCTTGCCTGCTTCAACCCAGACCATCAGCTCGGCGCGGTTGAAGTACAATTTGTTGCCGCGCTTGCTGTGCGGGATGCCTCGCTGCTGCACTAGGGCGTAGATGCGTGATTTGCTGAGGCGGGTAATTTCCATTGCAAGTTCGATTCCCCCGACCGCGTCCGTGGGCGCGGTGTGAGGGACTTGCAGGAGCGCGCCTAATTCTTCACGCACGATGGCGCGAAACTCGGCGACTAGTTGAGCGATGCTGACGCTCACGGTAAATTGGTTTGTTTGCATTAACTGCGCTTACCGGAGAAGATGTTGAGTGATGAGTAATAGTTGCCGGTAAGCATATGTCAAAGGTCCGACGGTGGCTAGCGTACTTTTTTTTGATATTTCTGAGCAAGCAAAACTTTTTCGCCGCTCTCAAAGCAGGCTTTCATATGCAGCATCTACCAAGTCAGAAGCGAAGCTGTCGAGATACACGGCTGTGACGGCCTCCGACTTGTGGCCCATCGCCTGGGAAATCACGGCGGTTTGATTACCATCTTGTTTTAGGGTGGTGGCAAAGGTGTGGCGGGCCACATATGTGGTAAGGGGAGTGGCAATCCCGACCTGTTGTCCCAGCTCTTTCAACTCCTTGTTAACCTGCCCTAGCACCTTATGCAATCGGTTTTTTATTTGGTGTGGGGTAATGTGCTGAGTCACATCAAGCACCGGGAATACATAGCTCGCCAGCGTGGCGTAGGTAAAGGGACGGTAGAATGCCACAATAGCAGCGGCAGGTGCTAACAGTCGCAATGAGAATTTGCCGCCGGTTTTCTGCCGCACATAGTTCAGTCGTTCAGGGTAGCCCGTACCAACCGCTTTACCGCTCAGGTCACGCCAGCGCAATTGCGCCAAGTCTACGAAATTAATACCCCCTGCATAAAATGAGAATATAAACATGTCCTTAGCTAGGCGCTGCCGCTCGTTGACGGGTTGTAAGGCTTCTAGTCGGCGCAGTTCGTCACGGCTTATTGCCCTCTTAGCCGTACTAACATCAAATTTGCCAACTTGGAGCTTGTGCTTTTCAGCCACTGTTCGGGCGAAAGGATAAGCCGTGGCCTTTACCAGCCCCGCCGCAATGGCTTGGTTAAGCACCGACCTAAGAGTCCGAAACCTAAATGACAAGGTGTTCTCTTTCATACCCGTGGCCCGCAGCGTTTGCTCCCATTCGTGGCAAAAGTTCACGTTTACCCGGTCTAGTGGTATATCGTAAAGGCTCAGCCAAGAGGCCCATGCCTCAGATTGACCCCGCCCGGTGGGGGGAGATAGCGTATTATTTTCAGCGGCTACAAACTTTGCCAATTGGTTGCGAAGGTCGCGGTATACACCAGCATTACCGACCTGCCCGGTTTTGATGTAACCTGCCCTCAACTCGTCGCAGTAGGCCAGCAGCTTTATCCGCCGTGCGGCCTTGCGACCCTCAATGGCTTTAGCAGCTACGGCCGGCGCGTCGTGCGGCTCATCCGCCTCTGCCAAGGAAACTGCTGCCTCGCTGTATTTGGCCTCCCACTCAGCTAATTTCCGTATCAGTTTTTCCCGGCCCGGTTCCGGATATTTCCTGCGGACTTTCTCTTTATCCTTGTCCCAATAGTCAGGGTGCAGGCTCAGGTCGGTAGCGATATACTTACGCTTCCTGTCTTTTGTAATGCGTACATAGAATGGATGTGAACCATCAACGAGGGTGTTGGTAGTGTAATACACCACCTTTACCATTGCCTTGCCCTCCTTATGTTCCGTTGTCTTCGCCATGTTGTGTAATCCGCTCGAAATAAATTACACGACGAATTACACAAATGTAGTAAAAAGCGAGGCATTGATGATATGTGTCAATAGGATTGGGAGGCTATAAACGGCTTTTTCGATACCGCCAGGCATCATAAGTGACTAACTGTACAGCAAGGCCCATAGCTTCCCAAGCTGAGGGTCGCGAGTTCGAACCTCGTTTCTCGCTCATTGATTAA
>CAXTFI010000098.1:0-17725 GCA_964243255.1 uncultured Hymenobacter sp.
TTACCAGGATAACGGAGGTGAAGCCCAGCAAGATACCGACCGTGACGGCCGTAGCTAGCCAGCCGTAGCCGGGCATGTGCGCCCGAATAGCATAGGCCACACTAGCCTCGCCGCCCAGGGCGGGGTCGGCAAATTCGCGCCAGCTGGCTACGCCCGTCAGCACGTGGCCAAACAGGATGTAGAGCACCGTGCAAATAGCCAGCGAACCCAGAATACCGATGGGCATGTCGCGCTTGGGGTTGCGCGCCTCTTGCGCGGCCGTGCTCACGGCGTCGAAGCCGATGAAGGCGAAGAACACGATGCCCGCGCCGCCAATAATGCCGCCAAAGCCGTGCTTGTTCCAGCCCTCGTAGGTGCGCACTACTTCGCCAGCGGCGTTTTTCACCACGGCATCGGCCGGAATGAGGTAGGGCGTGTGGTTGGCGGGGTTAATGAACTGCCAGCCTACGGCAATGAAAACCAGCACGATGAGGGTTTTCAGAACCACCACCACGGCGTTGAACAAGGCCGATTCCTGGGTGCCTTTTACCAGCAACAGGCTCAGCATCACAATGATAAGCAGCGCGGGCAGGTTGATGAGGCCGTGCTGCGTCACCCCGTTGATAACGGCGTGCTCGAAGGGCGAATGGCTGAGATTGTACGGCATACTGGTGCCAAAGACTTCCAGCAGCTTGTTGAGATACTCGCTCCAGGCGATGGACACGGTGGCCGCGCCCAGCGCGTACTCCATGATGAGGGCCCAGCCGATAACCCAGGCCACAAACTCGCCCATGGTAGTGTAGGCGTAGGTGTAGGCCGAGCCGGCAATCGGAATCATGGCCGCAAACTCGGCGTAGCACAGGCCCGCAAACACGCAGCCGAAGGCCGCCAGCACGAAGGCCAGCGTGACGCCCGGCCCCGAGGCCTGGGCTGCCGCGTTGGCGGTGCGCACAAACAGGCCCGCCCCGATGATGGCGCCCACGCCCAGCGCCACGAGGTTGCCCGCGCCCAGCGTGCGCTTGAGCGCGCCGTGCCCGGTAGAGTTGGCTTCGCCCAGCAGCTGGGCAAGCGGTTTTTTGGCAAAAATACTAGCCATGCAGGAGGGGTTAAGAGAACGAGTAGAGGGAGGTAATAGGAACGGGTTTTTCGCGTTGAATTACAGCGGAGCGATAGTCAGCCGGGCCGAAAATACGCTAAACTTTGCGACCGGCGCCAGCGCTGGTTTGGCCGGGCCTTTGCACCGGGCGGACCAGCGCTGCCAAACCGGCGGGCCCCTCCCCTTTTTGCCCCGCCAGCTGCGGCTGCGCAACCTACTTTTGCCACCTTGCTTTACCTCTACTTAATATGAAAAAGAATCTTTTTTTCGTGGCCTGGCTGGCCCTGACGGCGGCCAGCGCCCAGGCCCAGCCCGCGCCGGGCGTGCCGGCCGCCGTGGCCAGCCAGGCCCAGCGCATGAGCCAGGAGCTGGGCCTCTCGCCCGACCAGCGCACCCGCCTGCTGAAGGTGCTGCTGCTGACCCGCCAGCACATGGACGCCGACCTCACCGCCCACCACGACGACCCCGCCGCCCTGCGCACCGCCATGGCCTTCGACCGCGCCAAGTCGGACGAGCTGATTCGGGGGGTGCTCACGCTCGCGCAATACGCCCGCTACCAGCAGCTTAAGGCCGCCCGCATCAGCCAGCTGCACACCACAGCCGGCGTAGGCAATTAGTCAGTTATCAGTTATCAACGTTCTATTAACTAGGGTGTGTGGACACTTAGCCACCAATGCATTTTTAAACAAAAAAGAACGTCATGCTGAGCTTGTCGAAGCATCTCTCCCGCTTCGTTGAACCGCTCAAACGAAGCGGGAGAGATGCTTCGACAAGCTCAGCATGACGTTCTCTTTACTTACTGTCCACACACTCTAGGTTAACTAGGCCAGCGATTGATAACTGATGACTGATAACTGATAGCTGACACCCCTTCATCTATAAAAAAGCCCTCTCCATCGACGTGGAGGGGGCTTTTTGCTGCCGTGGCGGCCGTTTGGCCTGCTGCTTGCAACTGCCCTGATACCCGGAGCCAGCGCGGCCGCGCTTCCTGTTTTTTCTCTCCCTTTTCTGCTTAACATTCTTTTAGTCAACATTTTATGAAAAAGACTCTGTTTCTGCTGGCCGCGCTGGCCTTTGCCACTGCCAGCTTTGCGCAGACTACTCCTGCTACTCCTGCTGCCCCCGCTACCCAGCTGCCTACCCACCGCGGGCACCGCCTGGGCCAGCACCAAACGCCCGAGCAGCGCGCCGACCACCACACGGCTATGCTCACTAAGAAGCTGAGCCTCACGGCGGCCCAGCAGCCCCAGGTGCGCCAGATACTGCTGGCCCAGGCCCAGGAAGGCCAGGCCCTGCAAGCCAAGTACCCCGCCAAAGAGCAGCGCCAAGCCCGCCACGCCGAAATGCAGGCCGGCCGCGCCAAGTACCAGCAGCAGCTGCAAGGCGTGCTCAGCGCCGCCCAGTTTGGCAAGCTCACGGCTATGCAGAAAGAGCACCACCACAAAGGACACGGCGATAAAACGAAAGCCAAAAGCTAGCCTCCGGGCTCAGCTGCTAGTCGCGAAAAGCGCCGGCCCCAAGCCGGCGCTTTTTTAGGGACCGGCCGCTGCCAGCGGGGCCAAACCACAACCATAGTATTGGGCCGGCTCGTTATATTTGACCTTATCACCTACCCCGGCAGCCCGATTATCAGACTTTTAGCTCGTCCGCTGCCAACGTACCCCATGCCGCTTCCCAGTAGTAGCACCCCCGCGGTGCAGATTCAGCAATTTTATGACAAGGGCCTGGCCCATGCCTCCTACGCCATCCGGGCGGGGCGGCAGGTAGCCGTTATCGACCCCGGCCGCGACCCCCAGCCCTACTACGACTTTGCCGACGAGCACGACGCCGAGATAGTGGCCGTGATTGAGACGCACCCCCACGCCGACTTTGTGAGCAGCCACCTGGAAATAGCCCAGGAAACCGATGCTCCCATCTATTGCAGCAAGCTAACGGGCGCGCGCTACCCGCACAAGGACTTTGACGACGGCGACCGCATCAAGCTGGGTACCGTGGAGCTGCACGCCCTCAACACCCCCGGCCACTCGCCCGATAGCATCAGCGTATTGTTGCTGGATGAGCTGGCCCAAACCCGCGCCGTGTTTACCGGCGACACCCTGTTTGTGGGCGACGTGGGCCGGCCCGACCTGCGCGAAGCCACCGCCGCCGGCGGCCACACCCGCGCGGCCCTGGCCGCCCAGCTCTACGACAGCCTGCGCCAAAAGCTGATGGCCCTGCCCCCCGCCACCAAAGTGTACCCCGCCCACGGCCCCGGCTCGCTGTGCGGCAAAACCAGCAGCCCCGACCTCGACAGTACCATTGGCAAGGAGCTGGCTACCAACTACGCCCTGCAACCCATGTCGGAGCCCGAGTTCGTGCGGGTGCTGCTGGCCGACCAGCCGTTTATGCCCAAGTACTTCGGCCACGATGTGCAGCTCAATAAGCTCGGCGCGCCCAACTTTGAGGACAGCATTCGGGCGGTGCCGCGCCTGCACGCCGCCGCCCCCCTGGAGGCGGGCGTGCTGCTGCTCGACACCCGGCCGGCCGCCAGGTTCCGGGCCGGCCACCTGCCCGGCGCCCTCAACCTGCAGGATGGCGGCAAGTTTGAAACCTGGCTCGGCTCGATTGTGGGGCCGGAAGAGAAGTTTTACCTGCTGGCCGACACCCAGATTCAGCTCGACGCCGTGCTGCGCAAAACGGCCAAAATCGGCTACGAGGGCAACGTGAAGGGCGCGCTGCTGGCCCCCGCTACCCAGCCCGCCACCAGCCCCACCGTAGACGTGGCCGCCGTGCGCCAGCACCCCGAGCAGTTCACCATCTTGGACATTCGCAACCACAATGAGGTAGATAAACCGCTGTTTGACAATACGTTGCTAATTCCGTTGCCCGAGCTGCGCGAGCGCGTGGGCGAGCTGCCCACCGATAAGCCCGTGCTGGTGCACTGCGCCGGCGGCTACCGCTCAGCGGCCGGGGCCAGCATCATTCAGGCCGCGCTGCCGGGTGTGCAGGTCCTGGATTTGGGCGAGGCAGTAGCGGAGTTTGAGGTAGTGGCCTAGCGTTAGGCTAATCAGGTACCCACAGGGAAATTATGTCAATCAGAAAGCAGCCCTGGCTATTTCGGGTGCTGGATGCAACTCTGGCGGCCGTGGCCGAATCTTCATAAAGATTTCACCCATCTTTTCTCCGCGTCCTATGAAATTACCGAAAGCTTTACTCGGAGCCATCCTGGTTGGCGTGGCCGTGCAGGCCACTGGCTGCAAAAAAGGCAGCGAGCCCACGCCCAAGGGCGAGCAAGGGGCCAAGGCCGAAAAGGAAGCGGCCAAAACGCCGGCCAACTGCCCGGCCTGCGGCATGGGCTGATTACTGCGCAAAGCGGCCGCCTGCTTCTGCGACTTCTGCGCAAGGACTTCTGCACAAGCCTCGGCGTCTTCTGCGGGCTAAAAACGCCTGCGCCTCCCATCAACACTTTATCAATCAAGCTGTTGTGCTCAAAGAGCCCGGTATTTTGGCGGCCATCGCCTGCAACCTCGATGCCGATATTCTGGCGGCGGCCCTGCCGCTGCTGGCCGAAGGCCGGGTGGAAGCCATTGAATGGTCGTTTGATACGGTTTACTGGGCCGAGCAGCTGCCGGGCTGGTTTGCCGAGCTGCTGAGCACTTATTCGGCGCAAAACCGGCTGCTCGGGCACGGCGTGTTTTTTTCGCTGCTCTCGGGCAGGTGGACGGCCGAGCAGCAGCAGTGGCTAACCCACCTGGAGCAGTTGGCGGCGCAGTTTTCTTTCGGCCACATCACCGAGCACTTTGGCTCCTTCACGGGCCAGAATTTTCACTCGGGCGCGCCGCTGCCCGTGCCGTACACGCCTACCACGCTGCGCATTGGGCAAGACCGGCTTCGGCGCATTCAGGAGGCCTGCCGGTGCCCGGTGGGGCTGGAAAACCTGGCCTTCGCCTACTCGCTGGACGAGGTGAAGCACCACGGCGAATTTCTGGAAAAGCTGCTGGAGCCGGTGAACGGCTTCCTGATTCTGGATTTGCATAACCTTTACTGTCAGCTACATAACTTCTCGGTTTCGTACGAAACGCTGCTGGCTTTGTACCCGCTCGACCGGGTGCGGGAAATCCATATTTCGGGCGGCAGCTGGGAAGACTCGGCACTGGTGCCCGGCCAAAGAATACGCCGCGACACCCACGACGAAGCCGTGCCGGAGGAGGTGTTTCAGCTGCTGGCCCGCACCATGCCCCAGTGCCCGCACCTGAAATACGTGGTGCTGGAGCAGCTCGGCAGCGGCCTGAAAACGGAGGCCAGCCGCCGCCAGTTTCGCCACGATTTTCGTCGCCTGGCGCGGCTGGTGAAGCAGCGCCGGCAGGGCTGGCCCCGCCCGCCCGAGCAGCTGTTTTTGCCCCTGCACCCCCATCGGCCCGGCCCGGTGGCGGAGGATGCGCAGCTGCACGCGCAGCAGGCACAGCTCGCGCACATTCTGGAGTCGGCGTCTTCGGTGGAGGAGGCGCAGCAGCAGCTGCACGCGTCGGCCCTGGCCGCTACCGCCTGGCAGCTGGAAACCTGGGAGCCGCACATGCTGGAAACTGCCCTGCGCATTGCCCAGAAGTGGAAAAGCTAGTTTTTACAGTTTTCCGGTTAGGATAGCTCGCGGTGTTTTCTACTAACTGCCTACCCGGCAGCTAGCGTTTGAAATAAACGAAAAATGTGGTTCCCTGGCCTAGCTGGCTGGCTACCTCCAGCCGGCCGCCGTCGTTTTCTACCAGCTTTTGCACCAGGTAGAGGCCCACGCCCGAGCCATCAACGTGGGTGTGGAAGCGCTGAAACAGGCCAAACGTGTGCTGGCCGGGCGGCAGCACCAGGCCCAGGCCGTTGTCCTGCACTTCGAGCACCCAGAAGTGAGCGTCTGTGCGGCAGTGCACGCGCACCTGGGGCACGCGGTCGGGGTGGCGGTACTTCACGGCATTGCTGAGCAGGTTATAAGCTACCGAGCGCAGGTTTTTTTCGGAAAAGCGCACGGCCGGGCAGTCGTCTACCTGCACCGTGACCTGCGCGCCGGCTTCGGCAATGGGCAGGGCCAGGTCCAGCAGCACGTCGCGCACCACGTCGGCCAGGGGCACCAGCAGGGCCGGCTGGCCGGCTTCGGCCTGCGCGCGGGCAATGGCGCTGAGGTGGGTGAGCGTGTGCTGAAACCGCTCGACGGACTCGTGCAGCAGCTCCAGAATGTGGGCAACCGGGACCGACTGGCTGGAAGGAGGCAGCTCTTCGCGCAGGGCCCGTAGCAGGCCGTCGAGGTTGTTGAGCGGGCCTTGCAGGTCGTGGGAGGCTGTATAGACGAAGGCGTCCAAATCTACGTTGGTGCGCGCCAGGTGCTGGTTGGTATCGCCCAAGGCTTCGTTGTGGGCCACCAACTGCTGGTTAAGGGCTTCTACCTGCTGGCGGTGGGCCTCCGCCGCCCGCCGGGCCTGCACCTGGCTGGTCACGTTGTGGGCAAAAACCACGACCCCATCTACCGCATCCTGGGCGTTGCGGCGGGCCTGGTAGGTAAAGGTCCAGTAGATTTCTTCCAGCGAACTGGCCGCGTGGCGGGACAGTTGCAGGGGCAGCTCCTCGGCCACGTGGGGCTGGCCGGTAGCGTACACCTGGTGGAGCCAGCCGGGAATGGCCGTGTCGGCCAGCTCGGGCAGGGCGGCGAGCAGGGCCTGGCCCAGCAGCTGGCGGCCAGGAAAAATCTGCTGGTAGGCCGGGTTCACGAGCGAGAAAACCAGGGTGGGCCCCTCCAGGATAACGATGGGCCCTGGGGCGGCCATAAATAAGGCGTGCAGCTGCTGCTGCTGCCGCTCTAGCTCGGCGCGGGCGGCCACCTGCTCTGTAATATCGCTGACAAGGCTGTAGAAACCAGCTACTTGCTGCTGCTGCACATCGGGCACAAAGCTGGTGCGGATGTGCTTCACCAGGTCGTTGCGGTAGGGCATGCGCGCCTCAAAGTCGACCCGCTCGCCGGCCAGCGCCCGCGCTATGTAGGGGGCAGCCGCCGCGTACGCGGCTTCGCCTACCACCTCGCGCACGCGCTGGCCCCGCAGGGCGGCCGGCGACTGGTGAAACCACACCTCATAGGCCTGGTTGTTGAACTGGTAGCGCTGCGCCTGGTCTACGTAAGAGATGAGTACGGGCAGGGCATCGGTCACGAGCTGGCGCTGCCGGGCGCTGGCCTCCCGCTCTTGCCGGGCGTGCACCTGCTCGGTTACCTCGTAGGCAAAAATCAGCAGCCCGTCGATGTGGCCTGCCCCGTTGCGGGTGGCCTGAAAGATGTAGGTAGCAAACAGGTGCTCGAGCGGGCCCGAGTGGGTGCGGTCCAGCGTCACGGGCACGTCGGTGCCGGTGCAGGTTTCGCCCGTGCGGTACACTTGGTCCAGCTGGTCAAAAAAGGGCTGCCCGGCCAACTCGGGCACGGCCTGGCGGCAGGGCCGGCCCACTAGTTGGCGGTGGCCAAACAGGGCCCGAAAGCCGTCGTTGGCCAGCTCCACCACGTGGTCGGGGCCGGTGAGCACGGCAATCAGGGCGGGGGCCTCGGCCACGAGCCGGTGCAGGCGCTGGCGCTGGGCTTCGGCCTCGGCGCGGGCAAACTCGGTGGCCCGGAGGCTGTCGGCGATGGTATCAACCAGCCCGGCATTGGTGAGGGCCAGGTCGTTGTTGAGCCGGCGCACGGCCTGCCCGGCCCGGCGCAGCTCGTCGGCCTGCGTGCGAATTTCCTCGTTGGAGCTGAGCAGCTGGCTGTTGGCAACTACCAGCTGCTCGTTGGCCATCCGCAGCTCCTCATTGGCAACCAGTAGCTCCTCGTTGGCCACATCCAGCTCCTCGTTGGTCGTGGCCAGCTCCTCATTGGCCGTGGCCAACTGCTGGGCGGTGCCGGCCGGCGGGGTGGCGGCGGCCAGCTGCTGCGCCTCCACATGAGCAGTCACGTTGTAGGCAAACAGCAGCAGGCCGC
Organism: uncultured Hymenobacter sp.; assembly: GCA_964243255.1. Lineage (GTDB taxonomy): Bacteria > Bacteroidota > Bacteroidia > Cytophagales > Hymenobacteraceae > Hymenobacter. Next base: position 8,040 of record CAXTFI010000098.1, read on the forward strand.
TCACCGCTCCGGCGGCGTCGCGCACGGCTTGGGCCATAAACGTGAAGTAGATGGGCCCGCGGGCGGCGGCAGCCTGAAAGGCTACGGTCTTGTGGCCGTGGCAGGTGTTGCCGGTGCGGTAGGCCTCGTCGAGCAACGCAAAAAAAGGCTGGTTTTGCAGCTCGGGCAGCGCTTCGCTTAGCCGGAGCCCGGCCAGGGGCCGGCCCCCAAACAGCTGCCGAAACAGCTGGTTGGTAACCGTGACCAGGTGCGCGGCGCCGGCTAAGCTAGCCAGGCCGGCCGGGGCGTCTCGCACCAGGGCATCGAGCTGCTGGCTGGGCGTGGTGGCCTCGGCGGGGGCACCCGAGTCGGCAGGAGGCATAGAGTTGGGCATAAGTAAAAAAACGTATTAAGCCGCTAGTTGTCAAGAAGAAAATTAGCGACCTACTTCAGCTTTTTGGGATAAAACTGCAAGTCGCCGCTCAAGGCTTCCTGTTTCTGGATGGACTCGTGCACCACCTGGGCCTGCAGGCCGGCTTCCTCCGCTTTCTCAAAAAACAGGCTCGCTACCACGGGTTTGTGGTGCGCCACAAAGTGCACCCCCAGGTTGTGCAGCAGCATTTTGGTTTCTTCCAGCCCGCGCATCGCCTGGTAGAGCATGCTCTCTACCGACTCGGTTACCTCGCTGAGCAGGGCGCTTACGGTGTAGGCGTGGCCGGTGTGGCAGCGATACCTAACTAGATTACCCTCAATAAGTTGCGTTAGGGCACCGTGGCAATCGGGGCAGGTAAAGGGCGTGAGCTTGCCTTTCTCGATGATGCCCAGCTCAAAGCCGCCGCCCTGCTTGGCAATGGTGAGCTCCACCTTGAGCAGGTCGAGCTGGGGGGCGGGCAGGCGCGTTTTGGCGGGGGCGGCCTCCAGGGTGAGGCGCACCAGCAGGGGCCCCAGCTGGGCCAGGGTCACGATATAATCGGGCTCCACAAATTCCAGCGCATTGGTGGGCATGGCGGGCTGCTCGGCATCGTGGGGGTCTTGCACAATGGCCAGCCCGCCCATGCGCTGCACGCTCCACAGGCCGGAGGTGCCATCGTCGAGGTAGCCGGTGAGCACCACGCCCAGCACGCGGGGCCCGTAGGTGTAGGCGGCCGAGCGAAACAGCGCGTCGATGGAGGGCCGAAACCGGTTTTCTTTCGGGCCCCGCGCCACCAGCACCCGGTCGTCTTCCAGCAGCAAGTGGTGGTCGGGCGGGGCCATGTAAATAACGCCCGGCCGCACGGTTTCGCCGTTTTGCGGGTGCCGGGCCTCCAGGGCCGACACCGAGTTCAGCAGCTGCGGCATGAGGCTGGGCGAGTCGGGGGCCACGTGCAGCACCACAAAAAGGGGGGCCGGAAAATCGGCCGGCAGGGTCTTGGCCAGCGCCAGCAGCGCGGTTACGCCCCCGGCCGAGGCCCCAATGACCACAATATCTCGGCGGGGCCGGCCGGTTTTCCGGGGCGGTTGGGTAGCCATGACAACTGAATTTAAAAAAATGACAGTCAGTGCATAGGCTTACGCAGGATGCCCCCTTTTCGGCGCTTATTTGGGGCCGACAGCCTGCTATTTCGGGGCGCGCTACCCTACCAGAAGAGGTTATTAACTGGGTTTTCTTGCTTGGTTATTGCGTTGCTAAGCCACGGGTTGTGCTTACTGCGGCAATTGTTAACCTGGCTCTCAGGGCCGGTGCGTTCTGGTGAGGTCCCGCGGAGGGCGCTCCCAGCTGCCAGAATGACGGCAAAAGTCTAGCGGCCAGCTCTTTGCCAACCTGGCAAGGACTTCCGCCACCATTACTTCCCTCCTCATGGATGCCTACTCGCAAATTGTTATTGCGGCCGTAGAAGCGGCCAAGCACGCTGTCGTCAAAGTTGATGTTCGCAAAAAAGACAAGCAGCAAAAGCTGGCCCCGGCGGGCACGGGCTCGGGCTTTTTATTTTCTACCGATGGCTACGTGTTCACCAACAGCCACGTGGTGCAGGGGGCCGAGGCCATCCGCCTCACCTTTGTCGATGGCACCGACTACCCGGCTACCCTGGTGGGCGAAGACCCCGATTCGGACCTGGCCTTGCTGCAAACCCCGGCCACCGGCCACCCGGTGGCCCGCCTGGGCGACTCGGCGGCCCTGCAAATCGGTCAGCTTGTCATTGCCATCGGCAACCCGTACGGCTTTCAGCATACCGTCACGAGTGGGGTGGTAAGTGCGCTGGGCCGCACCCTGCGCACCGACACCGGCCGCCTCATCGACAACATCGTGCAAACCGACGCCGCCCTGAACCCCGGCAACAGCGGCGGCCCGCTCCTCAACGCCGACGGGCAGGTAGTGGGCGTAAATACGGCTACCATTCGCGGGGCGCAGGGGCTGTGCTTTGCCATCGGCATTAACACGGCCACGGCCATTTTGCCGGCGCTGCTGCGCGAGGGCCGGGTGCGGCGCAGCTACCTGGGCCTGAGCACCCAGCAAGTGGCCCTGCACCCGCGGGTCGTCAGCTTCCACCAGCTGCCTACCCGCCAGGCTTTGTTTGTGGTGGGGGTCGAGGCGGGCTCGCCCGCCGCCCAGGCCGGGCTGCGCGAAGGCGACTTCATTATCGGCTTCGCCGACCAGCCGGTTGCCAGCGCCGACGACCTGTTCCGGCTCCTGACCCAGGAGCGCATTGGCGCCTTTCAGGTGCTCACCGTTTTGCGCCACCAGCAGAAGCTAAACTTGCGCATCACCCCCGTCGAGAGCGGCGGGGCGCGGGCCCGCCCCGCCCGCGCGGCGTAGGGTGGACGAAGGGCAAGGGCTACCCCCTAGTGGGCCAGCGCCGGAATCGTTTTGGCTTGCAAGAAGGCCTCGACGTGCTGATTGAAGGCGGCGGCGTGCTCCTGCAAGGTGGCGTGGCCGCTGTTGGGCACAACCCAGAGCCAGGCCCGGCGCAGCTGGCGATAGATGGCCACGGTATGGGGTAGCGTAATCACGTCGCGGTCGCCGGCTATGATGAAGGCGGGCGCGCGGATGCCCCGCAGGGCGGCCAACGGAACGTTGGGCTGCAACACATCCAGCCGAAAAACCTTCCACTCGTTGCGCCGCTGGGGGTCGGTAAAAACCGTGCGTTTATTTTCCTGGTAGCCTCGTTGCTGCTGCCGCCACAGTGCCGGCGTCAGGGCCAGCGAGTCGGGCGAGAGGTTGGCGCCCGTGGCCACTAGCCGCCGCACCTGGGCCGGGTGGCGCAGGGCCAGCAGCAGGGCCGTAATGCCCCCATCGCTCCAGCCCACTACGTCGGCCGAATCGAGGTGTAGCTGCCTGAGCAGGGCGGCACAGTCGTCGGCCATCTGCTCGAAGCTGAGCGAGTCGCCAGCATCGACGGACAGGCCGTGGGCGCGGCTGTCGACGGCGATAACACGGTGGTGCTGAGCCAGAAACGGAATATTGTGGGCAAAGGCGCTGATACTGCCGCCGTTGCCGTGCAGCAGCAGCAGCGGCGGGCCCGCGCCGTAGGCTTCGTAGTAGAGGCGGATGCCCCGCACCGGCAGGTAGTGCCCGGCCGCCGCATTGTGGCCGTAGGGCACGGCTTGCCCCGCAGCCAGGTACCCAGCAAGCAGGGCAAGCAAGAGGAAACACCAGCGCCGCATACTCCCAAGGTACGGCGCGCGGCCACACGCGCAACAGGCGGCGGCCGGCAGGAAAGCTAAGGCAGGCAGGGCAGGCAAGAACTCCCTACGCAACCTAGCCCGCTCCTCGTTGGGCACGCCTACGTGCGCATTACCCGCTTAACACCGCCTATCAGCCGCCTAAGCCATTAATTACAAGGCATATATCGACCAAAAACCCTACATTAGTGGCACCCCGCCTACTAGCTGCCCGCTGGAATGCTCCCGCCGGCAGCCCACCCCCTCCCACGCGCTGCCACTGTCATGAAGTATTGCATCTTCCTCACTGCCTGGTGGCTGCTGCTGGCGCCGGCCCCGCTGCTGGCCCGCACGCCCGTGGCCGACAGCCTGCGCCGGCTGCTGGCGGCCGCGGCACCCCTCGATACCGTTCGGGCGCGCCGACTGATGGCCTTGGCCGAGGAACTAGCGGCCACCGATGTGCCCCAGGCCCAGGCCTTTACCCAGCAGGCCCTGGCCCTGAGCCAGCAGCTGCACGACGTGCCCGGCGAGGGGCGGGCGCTGCTCTGGCTGAGCACCCTGGCCCGCCGGCAAGCCGACTACGAGGCGGCCCGCCGCTACGCGCAGCAGGCGCTGCAGCTGTTTACCCGCACGGGCAGCCGCCGGGGCCAGGGGCGCAGCTACCTGCAGCTGATGCTCATTCAGCTGATTCAGGGCAACTACGCACCCGCCCTGGCGGCCGGCCAGCAGGGCCTGCCCCTGGCCGAGCAGGCCGGCGACCAGCAAACCCAGCGGCGCCTGCAGGCCACGCTGGGCTCCGTCTACACCCGGCTGGAGGACTACCCGGCGGCTCTGCCCGCCCTCACGGCCGCGCTGCGCAGCAGCGAGCAGGCCCACGACCAGCAGGTGACGATGACGATGCTCAACGAGCTCGGCACCCTCTACACCAAGCAAAAAAACTGGCCGGCCGCGCGGCGCTACTTCCAGCGGTCGCAGCAGCTGGCTACCCAGGAGCACGACCAGATGAACGCCAACATCAACGAAGTCAACCTGGCCGACGTGTACCGGCTGCAAGGGAGCTACGGGCCGGCCAAGGCGCACGGGCAGCACGCCCGCGCCCAGGCCCTGGCGGGCCACGATACCTACAGCCTGCCCTTTGCCGAGCTGCTGCTGGCCCAGGTGTACCAGGCTACGCACCAGCCCGATAGCGCCATTGCCCTGGCGCGCCACAGCCTGGCCCTGGGCCAGCAAACCCGCAACAAAGAGAACATCCGCGATGCCAGCGACGTGCTGGCCCAGGCCTACGCCGCCCGCCGCAACTACGCGCCGGCCTACCGCTACCAGCAGCTTTACCGGGCCTACCACGACACCCTGACCGGCGAGCAAACCCAGCGCCAGACCAGTGCCCTGCGCTACGGCTACGAGCTGGATAAGAAGCAGGCCCAGATTGCGCTGCTCACCAAAACGCGCCAGCTGCAGGCCCAGCGCAACGCCCGCCAGCGCCAGCAGCTGCTGGCGCTGCTCGTGGGCCTGGGCGGAGTGGCCCTGCTGGCCGGCCTGCTCTGGCGCAACGTGGTGCTCAAGCAGCGCGCCAACCGCCGGCTAAACGAGAAAAACAACGAAATCGCCAGCCAGCGCGACGCCCTCGACCGCACTCTGCTGGCCCTCAAGGCTACCCAGAGCCAGCTGATTCAGCGCGAGAAAATGGCCAGCCTGGGCGAGCTGACGGCCGGCGTGGCCCACGAGATTCAGAACCCCCTCAACTTCGTGACCAACTTTGCCGGCGTCAGCATCGAGCTGGTGGAGGAGCTAACCCAGGAGCAGGCGGCCCCCACCCCCGACCCGGCGCTGGCCACTGAGCTGCTGGACGACCTGAAGGACAACCTCCAAAAAATAGACCAGCACGGCCAGCGGGCGGCGGGCATTGTGCGCAACATGCTGGAGCACAGCCGCACCAGCGGCGGCGAGCGCCAGCCCACCGACCTCAACGCCCTCTGCGCCGAGTACCTGCAGCTGGCTTACCACGGCTTGCGCGCCAAAGACCAGGGGGCCACCATCCAGCTGCTTACCGAGTACGACCCCCGCCTGCGCCCGTTTGAGCTGGTAGCGACCGACATTGGCCGGGTGCTACTCAACCTGCTCACCAACGCCTTCTACGCCGTGCGCCAGCGCCAGCTGCGCGGGCAGGAGCCCGGCTACGTGCCCACCGTGCGCCTGCGCACCCGGCTGGCCGGCGCGCAGGCCGAGCTTAGCGTGGAAGACAATGGCCTGGGCATCCAGGAGGGCGTGCAGCACAAGGTGTTTCAGCCTTTCTTCACCACCAAGCCCACGGGCGAGGGCATCGGGCTGGGCTTGTCCATCAGCCACGACATCATAACCAAAGGCCACGGCGGCACGCTGGAGGTAACTTCGGCGGCCGGGCAGCCCACCATATTTACCCTGCGCCTCCCCCTCGACCTGGCCAGCTACCCGGTAGCCGCGGCAGCTTAACCGGGGCGGGGCAATAGGCTGGTCAGCATATTAAGGCCAGGGCTGATACGTGCTGGCCTCGTCGCCCTCCGCGGGGCGCCTCGCCCCCCCGGCCCCTTCTCTGAAGGAGAGAGGGTTGAGGGCAGAACTGTTACGTTCGAGCGGGTTCGCCCTCACAATTACCTCACCAGTCTCCTACCCTTTCACCAGCTTCTGCCCATCCCAGAGCGGCAGGATTTCGGGGTGGGTGTCAACTTTCATGCAAAACGTGAAGTCGTCGTGAGCCTCCAGGGCGTTGAGGCGGCGCACGGCGGCCGATTGCAGCAGGTAGTCGGGCCAGGTGGGGTGGGCGTCTTGCCAGAGGTGCAGGGCGGCCAGCGCGGCATCGGAGGAGGCAATGTCGAAGCCCAGCGGGGCCAGGCGCTCGGCCAGCGCGCCGCCAAAGAGGCTGTCTTCCAGGCAGAAACTGCCCTTCCAGCCGGCGCACACCACCAGCACGTCGCGCCCCTGCGCCACCACAAAGTCGGCCACGGCGCTCAGGTTAAGAAAGGCCCCGCACACAATGGCCTCGGCGGCCAGCGAGCGGCGCAGCGCCATGGTGCCGTTGGTGGTGCTGATGGCCAGGGCGCGGCCCCGCACCGCAATTTTGCCATCCAGAAAGCCGAAGGGCGAGTTGCCAAGGTCGAAGCCAGCGGCGGCCACGCCGTCGCGCTCGGCCGCCGTGATGCAGCCCGTGTCGCGGCCCAGGGCGGCGCACTCCTCCAGCGTAGCGGTCGGAAATATCTCCGTTACGCCCTGCGCCAGCGCCGTGACGATGGTGCTGGTGGCGCGCAGCACATCCACGATAACGGCCACCCGGCCGCGCAGGTCGTAGAGCGGCAGCAGGTCGGGGGAAAAGCAAACGTCAAGCTTCATAAATTACTGCTTATCAAGGAGTTCTGCAGAACGTCATGCAGACCGAAGGGAAGCAGCTCGCTCGCACCGTTGGAATACTGATTCTACGATGCGAGCGAGCTGCTTCCCTTCGGTCTGCATGACGTTCTTTTTCAGATAGTTAATCCACCACTACACCTCTTCCGTGCCGGGCACCAGCGGGAGCTTGGTCACCGTGGCGGACAGGTTTTTGCCGCGCACCTGCACAAAAATCTGGGTGCCGGGCGTGGCTAGCTCGGTTTTAACGTAGCCCAGGCCAATGCCTTTGCTGAGGCTGGGCGACTGGCCGCCGCTGGTAACCTCGCCGATGGGCGCGCCGCTGGCGTCTACCAGCGGGTAGTGGCTGCGGGGCAGGCCGCCGGGGCCGTCCATCACGAAGCCCACCAGCTTGCGCGCGACGCCGGCGGCTTTTTGGGTTTTGAGGGCTTCGCTGTTGGTGAAGTCTTTGGTAAACTTGGTAATCCAGCCCAGGCCCGCTTCGAGGGGCGAGGTGGTGTCGTCGATGTCGTTGCCGTAGAGGCAGTAGCCCATTTCGAGGCGCAGCGTGTCGCGCGCGCCCAGGCCTATCGGCTTGATACCAAACTCTTTACCGGCCTCCATAATCTGCGCCCACACCTGGGCGGCGTGCTCGTTGGGCACGTACAGCTCGAAGCCGCCCGCCCCGGTGTAGCCGGTGGCCGAGATGAGGACGCCCGGCGCGCCGGCCAGCGTGCCCTGCACAAAGCTGTAGTACGGAATGGCCGCCAGGTCTACATTGGTGAGGGTGCGCAGGGCCGCGGCAGCCTTGGGGCCCTGCACGGCAAAGAGGCTGAGGCGGTCCGACACGTTCTCCAGCTCCACGCCCTGGGTGTTGTGGCTTTGCAGCCAGTGCCAGTCCTTATCAATGTTGGAGGCGTTGACCACCAGGAAGTAATCTTCCTCAGCGAGCATGTACACGAGCAGGTCGTCCACGATACCGCCTTCGGCGTTGGGCAGGCACGAATACTGGGCCTTGCCGGGCACCAGCTTGCTGGCGTCGTTGCTGGTAGTGCGCTGAATGAGGTCGAGGGCTTGCGGGCCGCGCAGCCGAAACTCGCCCATGTGCGACACGTCGAAGATGCCCACCGCGCGCCGCACGGTGTGGTGCTCCTCCAGGTCGGAGGAGTAGCGCACGGGCATGGCGTAGCCCGCAAACGGGACGATTTTGGCCCCCAGCTGCTGGTGGGTGGCGTGCAGGGCAACGGTTTTGAGCGAAGTATCTTCCATGAAAAAGGCGGGGTGGGCACGAAGCCAGCCGGCCGGGCTGGGCGGCCACAAAGCTACTTCGCACCCGTGCAATGCCCCGGCCAGCCGCCTATCTTTGCCCGCATGAGCCCCGAAGCTATCAAACAGGATTTTGAGTCTGCCCTTGTCAAGCACTTCTCGTTTAAGGCCCGACTACGCTCCTATTTGCACGGCAACACCAAGGAGGAAGGCCCCCTGCGCGACCCCGACCAGTGCGGCCTGGGCCAGTGGATAGCCGACCGCCGCCAGGGCGCCTACCGCCACCTGCCCGAAATCGCGGAGCTCGACCGCCAGCACCGCCTCATTCACCAGCAAGCCAACCGGCTCATGGACCTGCGTATCTCGGGCCGGCCCGAGGAGGCGCTCTCGGGCTTTGGCGAGGTGCAGGTGCTGGCCGATAGCATTCTGGCCCTGCTGCAAACCATGGAAGCCAAACTGCGTACTGCCCAGGCGTGAGGGCGCGCGCCGGGCAACCATGAAACTGAACCTTACTACCAAGCTTTTTGCCGGTTTCCTGCTGCTGCTGGGGTTGTTTGCGACCGTAGTAGCCATCAACTACCGCCTGGCGGGCCAGGTGCTGCGCAACTCGCAGCGCGTGGAGGCCTCCCAGCGCACCTCGGCCGATGGTACCACGCTGCTGCGCAGCATCATCGACATGGAAACCGGCTTCCGGGGCTACCTGCTGCTGGGCAGTGAGGAAATGCTGGAGCCCTACTACACCGGCGAGCGCGACCTGCTGCGCCGCTTTGGCTCGCTGCGCGAGGAGCTGGCCAACGAGCCCCAGCAGCGCCAGCGCCTCGACACCACCCAGCACCTGTTTGCCCAGTGGGCCACCTACACCCACCTGATGGTGAGCGAGAAGCGCGCCGCCCGCACCCGCGCCCCGCAGCTGGAAGGCCTCAACGGCATGCCCCACGCCCGCCTCGTGGAGGGCCTGGCGGGCAAGCAGCTCATGGATGCCATCCGCTTTCAAATGGCCAACTTCGACGCCGCCGAGTTTGCCAACCGCCAGGCCCAGCGCCAGCGCCTCACCGATAGTATTGTGCGGGCCCAGCGGCTGTCGGGCCTGCTCACCGGCCTGGCCCTGGTGTTTGGGCTGCTGTGGGCCGTGTACATTGTGCGGCTGCTGGCCCGCCGCCTACGCGGCATGATAGCAATGGCCCGCCAGCTGGCCGACGGCAATTACAAAACCCAACTGGTTGACACCGAGCAGGATGAGGTAACCGAGCTCACCACCGCGCTCAACACCATGGCGCGCACCATCGACCAGAACATCAGCCAGCTGGAGGGCCGCAACCAGGAGCTCGACCAGTTTGCCTACGTAGTATCGCACGACCTCAAGGCCCCGCTGCGGGGCATTGAAAGCGCCTCGCGCTGGATTGAGGAAGACATGGGCAAGGACACCCTGCCGCCCCACATCCGCG
>CAXTFI010000099.1:0-17569 GCA_964243255.1 uncultured Hymenobacter sp.
ACATGGTGCCGTTTTCGAGGTCGCGCACGGCCTGCCAGCGCTCCTCATCGTCGGGGGTAGCCACGCGCAGGATGGGCCGGATGTCGCGCGAATCGGTGGGCACCTTCTTTTTGCGCATTTGCAGGCGCACCAGCTCGCCCTTGAGGCTCACGTGGCCCAGGTGCCAGCCCGAGCCGGCGGCCTCCACCACCACGGCGTCGCCCGTGACGAGGGGCAGGCGCTTGTCGTTGCGAAAAAACTCTTTACGGCCGCCCTTGAAGCGGATTTCTACGCAGTCGAACCCGCGAAAGTCGCTGGGCATGTCCACGTCGGCGAGCCAGTCGAAGACGTTGAGCCGGGTGCAGCCGCCCGAGGAGCAGCCACCCTTGGAGCCGCAGCCGCCCACCTTACTGGTAGAGCAGCCGCCGCCGGAGGAACAAGAAGTACAAGCCATGAGGCTGAAAGCTATATAAATGAGGCAGCCGCACAAAAGGGCCGCACGAAAGGGGAATCTAACAAAGATAACCGATTTGAAGAGGCAAGCGGGTAGCCCTTACTAAAGCCTGCGTGGAAGTGTCAACTCCCCTCTTCGCCCCCTTTACTAGCGGATAATGCGAATAGTACGGTTGCCACTATCCGCTACATATACCCAGCCAGTGGGGCCAATTGCCACGCCAAAAGGACACTTAAAGTGGGCTTCAGCACGGGGGCCGTCCTGACTGCTCCAAAACCTGGGAACCCCGGCAAAAGTGGTCACTTCGCCCTGCGGCGTGATGCAGCGGATAGTTGAATTAAAATAATCGGCCAGGTAGAGCACGCCATCGGCTCCAATGGCTAAGTTGCCAGGCACATTGAACTGTGCGCTGGCTCCCCGCCCGTCGGCAATACCCTTGTGGCCCGCCTGCCCGGCCAGGGTGGTTACGGTGCCCGCCCGCGACACTTCCCGGATGGTATGGTTGCCATTATCGGCTACGTACAGCGCGCCGCGCCCATCCACAGCCAGTCCGGCGGGGTAGGCAAACCCTGCGGCGGGCCCCACGCCATCGGCACTGCCCTTGTGCCCCACCTGGCCGGCCAGCGTAGTCACTGCCCCTGCGGCGGTAATCTGCCGGATGGTATGATTATACGTGTCAGCCACATACACTATGCCGCCCGCGCCCACCGCAATAGCGTGCGGCGCATTAAACCGCGCCGCCGCGCCAGTACCGTCGGCACTGCCTTTGTGGCCGGCGCTGCCAGCCAGCGTAGTCACTACCCCAGCGGAATTTATTTTACGGATAATATGGCTACCTGCATCAGTAACGTACAGATTGCCAGCGTTGTCTAGCGCAATACCGGCCGGCGACTGAAACCGTGCCGCGGCTCCTGTGCCATCGGCACTCCCTTTTTGGCCCGCCAGCCCGGCCCAGGTGGTTACAACACCTTCGGGCGTGATTTTGCGAACAGTGTGGCTATCCATATCCACTACGTAGGCTACCCCACCCGCATCGACCGCGATGCTATGCGGGAAATAGAACTGCGACACGGCCCCGGTTCCGTCGGCGCTGCCTTTGCGGCCGGCCGTGCCGGCCAGCGTAGTCACGGTGGCCGGCAGCACGGCCATCGGCTGCGCATTCACAGCCACTGAAATCAGCAAGGTAAAAAGAAAATATATTGTCCTCATAAAAAATCTATTAATTCAAATGTTTAAAATTTTCAAAATTTAAAAAGAAATTCTACTAGACGCAAGCAAGTAACTAGTAAAAGTGGGTCACTGGCTAAAATACACTTCCCGGTGTTCTTTCATTTTCATAATTTGGCGCGTTATAACGGCGTTACGGGCTGTTTACCTCATACTGAAAATTATACTTAACCTTATCATAATACAAAAGCAACATAGTTACACAAACGTGTAACATTTAGGCATTTGTACTATTGCCAATTGTTAGCCCCAAAATTCTCTTCACATTTGGGAACAAGTTTCACCCTTTCTACACCCTTTTCCAAACCAAACCAATGTTCAAAGTTTCCGCATTATTGGCCCTCGGGGCTGGTGCCGTCCTCTCGCTGGCAGGCTGCCAGAAGTCACAGGATACGGCTACGCAGCCGACGGCCATTTCGCAAGAAGTAAGCGCCCAGGTAAAGGCCCTGGGCTTCGGCACCAGCGACCTGAAAGCCGTAGATGGTGGCTACCTCGTGGAGGGCGACATTTTTCTCTCGCCCGAGCTGCTGGCCAGCGCCGCCAGCCCTTCGCTGCTGCGCGTGGGCTCGGATGAGCAGTACCGCACCACCAACCTGGTAACCCGCCTGCCCCGCACGCTCACCGTGAGCCTCTCGACCCAGTTCCCGTCGGCTTACGTGACGGCCATTGATGAGGCTATCCGCCGCTACAACGCGGCCAACTTGCAGCTCAAGTTTACGCGCATCACCTCGGGCACCGCCGACCTGCCCGTGAAGTATTCTGCCGACCTGGGGCCGGGCGTACTCGGCCAGTCGGGTGGCTTCCCCAGCAATGGCAACCCCGCGCCCGGCTTCACGCTGGTGCCCAGCGTGATTAACAGCACGAACGCCAACTACATCGCCACCATCATGGCCCACGAGATGGGCCACTGCATCGGCTTCCGCCACACCGACTACATGAACCGCGCCTACAGCTGCGGCGGTAGCGCCAGCAACGAGGGTGCCAGCAACGTAGGCGCCGTGCTCATCCCCGGTACGCCTTCGGCTGCCGACCCCAACTCGTGGATGCTGGCCTGCGTGGGCAACGGCGTAAACCGCCCGTTCAACACCAACGACGTGAAAGCCCTCAACTACCTCTATTAATAGCGTAGTTGGCCTAAATCAATCCCCGGCCTGCTTCCAGGCCGGGGATTTTTTGCTTATTAGCGCAGAATATGAGGCTCATTTTCAAGTATATATCTTCAGGTTGATTAACGATGTATAAAATACAGGCATTTACTATGCAAATGCTGTCCTATCAATAAATTACGTGCACATTTGGTAACGTATGCTGCGCTTCACCTCCCTTTAACCAAACCAAGCTCATGTTTAAACTTTCTACTTTGCTGGCCTTCGGGGCCGGGGCTGCCCTCTCGCTTACCGGGTGCCAGAAGTCACAGGACACGGCAACTCAGCCGCAGTCTATTTCGGCCGGGGTAACGGCCCAGGTGCAGGCGCTGGGCTTCGACACCAGCGACCTGAAAGCCGTGGCCGGTGGCTACCTGGCCGAGGGCGACATACTGCTAACACCGGAGCTGCTGGCCAGCACGCCCGACCGCACGTTTCTACGCGTAGGCTCGGATGAGCAGTACCGCACCACCAACCTGGTGACGGGCCTGCCCCGCACGCTCACCGTCAACTTGTCAACCGAGTTTCCGGCTACTTATGTGACGGCCATCGACGAAGCCATCCGCCGCTATAACGCCGCCAACCTGCAGTTGCATTTCACGCGCATTACGTCGGGCACTGCCGACCTGCCCGTGAAATATTCTGCCAACCTGGGGCCAGGCGTGCTCGGCCAGTCGGGCGGCTTCCCTACCAATGGCAACCCCGCGCCCGGCTTTACGCTGGTGCCCAGCGTTATTGGCAACCAGACAACTAATGCCATCGCCACTATCATGGCGCACGAGATGGGCCATTGCATCGGCTTCCGCCACACCGACTACATGAACCGCGCCTACAGCTGCGGCCGTAAAGGCCAAGGCAATAATGAGGGTACTGCCGGGGTGGGTGCCATCCTGATTCCGGGCACGCCGTCGGCCCCCGACCCCAATTCCTGGATGCTGGCCTGCGTGGGCACGAACGTGGACCGGCCTTTCAACGCCAACGACGTAGTCGCGCTCAACTATCTGTATTAAAGTTAGTTAATCAACTAAAAAGCCCCCGGTCTGCTGAGCAGGCGGGGGCTTTTTGCTGAGCAGCAGGCTAGTTTACCAGCACTACGCGGCGGGTGCGGGCGGGGCCGCCCCCGGTGGTGGGTGTGGCGCGCAGCAGGTACACACCCGGCCGCAAGTCGCTGGTGCTGACCAAGTTGAGGGCCCCGCTGACGGAGGCCGTGCGGACGTGGCGGCCCAGGGCATCGTAGAGGTCTACTTGCAGCGTGGCCCCTGGCTCGCCGGCCACCTGCAAGTCCTGGCCAACCACGACGGGCACCGGAAACACCAGCAGCTCGCCCCGGCGCACCACCTGCACGGCCACCACCTCGCTGTAAAAGGCGCGGCCGGCCGCATCCTGGCCCTGCACCCGGTACTGGTTGAGCCCGGTGGTGGCCGCTGGGTCAGTAAATAAGGTAGTGAGCTGATTAACAGGATTAACCGTTTGGATAGTCTGGAAGCCAGCCGGCCCCAGGCGTTGCAGCTGCACCGACTGCAACCGGTACAGGGTACCGAGCGACAATACCAGGCGCGCGGTATCGGTAATGGGCTGCTGGGCCAGCAGCGCACGCACGTAGCAGCCCACGCCGGCCTCGGCCAGGTTGGCGGTGGCCCCGCGCTCGGCCAGCCGGCCGCCCAGCACCGGGGCCACGGCAAAGTAGGGGCCGGCCTGGCGGGTGGCCGCCACGCGCAGCAGCGTATCGGCCACGAGCTGCAGCGACTCGGGGGCCGTAGCGCCCAGGCGATACACCTGGTACTGCGTAGCGCCCGGCGTGGTGGGCCAGGTGAGCAGGGTTTCGTCGGGGCACACGTAGCCAACGTGCACGGGCAGCGGCCGGGCCAGCGCGAAGGTGTCAGACACAAACGCCTGGTTGCCAACCACCACGCGCGCTTGCGCGAGCGTGGTCGTGTCGGGAGCCGCCCAGCTATACGTCTTTTGAGCTAAGTCAGCGCTGGAAGTAATAACACGCCAAGCGGCGCGGCCAATGGGCCGGTACTCGAGGCGCGCAGCGGCGGCCGGGCCGGCGTAGCGCCAGCGCAGCAGCGTGGGCTGGCCGGGCCGCACGTTGCGCAACGCATTGGGCGACAGCCACTCGAAGCCCGGCGCCACCACCTCGTAGGCCAGGCTGAACGCCTGCGGGCCGTTGGGCACCGCGTAGCCGCGCACCCGCAGCTGGTAGGTGCCGGCAGTGGGCAGGCCGATGGTCACCTGCTCCACGTTGTTGAGGTGGTCGGCGCGGCGGCGGGCGGGCAGGGCCAGCGAATCGAAGTTGGCAAAAGCGCTCAGCACCCAGGGCAGCCAGCGGGTACCGCCGGGGGCCAGCACCTCCAGGTCGAGGTCGTTGACGAGGGCGCGCGGGGCGTTGGCGGTGGCTTCGGGGTCGGTCCAGGTGAGGGTGACTTTCAGCTGCCGGGTGCCGGCGGGCACGGGCAGGGCAAAGGTTTGGTCCGTGCCCTGCGCCACAGTGCCGGCGCGGTAGCGGCCTTCCAGCACGGTGCGCACCGCGCCCAAGGCATTGAGCTGGCCAAAGCCCGCCACAAAATCCACTTCGGGCCGGCCCACGTCGTCGGCGCTGTTGATAAGCGCGGCTTTCACGAGCGCGGCGGGTGGCAGCCCGCCGCCCTGACTGTCGCGGTAGGCCTGCTGCACCAGCAGCGCTGCGCCCGAGCCCAGGGCCGAGGCATCGGACGAGCCAGCGTCGCCGTAGGCCACTAGCTCGGGCTTCACGCGGCCATCGTAGGCAGGGCCGCGCGAGCTGAGCGGCGCCACCTGGCCCAGGGCATCGGTGGCGCCCACGGCCAGCGAGTTTTTCGACATCTTGAACTGGCCGGTGAGGTTGGCCACGCCGGCCAGGCCCTGGTAGGGGCCGCTGGGGCTGGCCGCGGTGCCCACGTTGCCCGCCGAAAAAACGTGCAGCAGGTAGGGCAGCTGCCGCGTTTGCTGGTCGTAGCCCTGGGCTTCGAGGCCGTAGTAGTTTTCGATGCCCGTGCCGTAGGAATGGTTTTGCACGCTCACGCCCAGGCGGGTGAGGTCGGCGTTGGCGTCGGGCAGCAGGTTGGCGTAGGAGGAGGAGGCGATGCCCGCCTGCCGGGCCGCACCCTCGCCGGCCGGCCCCGAGCTGCCGCTGCCCGCAATGAGCGTGGCCATAATGCTGGCGTGCACCGACTCGATAACCGTGCCGGCCGGCGTGTTCAGCAGCCGCCCGCGAAAATCGAGGTCGGTGGCATCCAGCGGGTTTTCCTTGATGCTGACTGCCAAGCCCTGACCCGTGAGGGCGGGGTAGCGGCGCTGCACCGCGCGCAGGCCGTTGGCCGTGAGGTCGGCCCCGCCGAGCAGGCGCTCGTCGTGGGCCGGGCGGTCGGGCTGGTCTACAAACTCCACCAAAGGCGAAGCGACCAGGCTAGCTAACTGCTTATCTGATAAGCCCTTAACTACTAGCACATTTGCACTGGCCGGCGCAGCAACTACCTGAATAGCTGGCACTTGCTGACTGGCCCACTGCCGAAACGCCGCCGCGTCGCGCACCCGCAGGCGCACGACCTGGCGGGCAGTACCGCGCCGCAGCCCCTCCCCCACGCCGGGAGCCAGCTTCGGGGCGGCTATCTGCGCTTGCTGGGCTTGCTGCGCTTGCACCGGTACCAGCTCAACCAGGGATAACCCACTCAACAACAATAGCTTATACAGCGAGGCGCACGTGTATTCTTTCAACATCAATTCCAGTAAATTTTACTCTATTCAGCTTGGGCACAGTACCAGTCAGCAAGATAAGTCTCCCATAAAAAAGCCCGGTTGCGCACCCCTTTTTCGAGGGCAGCAACCGGGCCTGCAGGCTTACTAGGGCTGTTTATTCGCCGGGGCGCAGCACTACTTTCAGGCAGTTGTCTTTTTTGTGGCGGAAAATATCGTAGCCGTGCGCCGCCTGGCTCAGCGGCAAGCGGTGCGAGATGATGTCGTCCAGCACCACTTCACCTTTGATAATGTGCTGCAACAGCTTGTCGATGTGCCGGTGGGCCGGGGCCTGGCCACCCACCAGCTTGATGCCTTTGTCGAAAAACTGCCCTACCGGGAAGTTGTCGTTGGTGGTCACGTACACGCCTAGCACCGACACTACGCCGCCGCGCCGCACAGCGCTCATGCAGGTTTCGATAACTTTGGGCGAGCCTTTCTCCAGGTTAATTACGGCCTTGGCGCGGTCGAGCAGGTTGCGGTCGGGCTCAAAGCCCACGCAATCGACGCACACGTCGGCCCCGCGGCCCTCGCTCATGTCGCGGATTAGCTGCACTACCTGGTCGTGGCTTTCCCAGAGGATGGTTTCGCAGCGGGTCGTTTCCTTGGCTTTGTCGAGGCGGTATTTCTGGGTGTCGACGATAACTACGCGCGCCGCGCCGCGCAGCCAAGCGCTTTTGGCGGCCATAATGCCCACCGGACCGGCCCCAAAAATGGCGATAAACTCACCGCCCTTCACCTCGGCCCAATCGATGCCAGAATAGCCGGTCGGGAAGATATCGGTCAGAAACAATACCTGCTCATCGCTCAGAAAATCAGGCACTTTGCGCGGACCAAAGTCAGCGTAGGGAACCCGCACAAACTCGGCCTGGCCGCCGTCGTAGCCGCCGTAGAGGTCGGTGTAGCCGAAGAGCGCGCCGCCTTTTTGGGTCAGCAGGCCGCCTTCGGGGCCGTAGTGGTCGGGATTGGAGTTTTCGCAGTGGCCGGGCAGCTCGTGGTTGCAGAAAAAGCAGCTGCCGCAGGCCACCGGAAAGGGTACTACCACGCGGTCGCCGCGCTTGAGGTTGCCCACACCGCGGCCCACTTCCTCCACAATGCCCATAAACTCGTGCCCGAGCACCATGGGCTTGGTGGGCAGCGAGCCGTTGTAGATATGCAGGTCGGAGCCGCAAATGGCCGTGCTCGTAACCCGAATAATGGCGTCGCGCGAGTCCTTCAGGATGGGGTCGTCAACGGTATCGACGCTGACGTTGCGCGGGCCGTGAAACATCAATGCTTTCATGGAACAAGGGAAAAGGGGTGGAAGAATTTTCCTAACCTAACGGTCGCCCCGGCGCCTGGTTGCCTGTTCTGCCTACTTTTTCCCTCTACGCAACTTTGTTACACTAAGCTAGTTAAGCGTCTAAGTAGCTCTCACACTGGCCGGCAGTTATAGTTATTTGTTCACGCTCAAGCATTCAGCCGCCGCTAGAGCTGATAAATACTGATGCCTTTGGTAGTAATGAAGTACGCCCGCTGGTCGTCGAGCAGCACTTGGCGTACGGTAGTTGCATCGAGGCCGGCTGGCAGTGGCTGGGTGCGCTCGGTAAGGTTATAAAGGTGAAAGAAGTGCAGTTGGCCGCCACTCAGATACGCCAGCTCATCGCCCCGGAACGTGATGAAATCCAAGCCGGTAAAGAGGAGCTTCTTGCGGTAGTTGCCCAGGTTATCAAATACGAAGATGCCGCTGGTATGGTCTACCAAATACAGGTTGTTCTGGTACTGGCGCAGGAAGCGGAAGTCGGGCCGGCTGCGGCCGATGATGAGGTCGAGCGGCGTGTTTTGCACCACGCGCAGGGCCTGGGGGTCAAACTCGCGCAAGGTCAGGGCGCTTTCGTCGAGCAGCCACAGCAGGCCGTCGGGGGCCAGGGTGGCCGTGCGCACGGTACCATCGACGTAGTCGGCCAGCCTGATTTCGCTCAGCGGAGCCAGAAAGCGGTCGAGCAGCAGCACCTGCTGCCGGTCGTCGTAAAAAACGAGCAGGCTGTTCTGGTTCCAGGCCTCGACCACGGCCACGTGGCCGGGCTGGGTGGGCGAGTACGTATTGAGCGACTGGCCATCGCGGCCCAATTGGCGCAGGTTGTTGTCCTGGTCGGCCAGGTAGAGCACGCCGCGCCGGTCGAGCGAGGCCGCGCCGGCGCTGGGCAGCGCCAGGGTTTTGACGAGCGCCCAGGTGCCTGCGGCCGGCGCGGGCGCATTGGGGTTACCGACCTTGCCGGCCGGGGCCATTTCGACCGGGGCCACGCGGGCGGCGGGGGCCACCGAGGCGGCGCTCGGCACGGTTTGCGCTGATGCGAATTGAGAATAAAGAATGAAGGATGAAGAATGAAGCAATGCTAAATAGGACCAGCTCTTTCCTTTGCTGCGCTTAGCATTAATTCTTAATTCTTCATTCCTCATTCCCAATTCACCCCTTAAACTCCCGCAGAACCAGCTCATTACCGTCATACACGCCGTAGGAGCAATAATTGACCCACTCGCCCAGGTTGACGTAGCGGCTGCCTGGTGCCACGGCCACGTCGAGCGGCAAATGGCGGTGGCCAAATACGTAGTAGTCATGGTGTTGGCGCTTTTCCAGCTCGCGGCAGTATTGCAGCAGCCACTCATCTTCGCCAAAATACGTGGCATCGGCGGCCCCGTTTTGGAGGCGCGAGTGGCGGCTCCAGCGGCTGGCCAGGCCAATGCCCAGGTTGGGGTGCAGGCGCGCAAACAGCCACTGCGTCACGGGCGAGTTGAATAAGGGCCGCAGCACGTGCTTGTAGGCAAAGTCGCCCGGCCCCAGCCCATCGCCGTGCCCAATATTAAAATACTGATTACCAATACGCTGTGAAACCGGGTCGCGCAGCACCGGAATCCCCATTTCCTGGGTGAAATAGCCAAACATCCACATATCGTGGTTGCCGGTGAAGAGCGTGATGGGCAAGCCCGCATCGGTAAGCTCGGCCAGCTTGCCTTGCAAGCGGCTGAAACCCCGCGGGATAGCGTGCTTGTACTCAAACCAAAAGTCGAATACGTCGCCCAGCAGGTAAATGGCGGCCGCATCCTTAGCAGCCTCATCGAGCCAGCGCACAATGCGGCGCTCGCGCTCGCGGGAGGCAGTGGCATCGGGCGCACCCAAGTGAAAGTCGGAGGCAAAGTATACGCGCTGGCCGGGGGCCAACGCCTGCGGCGGCAGCTCAGGCAGCATCGGCGTCATCTTCCAGTAAAAATAAGCTGAGCCGGCGCGGGCCGTGGGCCCCCAGCACGAGGGTCTTTTCGATGTCGGCGGTGCGGCTGGGGCCGGTAGTGAGCGAAAGCATGGAGGGCAACTGCGCGCCGTAGCGGGCCTGCACCACGCGCAGCGCATCGCCAATTTCGGCCACTACCTGGCTGGGCCGGGCCAGCACAAGGTGCTGGTCGGGATAGATGCTGAGGCGCCGCCCGCTGGCCGTGGCCGGCGACACCACTACGCTGCCCGTGCGAGCCACCAAAGCCTCGCAGCTGGTAAGCCCCACGGCCGCCTGCAACCGAAAATCGGCCTCCGTGGGCTGAAATGGGACTTGCGCGGCGGTCAGCAGCGCCTGCATGGCGGGCTCCCACACGTAGAACTGCTGCCCGGCGGGCAGGCGCTCGGCCAGCCAGGCGCGCAGCTCGGCACCCAGCTGCGCCGGGGTTTCGGCATAAAAAAACTCACCTCCCACGCGGCGAAAGCTTTCGGCAAACGTCACGGCCAGGTCGGCTATTGGCAAGGCCGGATGCACCGGCGCGGTCCAATCGGGCACCGGCGGCAGCGGGGCTGGGCCAGTGGCCAGCGCCGTACGGATGCGCGCCAGCATGGTATCGCGGGGAGAAGACATGCGGCAAAGGTAGGGGCGGGTCGCACGCGCCCGTTCATTGAGCCACCAGCGCTTGACGCTAACAAAGACAAACGGCCAGCTTCCGGATGGAAACTGGCCGTTTGCTTTTGCTAACGTCCGGGCGCGTGCGACGCGCCCCTACACGGCTTCCGTTTCGGGCTGGCCAGGCAGGTGTATCTCGGGCAGGTCGTCGCCCAGCGGGAGGCCGGGGTGCTCGTTTTTCACCTCGCTGGCGGTTTCGGAGCGGTCGGTGCCGGCCATGTGGGCCTGGTAGTTGGTTTGGCCACCGAAGGGGCGCTTACCCACCAAGCGCTCCAGGTCATCTTGCAGCAACACTTCTTTTTCCAGCAGCTCCTTGGCGATTACCTCCAGCTCGTGGCGGCGCTCGGTCAGCAGCTCCTTAGTGCGGATGTAGGCTTGCTCGATGATGGTGCGAACTTCCTCGTCAATCATCTGTGAAGTGGCTTCCGAGTAAGGCTTGGAGAAACCGTACTCATTCTGGCCTTTCGAGTCGTAGAACGACACGTTGCCGAGCTTGCTGTTCATACCGTACATCGTTACGATGGAATACGCCATTTTGGTAATGCGCTCCAAATCGCTCAGCGCGCCGGTCGAGATTTTACCAAACACCAACTCCTCGGCGGCGCGGCCGCCCAGGGCCATGCACATCTCATCTATCAGCTGCTCAGTATTATACAAAAATTGCTCCTTGGGCAAATACTGGGCGTAGCCGAGGGCAGCCACGCCACGCGGCACGATACTCACCTTCACCAACGGGTCGCAGTGCTCCAGGAACCAGCCGGTAATAGCGTGGCCGGCTTCGTGGTAGGCCACAATGCGCTTTTCGCCGGGGCTGATGATTTTGTTCTTCTTCTCCAAGCCCCCGATTACGCGGTCAATAGCGTCGGTGAAGTCCTGGTTGGTAATGAATTTCTTGTCGCGGCGAGCAGCGATGAGCGCCGCCTCGTTGCAGACGTTGGCAATTTCGGCACCGGCAAAACCAGGCGTTTGGGCCGACAGCTTGCGGGCGTCCACGTCGGGGCCGAGGGTCAGGGGCTTGAGGTGCACCGTGAAAATCTCGGTGCGGCCGTTGATGTCGGGTTTGTCGATGCTAATCTGACGGTCGAAGCGGCCGGGGCGCAGTAACGCCGAGTCCAGGGTATCGGGGCGGTTGGTAGCGGCCAGAATGATAACGCCCGAGTCGGTACCGAAGCCGTCCATCTCCACCAGCAGCGAGTTGAGCGTGTTTTCGCGCTCGTCGTTTCCGCCGGGCATCGAGCCCTTACTACGCGAGCGGCCCACGGCGTCAATCTCGTCAATGAAGATGATGCAGGGCGCTTTGGCTTTGGCTTGCTTGAACAAGTCGCGTACCCGCGCTGCGCCCACGCCCACGAACATCTCGACGAAGTCGGAGCCCGACAGCGAGAAAAACGGCACATCGGCCTCGCCAGCTACTGCCTTGGCCAGCAAGGTTTTACCCGTGCCAGGAGGGCCAACCAGCAGCGCGCCCTTGGGGATTTTACCGCCCAAGATGGTGAACTTGCTGGGGTTCTTAAGGAACTCCACAATCTCCTGCACCTCCTCCTTGGCTTCTTCCAGGCCAGCTACGTCCTTAAAGGTAATTTTCACCTTATCGCCGCCTTCAAAAAGGGCGGCGCGGCTCTTACCGATGTTGAAAATCTGCCCGCCGGGGCCGCCCGCGCTGCTCATGCGGCGCATGAGGAACACGAACAGCACGATGCTGAGGATGATGAGGCCGTAGCTGCTGATGATGTCAAACAAGCCCACGCGGTCGACCGGCTCTAGCTGCAGCCGCTGCTCGCGGGGCACCTGGGCCTGCAGCTTTTCGAGCTGCTCCTGGAAGTACTTGGCATCCACGATGGGGAAGTAGTACTGCGCGCCGTGCTCGGCAAACGGGCCGCGGTGGGCCGTGAGGTCCTTTTGGTACTCGGGCTTTTGCAGGGCGGCGGGCGAGAGGCCCACTTCCACGGTTTTGGCGTTGACAATCAGCGACACGTCGTGCACGTCGCCGGCGGCCAGCATTTGCTCAAACCGCTGCTGATTAATTTTAATAGCGGCATTCTGGTTGTTGAACCAGAACATGCCAACGAATAGGACCAGGAGCCCCGCCATCACCCACAGCTGCACTCCCGGCCGGGGCGTAGGGTTGGGCAGCGTCGGCTTGCGGCGTTTGGTGGGCGTCGTATCAGACATAAAAATGAATTATTTTTAATGAACTCTTAGCGCAACCGCGCCGGGCGGGCGTTGTTGGCAACGCTACCCGCAGACGCAGCCGACGGCCCAATACTTTAGCGCTGGACCACGTCGGCAGTGTCTTCAATGTGCGTGATTTCGGCGTCGCCCCACAGCTCCTCCAGCGCGTAAAACGTGCGGCGGTCGCGCAGAAAAACGTGCACCACCACGTCTACATAGTCCAACAAAACCCACTCCCGATTAGTGCGGCCTTCGCTCTGCCAGGGGGCCTGGCCAGTCACTTTTTCCACTTCTTCCTCTACCGAGCGAGCCAGCGCATCGAGCTGGGTGTCAGAGGAAGCCGAGCAGATGATAAAATAATCGGCCACTGCATTTTTCAGCTCTTTCAAGTTGAGGACCACAATGTCCATTCCTTTGCGGTCTTGGAGGCCGCGTACGGCTACTTCTGCCAATGTGTCCGAATCCTGTCGAACCAAGGTGCTCTTCATAGAGTAAGTTTGCGTTGTTTACCTAGCTAATGTACGACTGCTAACCCCCGTGGTCATCAGCCCCACTACCTTATTTACTGGCCAGCAGCTACTTTGGCTGCCCGCCTGCCCTTCTACTAACTCGGAAGCGCAGCAACTGTTGCGCGAAAACCGGGCCAGCGAAGGCTGTACCGTCATAACGGACGACCAAACGGCCGGCCGCGGCCAACGTGGCAACCAGTGGCAGGCCGCCCCCGGCGAAAACCTGACGCTCTCCATCATTTGGCTGCCCACGTTTCTGGACGCCGGCCAGCAATTCTTGCTGAGCCAGGCCGTGGCGCTGGGCGTGCACGACTGGGCCACGGCTCTGCTTCAACCTTCGCCCCAGCTGCGGCTGAAGTGGCCCAACGACCTGTATTTCGGCACCCAGAAGTTTGGGGGAATTCTTATTGAGAACAGCTTGAGCGGGGCAAAAATTCAGTCCAGCGTGGTAGGTATTGGCTTGAATATCAACCAGCGGCACTTTGCCATGCCCACGGCTACGTCGCTGGGCGCGCTCACGGGCCGCTACTTCCAGCGCGAAATACTGGCCGCCCGCCTGCTCGAATGCCTGGAGCGGCGCTACCTGCAGCTGCGCGCCGGCCAGGTAACCGAGCTGCGCCGGGCCTACCTGGCCGCCCTCTACCGCTACCAGGAGTGGCACGACTACGAGGTGGCCGGCTGCCGCGTGCGCGGCCAGATTGTGGGCGTAGAGCCCGACGGCCGCCTGGCCGTGGAGATTGATAGGGAAGTACAACGCTTTGGCTTGCAAGAGATTAAGTATGTGTAATGTAGCGCACGCTAAAGTGTGCGCTACATTCGCTGCTATGCGCCGCCCCACCCTGCTACGCGCCGCCTCGGGGCTGGCTGCCTTGCTGCTACTGGCCTTCCTAGCCGACCACCTGTGGCCCCTGCCACCCGCGCCGCAGTACTCGCCGCTGGTGCTGGCCGCCGATGGCACCGTGCTGCACGCCTACCTCAACCCCACCCAAAAGTGGCGGATGAAAACCGAGCTGCCGGAGATTACCCCGGCTTTGCAAACGGCCATCATTGCTAAGGAGGACCGGTATTTTCACTACCATCCGGGTATCAACCCGTTGGCCATGGTGCAGGCCGCGGGGCGCAATTTGTTTGGGCGGGGCCGCACCACGGGGGCCAGCACCATTACCATGCAGGTGGCCCGGCTGCTGGAGCCCAAGCAGCGGACTTTCGGCAACAAGCTGCTCGAAATGCTGCGCGCCTTACAACTGGAGGCGCATTATAGCAAGGCGGAGATATTGCAGCTCTACCTCAACCTGGTACCTTATGGCGGCAACCTGGAGGGCGTGAAGTCGGCGGCGCTGCTGTATTTCCAGCAGCCGCCCGATTATTTATCACTGGCCCAAACGGTTACGCTGGCCATTATTCCCAACCGGCCGGGTGGCCTGGTGCTGGGCCGCCACAACGCACAAATCATGCGCGAGCGCAACCGCTGGCTGCGCTACTTCGGGCGCGAAAAGCTATTTCCGGCCCAGGATATTGCCGATGCGCTGCTGGAGCCGCTCGACGCCCGGCGCCACCCCGCCCCTACCCTGGCCCCGCACCTGGCGCGGCGGCTGGTACTAGCACAACCAGGCAAGGCGCTCATTCACAGCACGTTGCGGCTGGCTACCCAGGCCAAGGCCGAGGACCTGGCCCGCAACTACGTACGCCGGCTGGCTACGCTGGGCATTTCGCAGGCCGCGGTGCTGGTGGTGAACAACCGCACGCACGCCGTGGAGGCCTACGTGGGCTCCATCGATTTTCAGGATGCCGGCGCGCTGGGCCAGGTCGATGGCGTGCGGGCCGTGCGCTCGCCGGGCAGCACGCTCAAGCCGCTGCTCTACGGCCTGGCCCTGGACCGGGGCCTGCTGACGCCTAAAACGGTGCTGCCCGATGTGCCCACCAACTTTCAGGGCTTCCGGCCCGAAAACTTCGACAAGCACTGCCAGGGCGAGGTAACGATGGAGCGCGCGCTCACCTACTCGCTCAACATCCCGGCCGTGCGGGTTTTGTCGGAAGTCGGCATTGATAAATTTACGGGCACGCTGCGGCAGGCGGGCTTCCGGCAGGTGGCGCGTGATGCGCCCCGGCTGGGCCTGAGCACCATTTTGGGCGGCTGCGGGGCTACGCTGGAAGAGTTAACGGGCCTGTATTCGGCATTGGCCAATGGGGGACGCTTTGCTAATTTGGAATTAGGAATGAGGAATGAAGAATTGCCACTGAGCAACCGCAGCAATTCTTCATTCCTCATTCCTCATTCCAAATTCCTAATTAGCGCAGCGTCCGCTTACCTGCTCACCGATATTCTGGCTCAGCGCACCCGGCCCGACTTGCCGCTTGATGCGGCTGCCAGCCGCCACCTGCCGCGCATTGCCTGGAAAACCGGCACCAGCTACGGCCGGCGCGACGCCTGGAGCATTGGCTACAACCGGCAGTATACCATTGGGGTGTGGGTGGGCAATTTCAACGGCCAGGGCAGCCCGGCCCTCACGGGGGCCGACGTGGCCTCGCCCCTGCTGTTCGATGTATTCAACGCGCTGGCTTACAACGGGAAGAATGAATGGTTTGCGCCGCCCGCCAGCCTCGACTTTCGGCTGGTGTGCGCCGAAAGTGGCCTGGTACCCGGCGAAAACTGCCCCAACCAGCTGCTGGATTATTACCTGCCTGGCGTGTCGGGCAGCCAGCGCTGCCAGCACCTGCAGGAAGTGCTGCTATCGGCCGATGGCCAATACAGCTACTGCCGCGCCTGCGCGCCGGCCAGCGGCTACCGGCGCGCACTATTCCCCAATCTGCGGCCCGAGGTGCTGGCTTTTCGGGAGGTGCAGGGCCTGCCGGCGCGCCGCCTGCCGCCCCACAATCCCGCCTGCCGCCTCGTGCGCGGGGCCGACGCGGATGCTACTGCTGGGGCCGCGCCGCTGCTCGCGATTACCTCGCCGGCCGCCCACGCCGAGTACGTACTCAATGCGGTTGAAAAGCAACAATTGCTGCTCAGCTGCGCGGCGGCCGGCGAAGTGCGCCAGGTGTATTGGTACGTGAATGACCAGTTTCTGCAAGCCGCGCCGGCCACCGGGCGCGTGTTCTTCCGGCCCCCGCCGGGTGAGGTCAAAATATCGTGCGCCGACGACCACGGCCGCACCGTGGAGGTGCGCGTGCTGGTGCGCGAATTATGAGCTGCCAATACGCCGGCAAGCCCCGGCAACTATAGTTGCCGGGGCTTGCCGGTAAAGCTATTCAGTAGGCTAACTGACCGTCACGCTTGCTCCAGGTATTCTTCGCCGTTGAGCACTGGCTCCATGTCCCGCGACTCGGCCTCCGTGAAAAGCCGCGAGCGAATAAGAAAGCGCACGCCGAGCGGGATTTCGAGCGAGAAGCTGGCGCCCCGGCCCTTGGTCACGTCGATAGTCAGCTGGGTGTGCTGCCAATACTCGAACTGGCTGGTGCTCATGAAAAAATCGCAGCCGTGAATCTGGCCCAGCCACACGTCGTTGCCGCCAATCCGAAACTCACCCTTGGTAAAGCACATCGGCGACGAGCCATCGCAGCAGCCGCCGCTTTGGTGAAACATGAGCGGGCCGTGCTCGTCGCGCAGCACGTCGATGGTGGCTTCGGCTGCCTGGGTGGCGAGCACGCGGGATGTAGGCATGAGCTGTGCGGTAAGCTTTAGCTTGCCGTTAAGTAGTTGCTAATTAAACACATAGCACTGCCGCCGGAGACACCCGACGACAGTGCTTTTTGAGAAAATTACGGCCCTGCGGTGCCAGCTAAAGCTTACCGCACGTTAAAAGAAGCCCAGCTTCTGCTGGCTGTAGCTGATGAGCATGTTCTTGGTCTGGCGGTAGTGGCTGAGCATCATCTTGTGATTCTCGCGGCCAAAACCCGACGCCTTATAGCCACCAAACGGCGCGCCGGCCGGGTAGTCGTGGTAGCAGTTGACCCACACGCGGCCGGCCTGGATGGCGCGGGGCATGGTGTACATCTCGTGGGCATCGCGGGTCCAGAGGCCGGCCCCGAGGCCGTAGAGCGTGTCGTTGGCGATTTCCAGGGCTTCGGCATTGTCCTTGAAGGTCGTTACCGACAGCACCGGGCCGAAGATTTCCTCCTGAAAGATGCGCATCTTATTGTGGCCCCGGAAAATGGTGGGCTGAATGTAGTAGCCCTCGGCCAGCGCACCGTCTTCCTGGTGGTAGGCGTCGCCGCCCACGAGCACTTCGGCCCCTTCGGCCTTGCCGATTTCGAGGTAGCTCAGAATTTTCTCAAACTGGTCGTTCGAAGCCTGTGCGCCCATCATCGTGTTGGTATCCATGGGGTTACCAAGCTTGATGGCTTTTACGCGGGCAATTACGCGGGCAATAAACTCGTCGTAAATGTCTTCGTGCACCAGCAGGCGCGAGGGGC
>CAXTFI010000100.1:0-17401 GCA_964243255.1 uncultured Hymenobacter sp.
AGCCGCACCAAGAGCCTGATGGACCTCAGCGACTTTGCCGAGAACAACTTGCAGCAGCGCTTCCAGACCATTAATGGCGTGTCGGCCATCAACATCTTTGGGCAGCAGCGCTACGCCATGCGCCTGTGGCTCGACCCGGCCAGGATGGACGCCTACCAGGTGTCGTTCACCAATGTGCAGCAGGCCCTGAACGCCGAGAACGTGGAGGTGCCGGCCGGTAAAATCTACGGCGGCCAAACCGAGCTCACCATCCGCACGATGGCCCGCTTCTCGACCGAGGCCCAGTTTCGCAACCTCATTTTGCGCGAAGGCAAGGCGGGCATCGTGCGGCTCGGCGACGTGGCGCGGGTGGTGCTAGCCCCCGAAAGCTATGAGCAAAGCTGGAAGCTGAACGGCGCTTCGGCCGTGGGCCTGGCCATTGTGCCGCAGCCGGGCTCCAACTACGTGCAGATTGCCGACGAATTTTACAAGCGCCTGGCCGAGGTGCAGAAGGAGAATAAGTCGGATATCCAGATGCGGGTCATCATCGACAATACCAAGATTGTCCGCAACTCCATCGACGAAGTGCTGGAGACGCTGGCCATTTCCTTTGGGCTGGTGGTGCTGGTTATCTTCTTCTTTTTCCGCAACTGGCTCACGGCGCTGCGCCCGCTCATTGATATTCCGATTTCGCTGGTGGCCACGTTTTTCGTGATGTACCTGGCGGGCTTTACCATCAATATCCTAACCCTACTGGGCATCGTGCTGGCCACCGGCCTGGTGGTAGACGATGGTATCGTGGTGACGGAGAACATCTTCCGCAAGCTCGAAGAGGGCATGGATATCAAAAAGGCGGCGCTGGAAGGCAGCAAGGAAATCTTTTTTGCCGTTATCTCGACGTCGCTGACCCTAGCCGTGGTGTTTTTGCCGGTGATTTTCCTGCAAGGCTTCACGGGGCGCTTGTTTCGCGAGTTTGGGGTGGTGGTGGCGGGCGCGGTGCTGATTTCGGCTTTCGTGTCGCTCACCATTACGCCGGTGCTCAACGTGGTGCTGCACCGCGAAAACGGCAACAAGGAAGGCAGCGGGCACGGCAAGTTTTACGACCGCACCGAGCCGTTTTTCCAGAGTATGGAAAGCGGCTACGGGCGCATTGTGGGCGGCTTTTTGCGGGTGCGCGGGCTGGCCTGGGTAGTAGTGGCGGCCTGCGCCGGCATCATCTACTTCGTGGGCCGGGGCATCCCAACTGAGCTAGCCCCGCTCGAAGACCGCAGCAGCGTGCGCCTGACCCTGACCGGGCCGGAGGGCACGAGCTTCGACGCGATGGAGAAAATCAGCGCCCAGGTGGCCGACTTCGTGCGCGACTCAGTGGCCGAAAACGACTTCGTGTTTGCCCGCACGCCCGCCGGCGGCAGCGTCAACACCGCGCAGGTACGCGCCGGCCTGGTATCGCCCGACCAGCGCAAGCGCACGCAGGACGTCATCGCCAAGTACCTGACCAAGAGCACCAAGCGCTTCAACGACGCCCGCATTTTTGTGGTGCAGGAGCAAACCATTGCCGTGGGCTCGGGCGCCAAGAGCAGCGTGCCGGTGCAGTTTGTGCTGGAAAACACTGACCTCGAACGCATTAAGGACGCGCTGCCCAAGTTTCTGGCCGCCGCCCGGCAAGACCCCACGTTTCAGAACGTGGATGCCAACCTCAAATTCAACAAGCCCGAGGTGCAGCTGACGTTTGACCGCCTGAAAATCCGCGACTTAGGTTTGACCACGCAAGACGTGGTAGCGGCCGTGCAGGGCGCTTTCGGCGGCCGGCGCATGGCCTACTTTCTGCTCAACGGGCGGCAGTACCAGGTTATCGGGCAGGTAGACCGCGGGGCCCGCAGCGCGCCCACCGACATCAGCCGCCTCTACGTGACTAACAGCCGCGGCGAGAGCATTCCGCTGACGGCCGTGGTGCACCAGGTCGAGAATTCCAACCCCAGCACCCTTTTTCACTTCAACCGCCTCAAGGCGGCCACCCTCTCGGCGCAGCTGGCCGAGGGCAAAACCGTGGGCGACGGCGTGAAAGCCATGCAGGCCATCGCCGATAAAACCCTGGACGCCAGCTTCTCCACGGAGCTCACCGGCTCGTCGCGCGACTTTGCCGAAAGCTCGGGCAACACGGCCTTCGCCTTCGTGCTGGCGCTGGCGCTGATTTATTTGCTGCTGGCGGCGCAGTTTGAGAGCTTCCGCGACCCGCTCACCATCCTGCTCACGGTGCCGCTGGCGCTGGCCGGCGCGCTGCTCAGCCTCTGGGCTTTCGGGCAGACTATCAACATCTTCTCGCAAATCGGGATGATTATGCTGATTGGCCTGGTGACTAAGAACGGTATCCTTATCGTGGAGTTTGCCAACCACCAGCGCGACGCGGGCCTGCCGCTGCGCCAGGCCGTGCAGCTGGCTGCCCAGCAGCGCCTGCGCCCCATTTTGATGACCTCGCTGGCCACGGCGCTGGGCGCCTTGCCCATTGCGCTTAGCCTGGGGGCAGCCAGCACCAGCCGCCGGCCGCTGGGTATCGTGATTGTGGGCGGCATCCTGTTCTCGCTGATACTCACACTGTTGGTTATTCCGGCCATTTACACGTTTGTGGGTAAAGAGCGTAAGCCGGTGGCTACTGAGGGCGAAGTAGTGGCGGCGCACGAGCCGGCCGAGGTAGTTGCCTGATGAGTCGCCCTCCGCGCTCACCCCACCCCTAGCCCCTCCCCTTCGGGAGAGGGGGACTAGCACTAGCTTTTAGTTATAGATGCTAAACTAAAACTAGTTCCCCTCTCCCGAAGGGGAGGGGCTAGGGGTGGGGTGAACGTGGAGGGCGACAGTCCTATTTTCTTATAGTATTCATGAAATTTCTGATTATCAGTTTTCTGCTGGCAGTACGCTTACCCATCCTGGCCCAAACGGCCCCGGCCGCCACGGCGCAGTCGCCCGCGGGCCCCACGCCGGGCCCGCTGCTGACCTTGCACGACGCCCTGACCACGGCGCTCAAAAACAGCCTGGATATCCAAATCAGCCAAACTAACGTGGACGTGCAGGGGCTGCGCAACAACGCGGGCTTTGCGGGCGCGCTGCCCACGGTGGGGCTCAGCGCCAGCAATAACGTCGTGATTAACAACACTCAGCAGCAGTTTAACACCGGCGACCCGCGCTCGGCCACGGGGGCCCGCTCGACCCAGTACAACGTGGGGCTGGCCGGCAGCTACCTGCTCTACAACGGCGGCCGGGTGGTGGCTACCCGCAAGCGTCTCAACGAGTTAGCCCAAATCAGTCAGCTCCAGCTCAACTCCACGGTGCAGAACGTGCTGGCCGATGTGAGCCTGAAATATTACGCCGTGGTGCAGCAGCAGCGCTACATCCGCACCCTGGAGGCCTCGGTGGAGGTGTCGCGCCAGAAGCTGCGCCTCATTGAGGCGCGCCAGGCAGTGGGCCTGGCCAACAACGCCGACCGCTTTCAGGCCCAGCTCGACCTGAATGCCCAGCTGCTCACCCAGCAGCAGCAGGTGCTAGCCGCCCAGCAAGCCACCGCCGACCTGCTCCGCGCCCTCACCCTGAACCTCGACCAAGCCGTGGCCGTGGAAGATACCATTCCGGTAGACCGCTCGCTGAGCTGGGCCCAGCTGCAAGGCGCGCTCGACAAAAACCCCGACCTGCTGGCCGCCGACCGCCAGGTGCGCGTGAATGAGCTGCTGGAGCGCGAAGCCCGCGCCAACCGCTACCCCTCACTGGGTTTGAACGCGGGCACCAACTTCGCCCGCAGCCAAAACGCGGTGGGCAACACCCTCTTCAACCAGAGCTACGGGCCCTATGCGGGCCTGGGCATCTCGGTGCCCATCTACTCGGGGGGAGTCAATAAAAAACTGGTTGCTATTGCCCGCCTCAACACCCGCACCACCGAGCTGCAACGCGGCTCTTTGCAGCGCGACTACCGCCTGAACGCCCTCAAGGCCTGGGAATCGTATGAGAAGCAGCTCAGCCTCGTTACCACCGCCGAGCAGAGCTATACCACTGCCCGCCAGCTGCTTAAGTTAGTGCAAATGCGCCTCGATGCTGGCCTCTCCACGCTGGTCGATGTCAGAATAGCCCAGCAGAGCTTTGAGGACGCCGGCTACCGGCTCGTCAACTACCGCTACGCCGCCAAGTCGGCCGAGATAACGCTGCGGCAACTAGCGGCGCTGCTTACGCCGTAGCTACGGGCCATTGCTGAGCAGCTATGGTTTTTCGTCTCGATACTTGCCCCTCGCTTGCCCGCTCTACGTATGCTTGAACTGCTCACTGATATTCGCCAGCGCCTGGAAGAACACCAATACCAGAATGAAGAACAGATTCGCTTGTCGCTGGTGGCCCGAGTGTTGCATGGTCTGGGCTGGAATATATGGGACCCGCGTGAGGTCCACACCGAGCATCAGGCGCTGGCGCAAGAGAAAAACTATACCAAGACGGACCTTACGCTACGCATTTTCGGCCACGACCCCCAGGGCGTGCTCATTGAGTGCAAGCGCATGAAACTGTTGCTGCCGCAGCTGGCCAAAGTGGAGGAGCAGGTTATTGGGTATAATAAAAATAACCTCGCCCACTTGGTAGTGCTCACCGATGGGCAACACTGGCGGCTGTATTACACCCCGGCGCAGGTTTCGTTTAGCCAGCGCCTGTTTGCCCGCTACGACCTGCTGGCCGACGACCTGGCCACACTGGCCAGTGGCTTAACGCAGTTTTTGAGCCGGGCTTGCGTAGCCGATGGCCACGCCCGCCTGGCAGCCCGCCAAGCCTGGCTGCTTGCCTGGGAGCGCCAGCAAATGAGCGACTTACAACCGGCCGTAGCCCAGCGCATGAATCAGAAGCCCTACGTGAGCCGGCCGCAAGCCCTGGTAGAGCTGATGGCCAAAAGTGGCTTTGCTATTACCCCAGAAAAAGCCGAAGGCTTTTTAGACGAGTTGCACGGGCATTTGCCCATGTCGGCTCCCTTGGTGCCCCAGGCAAGCTCTTCGCCGGCTCCGAAAAAGAAACTCCTCAAGCCCAAGCTGTCGGCCGCACTAGTACCTGCCCCATCACTACCAACGGCAGTAACTCCGCTTTTTAGGTTCACCCAAAAAGGCCAGCACGCTACCGGGCACCCGCTGCCCGATGGCCGCTGGCGCGTGCTGGCTGGCTCAACGGCAGTGGCTACCGTCACCCCTAGTTTTACCAAAGGAGCCCTGCGCGCTACGTTGCTGACGCAGCAAGTGCTTCAGCAGCAGGGCCAAACTCTAGTCTTCAAACAGGACTGCGACTTCGACTCCGCGCGCGCCGCAGCTGATATCATCTACGGCTCTCCCGTGAACGCGCAAAAAGCTTGGCGGCACACCGAAACCAATGTCTGCTTGGGCAACTATGTGCCGCCAACTCACTTACCCAGCTAGGCTTGTCCTAGCGCAATTTCCAAGTCAGTGTACAGGTATAAATCGGCTGGCTCCCCCTCTCCTTTTCGGAGAGGGGGCTGGGGGGTGAGGCGCCCGCCAGAACGAAACGTGTACACTAACCTGGGAACCGCTCTAGTTCTGGTTATTGCGCGCCGCCTCGTCGCGGTTGAGCTTGGTCAGAAAGGACTTGGTAAGCGGCGTTTCGCTTTCGTAGCCCTTGCGGCGCTCGTAAGCGGCCGAGCCTTCGCCGGTGGCGGGCAGGGCGCGGTTGACCCAGGCCAGCACGTCGGTGGTCACGCCGGGCATGAGGCCGTGGAAGGCGGCCAGCAGCTTGGCCGGCAGCGACAGGATGAGCTCGCCGTCGCCGCGGCGGCAGGCGTTCCAGATGCGGCGGGCCGCTTGCTCGGCGCTCATCGTGAAGCCGGGCAGCGCGTCGGCAATGCTAAACCAGGCGTATTCTTTTTCGTGCTGGCCCTTGATATCGGCGTTTTGGGCGCTGCCGGTGCGTAGCAGGCCGGGGCACACGGTAGTCACGTAGATGCCGTGCTGATTCAGCTCGGCCCGAAAGCCCTCCGACAAGCCCGTGAGGGCAAACTTGCTGGCGCTATAAGCCGTGAGGTGCGGAATGGCCACCTTACCGCCCAGCGACGAGATGTTGATGATGCGCCCTTCGCCGCGCTGGCGCATACCCGGCAGCACGGCCTGCATGGCGTGCAGCGGGGCCCAGAAGTGCGTGTTCATGGTGTCCTCAAAGTCGCGCACGTCCATGGTTTCGAGCGGCCCCGACAGGATGATGCCCGCGTTGTTGATAAGCACGTCGATGGAACCCAGGCGGGTTTCTACCTCCGTTACCAAGCTGCGCACCTCGGCGGCATCGGTGAGGTCGCGGGCCAGGGCCAGCACGCTGCTGTCGGCCCCGCCGTAGCGCAGCAGGTCCTGGCGGGCGCGGGCCAGCTCCTGCTCGTCGCGGGCGCAAATGGCCACGCGCGCCCCTTCGAGCACGGCGCGGCGGGCCAGCACCAGGCCCAGGCCGCGCGAGCCGCCGGTGATGAGTACAGTGCGCCCCGTGAGCTCATACGAGCCGCGGCGGTTGCGCCAAACGGTGTTGGCCAGGGCGGCCACGCCGAGGCCGGCGGCCCAAAGCCAGAAGGAAGAAGAGCGGGAGGTGGGTTTCATGCTACCCTGTATGCATTTAGGGGCAGAAAGGTTGCACAGTCCCACTCCGAGGCGCACCTTTGCCGCCAAGCCAACTGGCTATTCGTATGCTTAATGCCTTGGCCGTTGGGTCTTTTATGATGGGGCTGGCGCTGCTGGGGCTGGGCTGCCGCATTTTGCTGGTGGCCCTGCACGAGCTGGGCCACGGCCTGGCTGCGCTGGCTTTGCAAGCCGGCCGGGTCACCGTGTACCTGGGCTCGCACGGCCGGGCGGCCGGGGGCGGGCGGCTGCGCATCGGGCGCTTCCGGCTGTATTTCAGCTACAACCCCTTGCGCCTGGCCCTCACCGGCGGCCTCTGCCGCGCGCAGGCCCCCGTGGTAGTGGCGGGCCAAACCTGGCGGGGCCTGGTATTTACCCTGGCGGGGCCACTGCTGCCGCTGCTCGTGGCGGCGGCCGGCCTGGGGCTCACGTTTAGCTTCTTTCAAGACGTTCTCAACGTGGTGAAGGCCATTCCGGTGCTGTTTTTTGGGGTGGCCCTGGCCAGCGCCCTTATTAACCTGTGGCCCCGGCACCAGCCCATCAGGCTTGCCAACGGCCGGCACGCCCACACCGATGGCATGCAAACCCGCCACCTGCTGCAGCACCGCCGGGTGCTGCGCTGCGCCCAGGAGGCCGATGCCCATTTTGCGGCGGGCCGCTACGCCGACAGTGCCCGCCTCGACGAGCTGCTGCTGGGCCAGCTGGGGCCGGGCGTGGTGCTGTACCGGCGGCTGGTGCAGGCGCATGCGCTGCTGGGCAGCTACGCGCCGGCCCTCACCGTGAGCCGCCGGTTTGAGCACGAGCTGCCCGCCGAGTTTGGCGACGACGACTTGTACAAGCAGGCCTTCCTGCTTTCGCGCCTCGGTGAGTACGCGCCGGCCCTGGCCCGCTACACGGCGCTGCTAGAGCGGCCGCAGCCGTATGCCGACGCGTACAACAACCGGGGCTACACGCATAACGTCTTGGGCAACTACGAGTTAGCCATCCAGGATTTTGACCAGGCCATTGCGGCCGGCGCAAGCGTGGCCTACGCCCACAACAACCGGGGGCTGGCCCTCCTTAAACTAGGCCAGGCCGCCGCTGGCCTCGCCGACATCGCCCACGGCCTGACCCTGGACCCCGCCAACGCCTATGGCTACCGCAACCGGGGCATCTACCACCTCGACCGGGGCGAGTACGCGGCGGCTCTTGCGCAGTTTGAGCAGGCCCGGCAGCTTGACCCTACCACGCACCAGTTGGAGGCCTACTTACACCAGACGCGCCAGCACCTGGAGGCAAGTTCTGGAGCTGGCTTTATTAGCAATAGCTGAACCAGCTACTGCTTTTGATTGCTAATCAACGTCTTTTCACCCTTTTCATTCTCTCCCTCAACGCATGAAAAAACTGTTCCTTTTACCCACATTGCTGATTTCTACCACCGTCGGCGCTCAACAGTCTGCTGGCCTAACAAAGCCGATAGATTGTGCTACTGTTAAAACCGAAAACGAGGCGCTTAAGGAAAAAATTACTGTTTACGAAGCGCGATTAGGAATTGGAGTTGGCGGAGTAAATACTATCAATGGCAATGACAAGCTCAAGATAAATTTTTTATCCTGCAAAGCATCGAAAGCAACTCACAAAGCTGTGTTTAAATTTTTAATTCAAAACACCGATGAGCCTATTAAATTAGGGATTTGGGACAGTCAAAACAGTTGGGGTAGTGCTGGTGCTATTTCGTCCTTCCTTGATGAACAGGGCAAAAGCTATCCTATCGAGAAAATGCTTATCGGAACTACACAAGTTGGTTATAGTCACGACTTTGCTCAAGTTCCATCAAAAGCTCCGGTACAATGCGCCATTGAACTCAGTAATGTTCCCCTATCAGCAACTAATCTTAATTCGGTGATGCTATCTTTTGGAAAGGAGATAGTTGGGATGAATCAACGCATTCCTTTCGTTTCCGCTTTCCAAAACGTACCCATCACGTGGGTACCTTAACCCAGATACCTAGTTTGACATTAAAAAGGCCCGTAGCTTAATGCTACGGGCCTTTTTAATGTTTGACACGGCTTGTTGCATAGGCTACGCGCCCAGCTTCTCCTTAAAAAAAGCCAGTGTAAGGGCCCAGGCCTCAGCGGCGGCGGCCGGGTGGTAGCTCCGGCGCTCGTCGCAGTGAAACCCGTGGTCGGCGTACGAGATAACGGCGTTGAGATAGGGCTTGCCGGCCGCGGCCACGGCGTCGATTATGGTTTTGATGTTGTCCGGGCTGATGTGGGCATCGAGGCCGCCCCAGAGGAAGAGGTGCGGCGCGTGCAGGCTTGGGGCCAGGGCGGTGCGGGTGTGCAGCCCGCCGCCGTAATACGACACGGCCGCCGCCAGCGGCAGCGCGGCATTGGCCACAAACGCCGCCTGCCCGCCCAGGCAAAAGCCAATGGCCCCGATTTTGTCTTTTTGCACGTTGTCCTGGCTTTGCAGCCAGTCGTAGGCGGCCTGCGCATCCTGGGTCAGGCCCGCGGGCGTAATGGCCTGGTAGTGCGGAATGGCGGAGGCAAAATCGCTGTACGCAATTTCGAGGCCCGGCGCGGCGGTGCGGTGAAACAGCTCGGGCGCCACTACCACGTAGCCGGCGGCGGCCAGGCGGTCGGCCACGCTACGGATGTGGCCGTTCACGCCAAAGGCTTCCTGAAAGAGAATGAGGCCGGGCGCGGCGGTTGGGGCTGGGGGCTGGGCCACGTAGGCGTGCAGCTGGGTGCCGTCGGCCACGGGTAGCACCAGCGAGTGGGGAGTGGGCATAAACGATGAGGAGAAGAATTCGGAGCGAGCAACAAGGCGCGCAAGCCGATGTTTTGCGCGCGGCGGGTGGCGGTCTGCCGCCACTTGCCCGCTCAAGCGTAGGCCACTCCCCTACCCGGCCAGTCGCCAGCGACAGCCACGCCAGCGCCGAGCTATTTACTTTCGTTCTAAATAAAAAAGCCTCTTTTAAGAGGCCTTTTTTAATACAAGCTTCTGTCAATCACTATACTACCTACTAACCCCTACCAAGTAAACTTAGAAAGCACACAGGTAATCTTCGCCTTTTATTTGGAATTCATCTAAACTCAGGCTGACCTTTGCGCTGCGTTGAATGATTCTAAATAAGCTTATGCGCCACTTTTTCTTTCCCGTCCTGCTCACCAGTGTTGCCTTGCCCCTTGTCAGCCAGGCGCAGGCCCCGGCGGCCCCCGCTGGCCATGCGCGCCACCAGCACCAGCGCACGGGCACTGTGGTGGGCCGGGTGGCCTTGGCCGACGGGCAAAGCGCCAACCACGTATCGGTGATGGTGCGCGGCACCGGCTTCGGGACAACGCCCGATGCGGACGGCAATTTCCGGCTGGAGGCGCCGGCGGGCTGGCAGGAGCTGACGTTTACGGGGCTGGGCTACTCGGCCCAGGAAACGACCGTGCAAGTAGCTCCTCACCAGACGACTACGCTGCCAGCCCTGACGCTGGCGCGCGGCAACCGCCAGCTCGGTGAAGTGCTCGTGACGGGCACCAATATCGTTAATCGCCCGGCTACGGCCAGCAAGGCGGGCATTGCCCCGCTCGACCTACCCCAGAGCATCGGCGTGGTGTCGGGCACCGTGATTGCCGACCAGCAGATAAACCGCCTCGGCGATGCGCTGCGCAACGTGAGCGGCGTGTCGCTGACGCAGCAGCGCGGCGGCGTGGCCGAAACGTTTTCGGCCCGCGGCTATAGCATTGGGGTGGGCGGCGCGGGGGGCAGCATCTTCAAGAACGGCCTGATTTCGAACACCCAGGGCTTTCCCGATGCCAGCACCCTGGAGTCGGTAGAGGTGCTGAAAGGGGCAGCGGCCCTGCTCTACGGCAACGTGTCGGGGGGCCTGATTATCAACATGGTAACCAAGAAGCCACGCTTTGACTGGGGCGGCTCGGCCGAATTGCGCGTGGGCAGCTACAGCTTCTACAAGCCGATTATCGACGTGTACGGGCCGCTGACTAAGAACCTGGCTTTCCGGGTGGTGGGCACCTACGAAAACGGCAAGAGCTACCGCGACGTGGTGACCCAGAAGCGGCTGTACGTGAACCCCTCGCTGCTCTACAAGTTCGGCAACAAAACCGACCTGCTGGTGCAGGGCGACTACCTGCGCTCCGACATCACGCCCGATGCGGGCGTGGGCATCATCAACCTGAACACCGAGTCGCAGCTGCTGCCCAACACGCCGCGCTCGCGCTTTATCAACACGCGCTGGGCCTACAACGTGACCGACCAGGCTACCGGTTCGGCCGTGCTCAACCACCGCTTTTCGGACCAGTGGCGGCTGAGCGCCCTGGCCGGCGTGCAGGATACCCGCGTGCACGCCTTTGGGGCGGCCGTGCCCAACAACGCCATTGCCGCCAACGGCGACTACACCCGCACGCTGGGCGCCGCCACCACCCGCGAGCGCGACTACAACGGCCAGCTTAACCTGAACGGCAAGTTCGACACCGGCTTCCTGAGCCACCAGCTGCTGGTGGGCGCCGACGCCATGCGCATCGAGAACACCAGCGCCACCTTCAAGTACCAGGATGCCAGCGGCAAGGTGGGGCCGGCCTACGATAAAATCAACCTCAACGACCGCTCGAAATACGCGGAGCGCACCGACGTGCCGGCCATCCTCGACACGGCCCGCACTACCTCGCCCTCGTACCGCTTTGGGGGCTACGTGCAGGATTTGGTCGCGATTTCGCCCAAGTTCAAGGTGCTGGGCGGCGTGCGCTGGTCGTACCAGAACACGCTGCAAACCAGCATCTACAACCTGGATAAGCAGCGCGAGCGGGGCGGCGTGGCCGCCAATAAAGTGGACAAAGCCTGGTCGCCCAAAGGCGCGCTGATATACCAGCCGCTGGCCAACCTGTCGCTCTACGCCAGCTACGCCAACAACTTCATCCTCAACACGGGCACCGACGTGTACCTCCAAAACCTGGCGCCCTCCATCGTGAACCAGTACGAGGCCGGGGTGAAGAGCGAGCTGCTGGGTAGCCGCCTGTTTGCCAACCTGAGCGTGTACCGCTACCGCAACAACAACTTCGCCCAGATTGCGCCCTTCGACCAGTTTGGCAAGCCTAATGCCAACACCAACCTCAAGGAGCTGACCGGCGAAACGACCAGCGACGGGGTAGACGTGGACATCAGCGGCAGCTTGTCGAAGAATTTTTACTTCAACACGGGCTACGCCTACAACTACGCCCGCTACACCAACGCCGGTACCAGCGCGGGCAGCCCCGTGAGCGGCGAGCGCCTCACCAACAACCCCGCCCACACGGCCAACGCCTCCGTTTTCTACACCTTCGACCAGCCCGGCGTGCGGGGCCTCAAGCTGGGGGCCTCGGCCTTCTACACCGGCCAGCGCCTGGGCGGCAACAACAACACCGTAGGCCAGGCCGGCAACTACAGCCGCACCATTACGCTGAGCGGCTTCACCACCCTCGACCTATCGGTGGGCTACGCCTACCAGCACTTCTCCATCCTGGCCAAGCTCAGCAACGTCACCAACGAGCTGAACTACCTGGTGCACGACCGCTACAGCATCAACCCCATTCCGCCCCGCCAGTTCCTGACCACGGTGGGCTACCGGTTCTAGATTAGCCTGAGCTCCTAATGCGCGAAGCCTCCTGTTGCCCTAGTGGCGGCAGGAGGCTTTTTGGCGTTGGCGAAGCTGGGGCGGTTTTCCGGCTGGTGTATAGGGTAGCTTGCCCTCCGCGTGGGACCCCGCTGTAAAAGGAGAAAAGCAGCTTTTATAACTCTTCCCTTTTAGCTATCCTAAAAACCATCCTAATACGCAAACGCCTCCCGGTGCTTCGCCACAAAATCGACCCATTTAACCGGCTGGTGCCCAGTTATTTCGGGGAAATTATCAAACGTGTCAGCGGCCCCCGGAATGGTGTGGGCGGCGTAGCGCTTGTAGTGGTCATACACGCAGTCCATGTAGGCCATGTCGGCCCCGGCGGCGCGCATATGCTCCCGAAATAGCTCGGGTGGCCGCGCCTCATAGCGAAAGGGCTGCCCCAGCACCTGGGCCATGATAGCCGCGATTTCGCCGTACGACTGCGCGTCGTAGCCCAGGCGGTAGGTGTGGCCGGCGTGGCGCTCGGGGTGCAGCAGGGCCTGCCCGGCCACCTGGGCCACGTCCTCGGCATCAACCCAGCTCAGGCGGGCGTCGCCGGTATATTGCTGAATAACACCCCGTTGCACTACCTGCGTGCCGCCGTAGCTGAGCAGATTTTGCATGAAGGTTTCGGGGCGCAGGTGCGTGAACGAGAAGCCCGCCCACTCGATGTAGCGC
The DNA here is from genome assembly GCA_964243255.1 of uncultured Hymenobacter sp. Classification (GTDB taxonomy): domain Bacteria; phylum Bacteroidota; class Bacteroidia; order Cytophagales; family Hymenobacteraceae; genus Hymenobacter. The sequence continues at coordinate 12,901 of CAXTFI010000100.1, forward strand.
TCTACCAGCTGGTGCCAGGCCCAGTGCGCCACCGTGGTATCGTCGCGCCCGCAGGCGCCCAGGTGCACGATGTGCCGCACGCCGGCGGCCTTGGCCTAGTCCAGAAACGCCTTGCTTTGGCGCAGCATAGCCACGGTGTAGCCGGTTACGAGCAGGACCCGGTCGATGCCCTGCAGCGCCGGCAGCAGGGTTTCTTCCCGGTCAAAGTCGAGCAGCACCGTGCGAATGCCCTGGGCTGCGAGCGGCGCGGCCTTGCCGGGCGAGCGCACGGCGGCCACCAGCGTGATGGTGTCGTTGGCCTGGAGGCGGCGCAGCACGTCGCCGCCAATCTGGCCGGTAGCGCCGGTGAGGAGGATGGTGGGTTTTGCAGCGGGCATGGGCTGGGGCGCGGGTGAAGGACGCTAACCCAGCGTTTGGGGCCAATGTTTAGCCCCGGCCTGGCGTTGGCGCAGTAGCTTAGACCCATAATTCAGGCAATATTTAATCGTAAACTATTGACAAACAATAAGTTACATTATTTCATATCCCAGCTTGAGAATAAACGCGCTGACCACCCCCAGAAACAGTACCCGCACGAAGCCCGTGCCGCGCCGCAGCGCCAGCCGCGCCCCCAGCGACGAGCCCAGCACGTTGCACAGCGCCATAGGCAGGGCAATTTTATAGAGCACCTGCCCGGTCGAAACGAAGTAAGCCAGCCCGGCCAGGTTGGTGGCAATGTTTACCACCTTGGCCGAGGCCGAGGCCGCCAGAAAGTCGTAGCCAAACAGGCCCACGAACGCAAACAGCAGCAGGCTGCCCGTGCCGGGCCCAAAAAACCCGTCGTAAAACCCGATGCCGGCCCCCAGCGCCACGCCCGTCCACAGCTCGCGGCTGCCGGCCAGGCGCGGGGCGTGCAGGCTGCCAAAATCCTTGCGCCACGCGGTGTAGGCGGCCATCAGCACCAGCAGGGCCAGCACCAGCGGCTTCACCAGCTCTTTGTGGAGGCCGCTCACGGCGCGCGCGCCCAGCAGCGCAAAGCAGCCCGCCACCACCGCCGCCACGGCCACCGTGCGCCAGCGAATGGGCACGCCGCTCAGCCCCCGCAGGTAGCGCCAGGCGGAAGCCGACGTGCCCGCCAGGCTGGCCACCTTGCCCGTGCCCAGCACCGTGGGCACCGGCACCTCGGGTAGCAGCAGCAGCAGCGCCGGCAGCTGAATGAGGCCCCCGCCGCCCACCATGCCATCAATGAGGCCGGCCAGCAGCGAGGCCAGGCATAGCAGCGGAAGCGTTGTTTCACTATTCACCCAATACGCCCCCTATCATAAAGTATCCCGCAAAGCACTACGGTCACTAACACTATCCAAATAATAGCGGGCTTTACCCAGCTTTTGCGTGGGTGGCTTGCCTCATCGGGCAGCTTTTTTTGCAAGTATTGAGTAAACCACTTCCCGGAGGCGTACCCCACTCCGATGCTCAATCCGGGTATGCGCGGTAAAGCTTGTCCGAGGAGTAGCAAGCCTGCCACAAAGCTGATGCTAATCCAGATGACGTGTCTAGCAGCGGAAATTTTCCCGGCTTCACGTAGCGAATAAAAAGCCAGAATACCCCCCGCTAATGGGCTGAACAATACCGAAAACACCAGCACCACGCGCGGCGAGTAAATAGCGGGCTTTGCAAGGTCGGGGTTGAGGGTATAGGGAGGTTCCAAGCTGCTCATAAAAAGTTAAGGCAAAGCTAGCTTCCAGCACTACGCGTCCCCGTGCCCAGCGCGCTTCACGCAGAATTAAGCGTAACTTTAGAACGTGGGCTAGCACCTTGACGGTCAGCCACTCCTGGCGCAAGCAGGCGCTTGCATAGTCCCTTTATTTAATTTCATTTTAGCATGAATAGCTTTACGAAAGTTGCCCTAACTGCGCTCGCCTTGGCCCCGGCCGGCGCGGCCCAGGCGCAGTCGGGCCCGGTGCTGGGCACCTACCAGGTGGGTAGTACCACCGTCACGGCCTCGGCCCTGGCCACGGGCCTGCACGTGCCGTGGGAGCTGCTCTGGGGCCCCGATAACTTCCTGTGGATGACCGAGCGCAACGGCCGCATCAGCCGCGTGAACCCCACCACCGGGCAGGTGCTGCCGCTGCTCACCATCAGCGAGGTAACCGAGAGCGGCGAAAGCGGCCTGCTGGGCCTAGCCCTGCACCCCGACCTGCTCAGCACCGCGCCCTACGTGTACGCGGTGTACAACTACACGGCCGGCGGCGCGCTCAAGGAAAAGCTGGTGCGCCTCACCTACTCGGCCAGCGCGGGCACGCTGGGCAGCCCGCTCGTTTTGCTCGATAATATTTCGTCGGTGACCACGCACAACGGCTCGCGGCTGCTCATTCTGCCCGACCGCACCTTGCTGATGACCACCGGCGATGCCCAAAACCAGCCCGAAGCCCAGAGCACCACCTCGCTCAACGGCAAGGTGCTGCGCCTGAACCTGGATGGCACTATTCCCGCCAACAACCCCACGGCCGGCAGCCGCCTCTACACCTTCGGCCACCGCAACCCGCAGGGCATCGTGCAGGCGCCTTCGGGCAAAATCTACAGCTCGGAGCATGGCCCCGACAACGACGACGAGGTGAACCTCATCGAGCCCGGCCGCAACTACGGCTGGCCCACCGTGATGGGCTTCTGCAACCTGCCCGCCGAGCAAACTTTCTGCACGGCCAACAACGTGCGCGAGCCGCTAGTGGCCTATACCCCCACCCTGGCCGTGGCCGGTATCACGTACTATAACCACCCCGCCGTGCCCGGCTGGAGCAACTCGCTGCTGCTGACCAGCCTCAAGGCCGGCACCTTCAAGCAGCTGCAGCTCAGCGCCGACGGCAACCAGATTACGAGCCAGGCCGACCTGTGGGCCGGCACCTACGGCCGCCTGCGCAGCGTGTGCGTGTCGCCCCAGGGCCGCGTATACATCGGCACCAGCAACCAGGACGGCCGCGGCGCGCCCGCCGCCACCGACGACCGCATCATCGTGCTCGAAAACCGCGCCTACGTGCTGGCCGCGGCCAGCCCCAGCGCCGCCCCGGCGTTTACCCTGGCGCCCAACCCGGCCACTACCAGCGCCACGCTGCGCCGTCCGGCCACGGGCACCACCGCCGCCGTGCGCGTGCTCGATGCCCTGGGCCGCCCGGTGCGGCTGGCGGCGTTCGCGGCCGGGCAAGCCGAGTTGGAGCTGTCGCTCAGCGGCTTAGCCAGCGGCGTGTACGTGGTGGAGCTGGCCGCGCCGGCCGCCCAGCCCAGCCGCTCGCGGCTGGTGGTGCGGTAGGCACCTCACCCCCCAGCCCCCTCTCCAAAAAAGAGGGGGAGCCACGGCAATTCAAGTGGGTGATTAAGCAAAAAGACCCCCAGCCTTAGCTGAGAGTCTTTTTGCTTTTTTATCTTGACAATCGCCGTGGCTCCCCCTCTTTTTTGGAGAGGGGGCTGGGGGGTGAGGTGCCCGCTAAAACGGCGGTTCCTCGCCAAAGCTGTTGCTCTTCGGAAACGGCACCGGCGCGGGTGCCGCGTCATTCATGCGGCTGCCCAGGCGAATGGTATTCGGCGCGAAGCCACCGCCCGGCGCGGGTCCGCCGGGGGGCTCCGCCTCGAAGTTGCTGCTCGGAAACGAGTTGGGCGAGTACGAAGCTGCCGCGTCGCCGAAGCCGCCGTCGTTGGCCCCGTCGAAGCCATCGAGGTCGGCAAACTTGGTGAAGCGGCCGATGAATTTGAGCTGCACCGTTTCGAGCGAGCCGTTACGGTGCTTGGCAATAATGACTTCGCCCATGCCCTGGGTCGGATTACCCATTTCATCTTCGGTAATCTTATAATACTCAGGGCGATACAAGAAGATAACCATGTCGGCGTCCTGCTCAATAGAACCCGATTCACGCAGGTCACTAAGCTGCGGCTTCTTGTCGCCGCCGCGCGTTTCGACCGAGCGCGAGAGCTGCGAGAGGGCAATAACGGGGATGTTCAACTCCTTGGCAATGCCCTTGAGCGCCCGCGAAATGCTGGCAATCTCCTGCTCGCGGTTGCCGCCCGGCCGCCCAGCCTCGCCGCCGCTCATCAGTTGCAGGTAATCGACGATAACCAGCTGAATATCGTGCTGCGACTTGAGGCGGCGGCACTTGGCCCGCAGCTCCCGGATGCTGAGCGCGGGGGTGTCATCAATAAAAATCGGGGCCGAGGAGAGCGCCGAAATCTTGTGGTTGAGCTGCGCCCACTCGTAGTCGGCCAGGTTGCCCTTCTTGATTTTCTCCGAATCCAGCTCCGCCTCGGCCGAAATCAAACGATTGACCAGCTGCAGCGACGACATTTCCAGCGAGAAAATGGCGACCGGCTTCTTGAAATCCACGGCCGCATTGCGCATAGCTGATACCACGAAAGCGGTGTTGTGCGTCACGGTGCAGTCGGCCAGCAGGAAGAGGTGGTTGCCATCGAGCTCGAAGCCGTAGTAGTCGTCTTCCTTGTCAAACTCCACCGAAATCCCGGTCATGCGCCAATCGAC
>CAXTFI010000101.1:0-17302 GCA_964243255.1 uncultured Hymenobacter sp.
ACCCCGGCCCCGGCGGCTACGGCACCATCCTGCGCTACGGCCCCCACGAGAAGGAAATCAGCCAGGGCTTCCGGCGCACCACCAACAACCGCATGGAGCTGCTGGCCGTGATTGTGGGCCTGGAAGCCGTGACGCGCCCCGAAATCCCGGTGCTCGTCGTCTCCGATTCCAAGTACGTGGTCGATGCTGTGGAGAAGAAGTGGGTTTTTGGTTGGGCCGCAAAGCCCGACTTCGGCAAGAAAGCCAACGAGGACCTGTGGCGGCGCTTTTTGCGCGTGTATAAAGACCGCAAAGTCTCCTTCAAGTGGATAAAAGGACACGCCGGCCACGCCGAAAACGAGCGCTGCGACGTGCTGGCCGTGCAAAGCGCGCTCGGCAAGGTCCTGCTGGTGGATGAGGGGTACGAGGCGCTGGGGTAAGGCTGGTACATAACTCACTCTTTTCCAAATACAAGCGCCCTCCCAATGCCTTTTAGTGAGGACTACTTGCGCAGCATCGTTACCAATAAAGTGGTGGGTGATTTCCCGCCTTTTACCAGCGGAAGTATCACCAAGACAGACAACTACATCCGCAAGGTTTTAGCGCGCTTGTCTAGTAGCGCCACCCTATTAGTCGAGGCTGATTTTAGCAGCTATGGCAGCGGCTTTGCGTCTTATGTGGAGATGCGGGTTTCGAAGAAAGACCAGTCAGATACCGTAATCTATGCTAAAAATCAGCAGGTTACCTACGATACAGCCGGCTTGCTGCTCTACATCTCCCGGCTCACTCCCTACTGGTTTTACGGGGGCAGCAGCTGGGGCAAAACGTATGAAAAGGGCCAGCTTACCGGCGGCGGAAGCACATTTTTAGAACCCGATAGCCAGGACGTTATTAATCAAGTAGTTTGGCAGCACGAGCGGCAGCAGGTGGAAGCTGTATTACAGGAATTTCGCTACGGCTTGCTCACGCCCGAGGAACTCCGGAAGCCGGCGCCGGCGGATATATCTATCCCTACCGTGCTAGCCGACAAACCCTATACCGTGTTCGACTGCTTTTTCTACTGGCAGGATTAACCTGATTTCTTAAACCTTGCCCAACGACTATTTCCAGTTTCAGCAGTTTCGCATCGCCCAAAGCGACTGCGCCCAGAAGGTGAGCACCGATGCCTGCCTGCTAGGTGCGGCGGCCGACCTCACCGGGGCTACCCGCGTGCTGGATATCGGCACGGGCACCGGCCTGCTGGCCCTCATGGCCGCCCAGCGCGCACCAACGGCCGAGATGGAAGCCATTGAGATTGACTTACTTGCAGCCGCCCAGGCGGCGGCCAATGCGGCAGCCAGCCCCTGGGCCGGCCGCATTGCCGTGCGGCCGCTGAGCCTGGCGGCCTACGCGGCCACGCGGCCCGCGCCGTTCAGCCACATTATTTGCAATCCGCCGTTTTTTCGGCGCAGCCTGGCCCCACCCGATGCGGCCCGCGCCACGGCGCGCCACGCGGGCGCGGCCTCGCTCACGTTTGGCGACATTGTGGGCTTTGCGGCGGCGCACCTGCGGCCGGGCGGCACCCTCACGGTGCTGCTGCCGCCGCCCGAGATGCAACACTTTGTGCAGGAAGCAGTTATGAGTAATCTACCGTTGCGGGCCCAGCTGGCCGTGCGGCACCGGCCGGGCGGGCGCATCACGCGCTGCATCAGTGAGTTTGGGCACGTGGCCCCGGCAGCCGTGCAAGCGCGCGAGCTGGTTATTCAGGATGCTGATGGGGCGTATTCGACAGAATTTCGGGCGCTGCTGGCGGGGTTTTACCTGGCGTTGTAACGCTGTGTGGTGTGCTTAAGCTTGCCGTATAGCCGTATAGTAGTTGTAATGGGCAAGCCGCGCTACAACTGCGTGCGCAGGCAGGCCAACTTTTCGCCGTGCGGGGCGGCCAGCAAGTCGGCTTCGAGGGTGCTAACTCGGCGGTGTAGTGGCGCTGCACCCGGCTGCCTACCCAGCACAGTGGCCTTGTCGGCTATCTCGGCGAGGGTGCCCAGGATGGGCGAGATGGGGTTCTCGTTACAACGGGGCAAAAAATTGCTTTAAGCATTAGGGCTATGCCTTTTACTACTAGTTTCGGTAGCAATATACTCACTGCGCAGGGCTGCTCCCATGCTCAAAGCGCCGAGTATTTCTTGGGCTTCAGCCCGAAGTGCTGCTCAAAAATCCGGGCAAAATGGCTCAGGTTCGTGAACCCTACCCGGTAGCCCGTCTCCGTGATGGTCAAGTGCTCTTCTTTCAGCAGGCGGGCCGCTTCCTGCATGCGTACGGCCTGGTAGTATTCGTAAACGCCTTTGCCGAACGTCTGCTTAAACAGTTTCCGCAGCTTGGGCTCGCTCATGTTGGCCTCTCGGGCCAAGGCCGCAATGTGGGGGGCTTCCCCCGAGGGTACCTGCAGGCGCAGTTTGATGGCATAAATGGCTTTGAGGTCGTCCGGATGCACTTTGCTGGGGGGCACGGCATCCCGCTGCAGCAACAGGGCTACTGTGTAGCAAAGCAGCTCTTCGCATTTAAGCTTGTAATACGGCCTTTCCAGGCTTTCTGGCACCGGCGGCTGTAGCAGGTCGCTGGCGGCTTTAATAATTTCGGGGGAAATACCCGTTTCAAACACCAATATATCGGTGGCCTCCAACAAGCTGACCACCACCGGGTGCGGTATCTCCCCAAAAAGTCGTCGCAAATACGGCCGGGAAACCGCAATGGTCACGCTGTTAAACAGCGTGTTGGCTGGCATATCGATGACCGAAGAGGCCGTATGCTGGCAGATAAACACGCTGGCGGCTTCCGGCAACACGTGGGCTGATGGCTGGACTATCGAAGGAAAAATGCCGCGCAGCAAAAACACCACCTCTTCCGGCCGTTCCGCCAAGGCTGTGGTTTCTACGAGCACCTCCTCATGTAGGTAATAATGCCGGACCATCATGCGCAGCTCGTTTTCCCAGGCAAAGCCGGTGATATACCCACCGCCTTTGCTGGCCGGCAGCTCGATGAAACGGCCCCGCACGGTGGCCCCGATAGCCTGGGCCAGTTGTAGGGCAATACCGGAGCCGGTATCGATTACAGATATTTTCATTCTCGACTATTTTCAGCGCGTTTAAGGCTATTTTACCCATAAAGATAGCCTTAATTTTGCAGTACTAATCAACATTCAGTACGCAAGCCCTATGCTCTTACAAAATAAAAAAGTTGCCATAATCGGTGGCGGCCCCGGTGGCTTAACCCTGGCTCGACTGCTCCAGCAGCAAGGTATCGACGTAACCCTTTACGAACGCGACGCCTCGCCCCAGGTCCGGCCGCAAGGCTCGGCCCTGGACCTGCACCACGACACGGGATTAAAAGTCCTGGTCGCCGCTGGCCTATTAGAAGAGTTTAAGCACTCTTACCGCCCCGGCGCGGACGCGATGGTTGTCGTCAACGGTCAACTGGAGGTGCTAATGGACCAGCATACCGATAAGGTAAACCAGCATTTCGGGGACGAGGGCTTTCGCCCGGAAATAGACCGCGGCCCGCTGCGCGATTTGCTCGTGGCCTCGTTGCGAGCCGATACCGTGGTCTGGGGTGCCCGCTTTGTGGAGATGCAACCGGCCGGCACTGGGTGGGAAATCTACTTCGAAAATGGTACGCAGGCATATGCCGATGTAGTGGTGGCGGCCGACGGAGTTCACTCCAAGGTGCGGCCATACGTCACGGCTGCACAGCAGCGCTATGCTGGCTTTACCCTCGTGGAAGGCACGCTCCCCCACGCAGCGCAGCGGGTGCCGGCGCTGTGGCAGCTCATGCAAGGCGGCAGCCTCTCGGCCATGGAAAAAGGCCAAACTATCAGTTTCCTGACCAAAGGGGACGGAGCGCTTAATTTTTGGATATGGATGAAAAAGCCCGAGGATTGGGCTACCGCCTCGGGCATCGCCTGGACCAGCCCGGCGGCAGTAGCCGCATGGTTTGCACAGGAGTTCAGCACTTGGAGCTCCCAATGGCAGCAACTCTTCGCCAGCGATGCCCTGCGCGTGGTGCCCCGCCCGTCCTACTATTTTCCGCTGGACCAGCCCTGGCCGTCGCGCCCCAACCTGACGCTGCTCGGCGATGCCGCCCACGCAATGCCCCCCAACGGCGAAGGCGTCAATCAGGCCATGGTTGATGCCCTGGACTTAGCCGAGACGCTGGGCGATGCGGCTTATCCCACCCTCGAACAGGCGCTGACCGCCTACGAAGCCAAGATGCGCCACCGGGTGGCCATCGTAGCGGAGGACACCCAGCAGCTGCTGGAGCTCATGCACGGAGAAAATAATCAGCAGACATTTCTAACCCTATTCGCCGACGACTCCGGCACTACAACGGATGCTCAGTCGTCTCATTAACCAATCGCAAGCGCAGGTAGGCCCGCAGCGCCGGCCCCGCAACTTCGGCGGCCAGCCTCATTTGCTTTCGGCGGCAAAAAATGGCCCGGCGGGCACTTCTTCTTCCGAAAAAGTAATGCCGTAGCCGGCGGCCAGCTCCTGTAAAATGGGTTCGTAGAGGTCGGCCGTGGTGGGGATGACGACGCCCCGGCCGGCTACTTCGCCCCGCGCCAGCCGGCGCACGGCCATGCCCAGGGGCAGGCCCACGGTTTTGGCCATGGCGGTGTGGGTAGCATCGTCGCCGAGCACCACCAGCGAGGCCGTGCGCCGGTGGCTACTGCCAGCCTGCTCATACTCAAACTGATGCTGCATTACTATCATGTCGCGGTCGTGGGGCTGGAGCTGCCATTTTTCGGCCAGCAAGTGCTCCAGCAGCTGGGCGGGCGTGGCGTTGGCGCGGCCCACGGGCGTTGGCTCAAAAATGCCCAGCCACACGAGCCGCTGCATCTCGGGGCCGTTGGGGGCCAGGCCCAGGTACTCGGCCGTGAGGGCGGCCAGCGACCAGCCGGGCGGCGGCCAGTGGGGCAGGTAGCCCGCCACCACATCGTGCCAGGTGAGGGCGGCCGAGTTGCCCAGGTTCAGGCTGTCGTCGGTGAGGCCCAGGCGCACCAGTGCGTGCCAGGCAGCGCAGTAGCCCGGCCGCCGCAGGGTGCCCCGCAAGATGCTTGGAATAGCCTCCAACCCATACGGCGCGCGGTACGTGAGCGAGTCGCGGTTGGCATAGCCCTCAAACAGGCCGTGGCCCGGCACGTGCACCTCCTCCGCACGGGCAAAAAGCTGCTGATACGGAATAATTCTTAACTTATTATCTTCTAAGTACTTAGCAGTACTTTGGCCCGCCAGCACCACATTGCGCGGGTTCCAGGTAAACTTGTAGCGCCAGGGGTTGTCGCCCTCCGAAGCAGGGTCGAGCAGCCCGCCGCAGTACGAGGTAAAAGAAGTCAGCTTGCCGCCGACGGCCCGAATCTGCTCAATGGCCCACATGGCCGACATATGGTCGAGGCCGGGGTCGAGGCCGCATTCCATCAAAAAAACCAGGCCCGCCGCGGCGGCTTCCGCGTGCAGGGCCTGTACCTCCGCGCTGGCGTAGCTGGCCGTGGCCAGGTGGCAGCGGTGGCGCAGGCAGGCGTGCGCCACCACGGGGTGAAACGCGGCGGGCAGCATCGAAATAACCAGGTCGGCCTGGCTCACCAGCTCGTCGAGCCGGGCGTCGTCCTGCACGTCGAAGGGTACGGCGCGGGCATACTGCGAGTGGGCGGCCAGCACCGGGGCCAGGTGGGCGGGCAGGGCGTCGGCCACGGTCAAAAACCAGCGCTCGGCCGGGGCGTGGCGCAACAAGTACTGGATGAGCGCCGAAGCCGAGCGGCCGGCCCCAAGCAGTAGCAAACGGGTGGGTAAGGTCATGCGGGCAAAAGTACACGCTTCCAGAATGAGGAATTTGGAATGAGGAAGGAGGAATTGCGGCGCTCGCTTATTCGTCATTCCTCATTCTAAATTCCTCATTCCAACGGATTACTCCCTTTCTTTGTCGCCCCATTTCCCTATCCCGCCGCATGGCCGCCCTCGTTACCGATTCTTCCACGCTTCGCCAGCTCACGCTGCGCTACCACGAGCTGGCCACGCCCGACCAGCTCGGCCCCGCCGAGCGCCAGGTGTGGGACGCGGCCCGCGCAGCTACGGCGCACTCCTACGCCCCGTACTCGCGCTTTCACGTGGGGGCCGCGCTGCTGCTGGCCGATGGTAGCCTCGTGCAGGGCACCAACCAGGAAAACGCGGCCTACCCCTCGGGTTTGTGCGCCGAGCGCACGGCGCTGTTTGGGCTGGCGGGCGGCCGGCCCGCGCCGCCGCCCCGCATCGTGGGCATGTCGGTGGCCGGCCGGCCGGCCGCGGGCGATTTCAGCCCCGCCCTACCCTGCGGGGCCTGCCGCCAGGTGATGCTGGAGTATGAGCTGCGCCAGGGCGAGCCCATTTGGCTGCTGCTGCCCAGCCTCAGCGGCACCGTGCTGCGCTTCGACAGCCTGGCCGATTTGCTGCCGTTCCACTTTTCGGCCGGCCACTTGCCGGCGCGGGCTTGAGGAGAGGGGGCGAACCAGTGAACTGGTGAGTTGTTCACTGTGTCGCTTCGGTGGTGGTTGAAAACAAGACCTTCGTTTTTCCTCACCTCTTCACTATCTCACCAGTTCACCTTATATGACCCCTCGTCTCATTTTGCAGCTCGCGGCTTTGCTGGGCGCTATCACCGTTGGCATTGGCGCGTTTGGGGCGCACGGCCTGCGGGCTATGCTCGAAGCCAGCGGGCGCTTCGACACCTTCGAAACCGCGGTGCGCTACCAGTTTTACCACACGCTGGCCTTGCTGGCCGTGGGCGTGCTGGCCGTAGCCCGGCCCGAGCTGCGCGGCCCGTTGGGCACCACGGCGGCGCTGTGGCTGGGTGGCATCCTCGTGTTTAGCGGCTCGCTCTACGCCATCTGCTTCACCGGGATTACCAAGTTTGGGGCGGTAGCGCCACTGGGTGGTTTATTGCTAATTGCCGGCTGGGTTTGGCTGCTGCTGGCAATCAGCAAGCTGCAAGCGTAACTTATTGCCTGATAAGCACTTACATTTAAAGCGCCACCAAAAAAGGGGAGCCGACCAATTGGCCGGCACCCCTTTTTTGGTGGTTTTAAGCAGGTTACTTCGAGGCCGTAGCGGCTTCTTTCACCTCGCCGACCAGCGAAACGGTGGTGCTGCCACCGGCCGAGTTCGAGTCAATGGTCAGCACTTTGGTTTGCATGCCCATTTTGCCGGCCGAGTTGAATTTGGCCGAAATGGTGCCGGTTTTGCCGGGCTGCACGGGCTCCTTGGTCCACGAAGGCGTGGTGCAGCCGCAGCTTACGCCGATGTTGGAAATCACCAGCGGCTGGGTGCCGGTGTTCTTGAACTTGAATACGTGGTCCACGATATCGCCCTGCTTAATGGTGCCGAAATCGTACTTCACTTCCATAAACTCGACCTGCGGGCCGGCCGGCTTCACAGCCGCTTTGGCAGGCTTAGCAGCCTGGGCGTGGGCTGCGGTGCCCGCAAACGTGAGGCCCAGGGCCAGCAAAAGCATCTTCGTCATGACAGTGTAAGAATGGGTTATGGGAGAGAAAACAAATTTACGCGATAAGTCGGCTTAGGCAAATCTGCGGCCAAACTACCGCGGCGCGGCGGTGCACCGGGTGAAGCCGCCCGCCGCTGGGCAAACTCTATTTCAGGGCGTTGAATTCCTTGCGGGCGCAAAAAAGACGGCGCCCTAGGCTTCATCTTCCTCCACCACCTCGCCGCTGGCCAGCAGGCGGCGCTGAAAATTGAGCAGAAACAGCCGCTCCGAGGCCCGCGTGATGGCCGTGTAGAGCCAGCGCGCAAACTCGCCGCCCACCGGCTCATCGGGCTTGATGAAGCCGTGGTCCACGAACACGGCCTGCCACTGGCCGCCCTGCGCCTTATGGCAGGTGAGGGCGTAGGCAAATTTTATTTGCAACGCGTTGAGGTACGGGTCCTTGCGCATTTCGGCGTTGCGCTCGGCCTTTTTGGTGAGGTGAGCGTAGTCGGCCAGTATTTCCTGGTAGAGCTTCTCGTTTTGGTCGCGCGGCAGCGACGGGCTTTCGGTGTGCAGCGTGTCGAGCAGCAGCTTTACTTCCAGCTCGGGCTCGTCGGGGTAGTCCACGAGCCGCACCCGCGCCTGGGCAAAGCGGCAGCCGAATACCTCCTCGCGCTTTATTATCTTCTTGATTTCCAAGAAGTCACCGTTGGCCAAAAAGCCGATTTCGGATTCCTTGGGCAGCCAGAAGTAGTTGTTGCGCACCACCATGATGTAGTCGCCGGCCTCAATCTCCTCCTCGGCCTCAAATAGCGTGCGCCGAATGAGCTGGTTGTACTGGTTAGCATTGCGGTTGGAGCGGCAGATAATGGTTGTATTCTCGTGCCCAAAGTGGCGGTAGGCCCAGCGCAGGCCGTCCTCCAGCTTGTCGCCGCCCATCTTAAACATGTCGCTAAAGCCCTTGGTATGGAGCTGAATATTCGGCGCTTCCTGCCGCAGCTCTTCGCGCAACTCAGTGGCATTCACCAAGATACCGGAGGCCTCGGCCTGGCGCATCACCTGGCGCAGCTCCACGCCATCGACGCGGGCGCGGAAGCGGTGGGCCAGCAGCTCGGGGTCGAGGGCGGGGCTCAGCAGCTGGCCCACCGGCGGCAGCTGCGCTGTATCGCCGATGAGCAGCAGCCGGTTGGTGCTCTTCTCAAACACGAAGCCCATGAGGTCGTCGAGCAAGCCGTTCTCCCCAAAGGCTTTCTCATCGGAAATCATGGAGGCCTCGTCCACGATAAAAAGCGTTTCCTCGGTGCGGTTGGGCTGGCGCGTGAAGCTGAGGCGCTCGGTGGGCGCGCCGCTGGTTTGGCGGTATATTTTTTTGTGGATGGTGCTGGCCGGCACGCCCGCGTAGGCGCTCATCACCTTGGCGGCGCGGCCGGTGGGCGCCATCAGGGTGTAGCGGCGCTGCATGCGCGCCAGCCACTGCACGAGCGCGCTCACCACGGTGGTTTTACCGGTGCCGGCGTAGCCGCGCAGCACAAACACCTTACGGCCCGGTAGTTGGTCGCGCAAAAACTCGTCGAGCTGCACAAATAGCTCGGTCTGGTCTTCGGTAGGCTCGAAGGGGAAATAATCGCGAACGGAGGGAAAGCGGGTAGTGAGCACGAATGATAAAGGCAATAAATTCAAGTAAAAATAGGCCGCCTTTTCTGCCGAACTTAAACGAACGGGGCAGCGTATATTTGTGCAGGACAAAGCCACTGGCCACGTCTTAGGCCTGGGCGCAAGTCCGGGCCCTACTCAGGGACGCGCTGTGCACGGCGTGTCCCTATTTTTTTATCCCTATCGTGCCCCTGAATTCGTTGCTGACTATTACTTGGCGGGGAAAGCTAAATAGACGAACATCCAGTAATACAGCTATTTCCAGGATGGCAGGCGTTCGTTGCACTCGGTTGTACATCCCATGCTCAATCAGCTCTGGATCAAAATCAGCAGGTAGCTTTAGCAAAATGCAGGCAGCCTGTCGGCTACCGTCGCGCAGTGCTTTATCAATGGCATTCGCACTACGGCCTTCGGGTGTCTTAAATTCCCATATTATTTCGTTGCGAGTGGCATCAGGATTTTTTCTACCAGCTTCCTCCTGCACTCCAAGCAGATGTACCCGCTCGCCCCGCGCCGCCAAAAACAGCGCGATGGGAATATTTTGCCGGCTTTCCTGCTTGCCGTGGTTTTCATGCACATCTACAAAACCACCCATCGGGTTTTCAAACACGCGGACGTAGCCCGCTTCGGGCGGTGGGTTAAACTTATTCACGCCGGCTCAATCACTGCCATCGTAGCCGAGGCTTTGGCAATGAGCACGTTATCGCACCACACTTCGGCTTCGCAGAAATGCAGGCGCCGCCCGGCTTTCAGCACCCAGCCAATGGCTTTGATTCGCTGGCCCACTCCGGGGTTGAGGTAGCTCACCTTCAGGTCGGACGTGACTACACCCACCCCTTCGGGCACGAGCGTGATGGCGGCGAAGCCGGCCGCCAGGTCGGCCATGGTGGCCACCAGGCCGCCGTGGGCAAAGCCGCGCTGCTGCTGGTGCTGCTGGCCCAGCGCCAGCTCGGCCTCAATGCGGCCGGGCTCGATGCGGGTGAGGTCGGCTCCGATGAGGTGCATAAAATACTGGCGCTGGAGCTTGGCGCGAATGCGGGTTTCGAGGTCGGCGGCGGTTTCGGGGAGGGCAGTGGGCATAGGTGCTTCAAAGATACCGGCGGGCGGGTGGGCGTACCTTCCGGCTGCGTTTTTGCCTGGGAGCGGGCCCGCACGCTGCTCCCTGGGCATTGCTCATTGTTCATTGCTCACTGCCAATTGACTTCCGATGGACCACCTATCGACGATGCAGTACCTCGTGGCCGGCGCGCTGGGCCTGGGGCTGGCCGCCAGCAGCGGCTTTCGGGTGTTTGTGCCGCTGCTGGCGGCCAGCGTGGCGCACCGGGTGGGCTGGCTGCCCAGCTCGCCGGGCTTCGACTGGCTGGGCAGCGGCACGGCCCTGGCGGTGCTGGCCACCGCCACCGTGGCCGAGCTGGCGGGCTACTACGTGCCGCTGTTCGACCACCTGCTCGACGCGCTCACCACGCCCGCCTCGTTCGTGGCGGGCACGCTGCTGATGACCTCCTCGCTCACCCACCTCGACCCCGCACTGCGCTGGACGCTGGGCGTGCTGGTGGGCGGCGGCGCGGCGGGGCTGGTGCAGGGTAGCACGGCGCTGCTGCGGGCGGGCTCCACGGCCACCACGGGCGGGCTGGCCAACCCCCTGCTAGCGACCCTGGAAAACGTGTTGGCAGTGGTCGGCACCGTTTTTACGCTGCTGCTGCCCCTGGCAGCGGCGGCGCTGGCCGTGGGGCTGCTGGTGTATTTGGCAAGCCGGTGGCGGCGCTGGCGGCAGCGGCGGGCCGACCAACGCCCAGCGTCGGCGGCCCCCGGCCCGACACCCACGCCCGGCAGGTTTGCGTAAGGATAAGAGACTACCCGCCTCTTCCACGCCATGCCTAGCTCACCTAACGAAGCAACCTATTCTTTAATAGCCCCTTATGCTGGCATGGTGCGGGTGCGCGTGGGCGGCGTGCTGGTGCGGGGCGGGGCCATTTTGCTGGCCGCCCACCGGGGTCTGCTGCCGGGCAATGCCGTTTTTTGGTCGCCACCGGGCGGGGGCTGGGCATTTGGCGAAAGCCTGAAAGCGGGCCTGCGCCGCGAGTTTAGGGAAGAAACGGGCTTGGCGGTACGCGTGGGCCGGCAGCTGCACCTGCACGAGTTTCGGCGCAATGAGTTGCAAGCGCTGGAGATTTTCTTCGAGGTGCTGGCCGAGGACCCGGCCGCTACCCCGCGCCTGGGCCACGACCCCGAGCACGCGCCTAACAACCAGCTGCTCAATGAATTAGCCTGGCTCACGCCGCGGCAGCTGCTGGCCTTGCCGCTAACCCAGGTGCACCCCGTGCTGCGCGGCCTGCTCAGCACCGACGACGTGTTTGTGCCGCAGGTGGTGCTGGACGCCTAGCGCCCGGCCGGCCGCCCCCAGCCGGAGCCCGGCTTCTATCTTTACCCCGGCTGGCCGCTGGGCGGGCTATTTTTGTCCGTGCCTTCTACCCTGCCTGCTTTCGATACCCTT
The DNA here is from genome assembly GCA_964243255.1 of uncultured Hymenobacter sp. Lineage (GTDB taxonomy): Bacteria > Bacteroidota > Bacteroidia > Cytophagales > Hymenobacteraceae > Hymenobacter. The sequence continues at coordinate 11,612 of CAXTFI010000101.1, forward strand.
AGCCTCCGCGACGACACGTTCGACGCCCGCAACCCCACGGCCTACCACCTCTACGCCGTGGCCGGCCCCGGCCGCCTGCGCGTGGCCGCGCTCGATGTTGCCCGCCATAAGATAGTGGCCTTCGACGACGCGGCGCTGGCTACCCTGGCCGACCTGCCGGCCGTGGCAGCCGAGCACGCGCTGCTGGGCCAGCCGGGCTGGGGCCGGTTGCGGCTGGGCCTGGCCGGCCGGGCCTGCCCACTGCTGCCCGCGCCCCTGTACCGTACTGGCGATGAGGCTACTTACCTGAAGCTGCACCAGGCCCTGGCTCCTACCGAGGAGGCGCTGGCTTATACCCTGCACCTGCCGGCCCCGGCCACCGATATCGTCAGTTTGTTTGCGGCCCCGGCCAGCCTCACGGCGTGGCTGCATACCGTGCACGGCCCCAGTGCCCGGCTGCTGCCCCAGGCCGTGGCGCTGCTGGGTGGCCTGCTGCACCAGCGCGGCCCCGGCCCCGCGCCCCGCCAGCTCTACCTCAGCCTGGCCAACCAAGAGCTAACCGCCATTGTGCTGGGTAGCCAGGTGGAATTTTGTAACTCCTTCACCGTCAGCACCGCCGAGGACGCCGTGTACTACACCATCCTGGTGATGCAGGAGCTGGGGCTGAACCCCGACCAGGATACTGTAACCATCTGGGGCGAGCTAACGGGCGATTCGGCCACGTTTGGGTTGCTGGGCACCTACGTGCGCAATTTGCGCTTCGGCAGCCGGCCTTTCGGGCTCAACTACTTCTACTACCTGAATGAGCTAGCTGATTACCGGCATTTTGATTTATTCAGCCTGGCTTTTTGCGAATAAATCTGCCTGGTAATCAATAGCTTTCATTCAACCATCAGCATGAAGAAAATAGCGCTCTTTCCCGGCTCCTTCGACCCCTTTACCAATGGGCATCTCGATGTGGTGCGGCGCGGCGCGGCGCTGTTTGAGGAGGTAATTATTGCCATCGGCACCAATAGCAGCAAGCAGCGCTACCTGCCGGCCGAGTGGATGACGGCGCAGCTGGAAGCACTGTTTCACGACGAGCCGCGCGTGTCGGTGCGCAGCTACCGGGGCCTCACCACCGAGTTTGCCCGCGAAACCGGGGCCCGCTACCTGCTGCGTGGCCTGCGCAATACCCTCGATTTTGAGTACGAAAGCGCCATTGCCCAGGCCAACCGCCAACTCAGCCCCGGCCTGGAAACGGTGTTTCTCATCACCTCGCCCACCCTGGCCGCCGTCAGCAGCACCATTATCCGCGAGATTCACCGCTTCGGGGGCGACGTGGGGCAGTTTGTGCCCTTTGCCTTACCCGATTTGAATAACTGATTGGCTATCAGACTATTAACGCAAACGGGCTCCTTTCCAACCGTGGAAGGGAGCCCGTTTGCGTTAGAAGCAGGCGGTTGATTATTCCATTGCCTTTAGCGGGTCAACGGCGTCGGCCTTGAAATACTGCATGGCGATGAGCGAAGTGATAACGCCGGACATAGTGCCCATCAGGATAATAGCCAGGAAGGCTACGACTACCGATAAATCAAAGCCAAACAGGTTTTCTACCTGCGTCAAATCCAGCGACTTGGGCATGATAACCGTAAGAATAATAAAGAACAGCCCGAGGGTGACCGAGGCTATCATGGCCGTGATAATGCCCGTGCCGTAGCCACCCAGGTAAGGCATCTGGTCGCCGCGCAGCTTCTTTAGGTGGCGAATAGCCAGCACCGAGCCGGCAATCAGAATAACAACGTCGAGGCTGCCGGCCTCAATGCGGGAGAAGAAGCCAAAGAGCGCGGCCAGTAGGGTGTAAAGGCAAAGTACGGCTCCCGTAGCCAGGCCAAACCGGACGCCATTTTGTTCGGGGGTGAGCGTGGGTGCAGTGGAAGCAGAATTGGGACGGGTAGCCATGAGTAGGGTGAACGTGAAATGGAGAAGCGAAACAGCCGCCGTAGCAGCCTGAGCCTCTATACTGTATTTGACCGACTGTTGTTGTGCTTGGGCCAGGGGCACAAATTGCGGCCAAGCAGCGTTGGGTAAGGAGTAAGGACGAGCGGCGGCGTATTTTTGCAAAGATTTTTTGGTTTTTTATTCCGGCTTAGATGATTTCCACGACCAACGTGAGCTTGCGCTATGGCAAGCGGGTACTGTTTGAAGACGTAACGGTAAAGTTTTTGCCCGGCAACTGCTACGGCCTCATTGGGGCCAACGGGGCCGGCAAATCCACTTTTCTGAAAATACTATCTGGCGAGCTGGAGCCCAACACGGGCTCGGTAGAGCTGCCGGCCGGCCAGCGCCTGGCGGTGCTCAAGCAGAACCAGTTTGCCTACGACGAGCAGCAGGTGCTCCAGACCGTGATTCAGGGCCACCAGCGCCTGTGGGCGGTGATGAGCGAGAAGGACGCCCTCTACGCCAAGGCTGACTTTACGGACGCCGACGGCGAGCGCGCCGCCACCCTGGAAGGCGAATTTGCCGACCTCGAAGGCTGGAACGCCGACTACGAAGCCGCCGAACTGCTTAGCGGCCTGGGTATTACCGAAGACAAGCACTACGCGGTGATGTCGGACCTCGGGGCCAGCGAAAAGGTGCGGGTGCTGCTGGCGCAGGCGCTGTTTGGCAACCCCGACGTGCTGCTGCTCGACGAGCCCACCAACAACCTCGACGCCGAGAGCGTGCTCTGGCTCGAAAACTTCCTCGATGGCTTTCAGAATACGGTAATCGTGGTGAGCCACGACCGCCACTTCCTCGATGCGGTGTGTAACTACATGGCTGACCTGGACTTTTCGAAAATCACGATGTACCCCGGCAACTACGGCTTCTGGTACGAGAGCAGCCAGCTGGCCCTGCGCCAGCGCCAGGACGTGAACAAGAAAACCGAAGACAAGCGCAAGGAGCTGGAAGAGTTCGTGCGCCGCTTCTCGGCCAACGCCTCGAAGAGCAAGCAGGCTACCAGCCGCCAGAAGCTGCTGCAAAAGCTTACCTTAGAGGAGATTAAGCCCTCGTCGCGCCGCTACCCCTACATCGCCTTCAAGCCCGAGCGCGAAGCCGGCAACCAGCTGCTGAGCGTGGAGGGTGTGAGCAAGAAAGTGGATGGCCAGTCGGTGCTCAAAAACGTGGCATTCACGCTCGACAAGGGCGACAAGGTGGCCATCGTGGGCCGCGACGACCGCGCGGCTTCCCTCCTTTTCGACATTTTATTTAAGGAAGCCACGCCCGACAAAGGCAAGGCCGAATGGGGTACTACCATCACGCCCAGCTACTTCCCCAAGGAAAACAGTGCCTTCTTCCAGGCCGATAATATGAACCTCGTGGACTGGCTGCGCCAGTACTCAACCGAAAAGGACGAGAGCTTTGTGCGCGGCTGGCTGGGCCGGATGCTGTTTTCGGGCGAGGAATCGCAGAAGAAGCCCAACGTGCTGAGCGGCGGCGAAAAAGTGCGCTGCATGCTAAGTAAGATGATGCTCGAAAGCGGCAACGTGCTGGTGATGGACGACCCCACGAACCACCTGGACCTCGAAAGCATTCAGGCTCTGAACAACGGCCTGAAAGAGTTTACGGGCTCCATCATTTTCGCCTCGCACGACTTGCAGTTTATCGAAACCGTGGCCAACCGCATCATCGAGCTCACGCCCGAAGGCATCATCGACCGGCGCATGAACTACGAAGAATACCTGGCCGACGAAACGCTGAAAGCGCAGCGTCAAAAAATGTATCAGCTAGCTTAATTATTGGAATTAAGCAGACGCGTTTGGCAGTTTGGTCTAGTCAACCAGGCTTCTTCCTTATTTCTCGTTGCCTTTCCGCTAATTTCCGTTCATGAAACGTCTGCTTCTGCCCTTTTTGCTGGGTGCCGTGGCCCTGCTGGCCCCCGGCCGCGCGCTGGCCCAAGAGAAACCCACCCTGAACACCGCGCCTCCCGGCACCACCCCGCCGCGCCCGGCCCGCGCCCCGGCGGCTACCGACACGGCCAATGTGGCCCCCACCATTCCGGTGTACACGCCGGCTACCCGGCCTACCTATACGCCACCAGCATCGACAACGCCCGCTGATGCGCAGCCCAGCCCCTATAGCCCCTCGGGCCTGGAGCTACCCGGCCGCGAGCAGGCGCGCAAGGCCGCGCAGCAGCACGCGGACCAGTACACCAAGCTGTTTGTGTATTCGGGTATCGGCCTGGGTTACAGCTCTATCTACGGCTACAGCAACTTCAACTTCAGCATTTCGCCGGCCCTGGGCTACCGCGTCAACGACCGGCTCTCGATTGGGCCGGGCATCAGCTACGCCTACAATTACTACGGCGTTGATAACAGCTACGGCGGCAGTGGCAGCACCAAAAGCAGCGTGAGCACCAGCAGCTTTGGGGCGAAGGTGTTTGCCCAGTTTATGGTGTATAATAATTTCTTTATTCACGCCGAGTACGAGTCCACCAGAGCCCAATTTCTGGCCGTTGACCAGTACAACCAGTACATTGGCACTGTGTCGCGCACCGTGCAAACGCCGCTGGCCGGCATCGGCTACCGCTCGCAGATTAGCAGCCGCGCCGCCGCCGATATTGTGGTGCTCTACAATTTTCAGGACAACTACAACAGCATTTATCCTAACCCGGTCATTCGCTTCAATTTCCTGTTCAACATCGGCCACTAACGGCCGCCAGCTGGCCAAAACAAAAAACCCCACCGTGTCTGCGGCGGGGTTTTTTTATATAAAAGCGTCGACCCGAACTATACTGGGTTGCGGCCGCTGATAACGCGCAACAGGATGGCAATAATAGCAATTACCAACAGGATGTGCAGCAGGTTGTTGCCGGCCAGGCCAGCGCCCATAATACCGAAGAAGCCGAGTGCCCAAATGATGATGAGGATGACGGCGATGATGTACAGTAGGTTACCCATGAGTGAAAAGGAAAGAATGGAGGTGAGAGGGTGTAAACAGGCCCGTGCGGCTTGCTGAGCGGTTTGTACGGCGCAAATAAAAAAAGGATGAAGTTGCGCGCTTTATTTTTTGGCTGCCCCGGTCAAGTCTACTTAGCCAGTAGCTTTGTTAAGCAGGGCCGGCCACGGCCGGCTGCTTTCTTTTACCCTTTTTCTTCCCACCCAATGAACGTTGCCGTTATTGGCTCGGGCACCATGGGCAATGGTATTGCCCACGTTTTTGCCCAGCACGGTTTTGCCGTCGCCCTCATCGATGTCAACCAGCCAGCCCTCGACCGGGGCGTGGCTACCATTACTAAAAACCTTGACCGCCAGGTAGCCAAAGCCACACTGAGCGAAGAAGATAAGGTTACTACGCTAGGCCGAATTCAGACGTTTACGTCGGTGGCCGCGGGCGTAGCCCACGCCGAGCTGGTAGTGGAGGCCGCCACCGAAAACGTGGACCTCAAGCTCCAGATTTTCCGCGACCTCGACCAGCACGCGCCCGCCAGCGCCATCCTGGCCAGCAACACGTCGTCGATTTCAATTACTAAAATCGCGGCCGTTACCAGGCGCCCGACCCAGGTGATTGGCATGCACTTTATGAACCCCGTGCCGGTGATGAAGCTCGTGGAAGTTATCCGCGGCTACGCCACTTCCGATGAGGTGACGCAACGCGTGATGGACTTGTCGCGCCAGCTGGGCAAAACGCCCACCGAGGTCAACGACTACCCCGGCTTCGTGGCCAACCGCATCCTGATGCCCATGATTAACG
>CAXTFI010000102.1:0-17220 GCA_964243255.1 uncultured Hymenobacter sp.
TTTGGAGAGGGGGCTATGCCCCACAGGGGTCTCGTGAGGTAGCCGCGGAGGGCGAGCCCGCCAGCACGTAACAGCCCTACCCTGGCCCCAAAGGGGTTTCGTGAGGTGCCCCGCCAGAACGCATTTCCTCTTACTCACTCCACCTTTTCCACCCAACCCCCAACCTTCATGAAAAAATTTGCAATGACACTGTTGCTGACCGCCGCGCTGGCTGGCTGCAGCAAAGACAAAATGGAAACGCCGGCCCCCGCCGCGTCTACGGCAACCCAGGATGCGCAGTCCTGCAACGGCGGCACTATCTATTCGGGGCCGTATTATATGATGAACGATGAGTGGGGCGCCAGCAAAGCCGGGGCCGGCTCGCAGTGCATCTACTTCAACAGCATTAATGACTGGGGTGTAACGGCCTCGCACACCAACACTTCGACCGGTATCAAGGCCTATCCGGCGGTGGTGTATGGCTGCCACTACACGAGCTGTTCGTCGGGCACGGCCTTGCCCAAGCAAATCAGCGCGCTGGGCAACGCGCACACCAACTGGACGCAGTCGTCGTCGGGCAATGCCTACGACGCGGCCTACGACATCTGGTTTGACCCCTCGGCCAATCCCGGCAACCGCGCCGCCAAGTACGAGCTGATGGTGTGGCTGCAATGGAAAAACACTAACCCCATTGCCGCCAGCTACAACGCCCAGGGCAACGCCGTGCCCTATGCTAGCAACGTGAGTTTAAGCGGCCGCACCTGGAATGTGTACCGGCGCGACAACGTGTTTTCCTTCCTGCCCACCAGCCAAACCAGCTCGGTCAGCATCGATTTGAAGCCCCTCATCAACTACTGCGTAGCCCGCGGCTGGATGACCAGCGCCAACTACATGACGAGCGTGCAGGCCGGCTGGGAAATTATCGACGGGGGCACATTTAAAAGCACGAGCTACAGCGTGAGCGGCATCTAGCTGCCGCTAGCTACCCCAAGTTGCGGCGTATCGCGCCGCCCTACCAACTTGTTAGGGCGTAGCCCGCGCCGGTCCGCCAGCGCGGCATACGCCCCAACTGGGGTTTGCTAAGTTATTTTGAGTCAGCACGCTCAGGGGCTTTCGGGCCGGTGGGCGTGCTGGCTTTTTTGCGGCCGGTGACTAGCCCGGCCACCCCCGAGCTGACGAATAAACCCCCACTTTTAGGCGCTTTTCCCCCCTGTTGCCCGAAAAATAGTAGCATACTTTTGGCTTACCCAATCTCACTATGCCCCCCTTCCGCTACTTCTGTTACCTGGCCGCCTTGTTTTTGGCTGGCCCCCTCCACGCTCAGCCTACCCCGCAGGAGTGGGAAAACCCGCTGCTGTTCGAGCAAAATAAGGAGCGCCCCCAGGCCAGTTTCATGCTGTATGAGCGGCCGGCCGATGCCGCGGCCGACGACTACACCCGCTCGCCCTACTACCAGTCGCTGAGCGGCACCTGGAAATTCAACTACGTAGCCCGGCCCGCCGACCGGCCGCTCGACTTTGCCCAGCCGGGCCTGAACGATGCTGCCTGGAAGCCCATCGTGGTGCCCTCCAACTGGGAGATGCAGGGCTTCGGCATCCCGATTTACACCAACATCATTTACCCGTTTCCCAAAAACCCGCCGTTTATCGACGGGCGCGACAACCCGGTGGGCACCTACCGGCGCACGTTTACGGTGCCGGCCGCTTGGGCGGGGCGCGAGGTGCTGCTGAGCTTCGGCTCCATCTCGGGCTACGCGGTGGTGACGGTGAACGGCCAGCGCGTGGGCATGACCAAGGCCGCGAAATCACCCGCCGAGTTTGACGTGACCAAGTACCTGCACGCCGGCGAAAACCTGCTGGCCGTACAGGTAACGCGCTGGCACGATGGCAGCTACCTCGAAGACCAGGACTTCTGGCGCCTCAGCGGCATCGAGCGCGACGTGTACCTGTGGGCCGTGCCCCCGCAAACGCTGTGGGACTTCTTTCTGCAAAGCGACCTGGATGCCACCTACCGCCAGGGCCGCTTCAGCGCCGACGTGACCTTGCGCAATTTTGGCACGGCCGCCGCGGCCCGCGCCGCTAGCCTCACCGTGGAAGTGCAGGACGCCCAGGGCCGCACCGTGCTGCGCCAGCAGCAGCCGGTGGCCGCCTTCGGCGCCGAGGCCACCCAGCACCTCACCTTTCGCGGCAGCGTCAAAAACGTGGCGCGCTGGAGCGCCGAGCAGCCCAACCTGTACCAGTGCCTGCTCACGCTAACCGACACGCAGGGCCACCCGCTGGCCCTGACGGGGGCCAAAATCGGCTTCCGCAAAGTGGAGCTGAAGAACGCCCAGCTGCTGGTGAATGGCCAGGCCGTGGAGGTGCACGGCGTGAACCGCCACGAGCACGACCCCGTGACGGGCCACACCCTGAGCGAGGAAGCCATGCGGCGCGACATTCAGCTGATGAAGCTGTTCAATATCAACGCGGTACGCACGTCGCACTACCCCGACGATGAGCGCTGGTACCGCCTCTGCGACGAGTACGGGCTGTACGTGGTGGACGAGGCCAACATTGAAAGCCACCACATGGGGGCCGAGCTGCAGGGGCCGTTCGACAAAACCACCCACCCCGCCTACCGGCCCGAGTGGGCCCCCGCCCACCGCGACCGCATCGAGCGCCTGGTGGAGCGCGACAAAAACCACCCGAGCGTCATTTTGTGGAGCATGGGCAACGAGTGCGGCAACGGGCCGGTGTTTCACGACGCCTACAAGTGGCTCAAGCAGCGCGACCCCAGCCGCCTGGTGACGTTTGAGCAGGCCGGCGAGGACTGGGACACCGACATCGTGGCGCCCATGTACCCCGGCATCGGCAGCATGAAAAGCTACGCCGCCGACCCTACCAAAACCCGCCCCTACATCATGTGCGAGTATGCCCACTCCATGGGCAACGGCAACGGCAACTTCCCCGAGTACTGGGCCATTATCCGCAGCAGCCCCCACATGCAGGGCGGCTTCATCTGGGATTGGGTCGACCAGGGCCTGCAGCAGACCGACGCGGCCGGCCGCACCTGGTGGGCCTACGGCGGCGACCTGGGCGGCCACGACCGCCAAAACGACGAAAACGGCATCGCCGATGGCCTGCTGGCCACCGACCGCACGCCCCACCCCGGCCTGTTTGAGGTAAAAAAGAGCTACCAGGACATCCGCTTCAGCGCCGCGCAGCCCGCCACGGGCCGCATTACGGTGCTCAACGGCTTCTCCTTCAACAACCTGGATAACTACACTTTCCGGTGGGAAGTGCTAAAAAATGGCAGTGCAGTAAAGACCGGCACCTTCGCCCCGAAGCTGGCCGCGGGCCAGCACCAGGAGCTGCAGCTGCCGCTAGGCGCGCTACCGGCTGCCCCCGGCACCGAATACGTGCTCAACGTATTTGCCCAGCTGCGGCGGGCTAGCCCGCTGCTGCCGGCCGGCCACGAGGTGGCCCGCGAGCAGTTTTTGCTCACGCCCGGCGCGGCCTATTTTGCCCCGCCGGCCGTAGCCGCTGCCAGCGGCTTGCAGGTGCAGCGGGCCGGCGACCAGCTTACTTTTGCGGCCGGCGACGTGCGCGGCGAGTTCAACACGGCCACCGGGCGGCTCACCAAGTATCAGCTTAATGGCCAGTCGGTTATTAATCAATTTCCCGAGCCCTACTTCTGGCGCGCGCCTACCGATAATGACTTCGGCAACAACATGCCGCAGGCCCTGGGTGTGTGGCGCACCGCCCACGCCAACCGCCGGGTGCAGCGCGTGACGGTGGGCGAAGCCACGGCCGCCGGCCTGCCCATCGAGGTGCGCTACGTGCTGGCCGATATCGGCGTGCCCTACACCGTGGGCTACCTCATCGGGCCCGATGGCGCGGTGCGCGTAACGGCTGCTATCGACCTCACGGGCAAGGACTTGCCCGAGCTGCCCCGCTTCGGGATGCGCCTGGAGCTGCCGGGCCGCTTTGGCCAGCTCGCTTACTACGGCCGCGGCCCCTGGGAAAACTACAACGACCGCAACTCGGCCGCCTTCCTGGGCATCTGGCGCGATTCGGTGGGCCGCCAGCTGCCCGGCAACTACATCCGGCCCCAGGAAAACGGCTACCGCACCGACGTGCGCTGGCTCCGCCTTACCAACGCCGCCGGCCAGGGCCTGCAAATACAGGGCGCGCAGCCGCTGGGCTTTAGTGCGTTGAATACCCGCACCGAGTTTCTCGACCCCGGCCTCACCAAAAAGCAGCAGCACCTCAACGATATCCGCGCTTTCGACTTCGTGTGCCTGCAGCTCGACCTGAAGCAGCGCGGCGTGGGCGGCGACAACAGCTGGGGCGCCCTGCCCCACGAGCCCTACCGCCTGCTGGCCAAGACTTATTCTTACAGCTACACCCTGCGCCTGCTGGGGAGTAGCCCCGCTACCCTGCCAGCCGGCGCGGCCAGCCCGCCTTCCGGTTTGGCACCTGGGAGGTAACTTGCACATGCTTAGGCCGCTAGCCGGCCTAAGCCTACCTGCCTGGTTACGCCTCATTACCGCACCTGCTGCCCCTCTCCCACCCAAGCCCCCGGTTTTCGTGCCCGGTAGCTTAGTCAGCGCTCCGCTATGAACGTGTATTCTGAAGCCTTTAGCAGCCCCGGCCCGCGGGCCCGCGCCGACTGGGACGAGGCGGGCCTGGTTGAGGCCTTGCGCCACGACGATGAGCTGGCCTTCACGGAGCTGTACCGGCGGCACTGGGCCGAGCTGTTTCAGCTGGCGCGCTACAAGCTGGGCTCGCCCGTGGTGGCCGAGGAGCTGGTGCAGGACCTGTTTGCGACCCTGTGGAGCAAGCGGCACGAGCAGACCATCCACAAGCTGGGGCCCTACCTACACGCGGCGCTGCGCTACCAGATTATCGACTACATCCGCACCAACCTGGTGCGGGCCGACTACCTGGCCTACTGCCAGTACCACTCCCTGGCCGCCGACCACGCCACCGAGGAGCTCCTGGCGGCCGGCGACCTTGCGGCGGCCCTCACTAACACCCTGAAGCAGCTGCCCGCGCTGGCCCGCGAGGTTTTTCAGCTCAGCCGCTTCGAGCACCAGCCGGTAGCCCACATTGCGAGCCGCCTTAATATCTCCCCGAAAATGGTGGAGTATTACCTCACCAAGGCCCTCAAAAGCCTGCGGGTCGGCCTGCGTGAGTTCATTGCCGGCGTCGTGCTCCTGGGCTGGCTGCAGTGGTAAGCACTGGTTGTGGGCTAGCCTTCAACCAGCAGCCGAAGCCATACCAGGAAGTCGCTAACGCTGCCCATACAAAAAAACTTAAAAAAAGTGAGCACTCACTTTAGGGACTAAGGCGCGTCATCCGACCTACCTAATAGCCGCGCCTATCCCCGGCTATGTCCCATGACCCAGGCCGCCTTTCAAGCCCTTTTGCAGCGCTACCTAAAGGGGGAGTGCACGGCAGCGGAAGCGCAGCAGGTAGAAGCCTGGTACGCGGCCCTGCACCGGGGCCAGCCCACCAAGGCGCACGCTGAAGAGCCGCTGGCAAGCCGCCGGCCCCAGCCCGCTTTGCGGCTGGGCCGCGGGCAGCGGCGGCGCTGGGGCGCGGTGGCGCTGCTGGTGCTGAGCCTGAGCGCCGGGCTGGGCTGGCGGCTGCATACCCACCGCAGCCCGGCCCCGCTGGCCTGGGAAACGCGTCGCAACCCGGCCGGGCCGGTGCAGCAGCTCACCCTGCCCGACGGCAGCCGCGTGGGCCTGCGGGCCGGCAGCACGCTGCGCTACCGCGCCGGCCTGGCGGGCCCCCGCCGCGAGGTGTACCTCACCGGCGAGGCCTTCTTCGACGTGACTGCTAACCCGGCCCGGCCTTTCCAGGTGTATACCAAGTCGCTGGTAACCACTGTGCTGGGCACCGCCTTTTTGGTGCGGGCCTGGGCGGGGCAGTCGGCGGCCCTGGTGCGGGTGCAGCGCGGCAAGGTGCGCGTGAGTGCCCGCACGCCCGCGGTTGCCACCTTCGCCAACCGCGAAGCCAACCCGGCCAGCGTGGTGCTGCTGCCCAATCAGCAGGCCGTGGCTTTGGGGGCGGTGCCGGGCCGGGGGCCGCAGCTGCGCAAAACGCTGGCCGACCAGCCCGTGGCCCTCGCTGCCAGTCAGCAATTATTTATTAATGAGCCAGTTGCGCGGGTATTATCAACCCTGAGTAAAGACTACGGCGTGGCCATCGCCTACGACCCGGCCGTGCTGCAAGCCTGCACCGTGAACCTGGCCTTTACTACCGAAACGCTCTACCAGCGCCTCGACCTGCTCTGCCAGGCGCTCGATGCTTCGTACGAGCGCACCGACGAGCGCCTTGTTTTTCATAGCGCCGGCTGCACCCGTCGCTGAGCCGCGCCCGGCGCTTGGCTGCCTCTGCCCGGCGCAGGTAGCGCAGGCCCGCTGGCGCTGGGTAAACGCTGGGCTTTGCCTCACTTTTTCGTCCTACCTACTTCCCCACCCCATATGAAAATTTTCCTACCCAGCCCGCTTTCTTTCCGGGTGCCCCGGCTTACGCTGGTGCCCCTGCTCGCCTTTTCGCTGAGCGCCCTGCCCGTGCTGGCGCGGGCTACCGCAGCCCAGGAGCCTATGAGCCAGCGCATTACCCTGCACCTAACGGAGCAGGAGATGAGCACGGTGCTGGCCCGCATCGAGCAAAAAGCCGGCGTGCGCTTTTTGTACAGCCCCCAGCTGATAAAGGCCAGCCGGCGCGTGTCGGTTAAGGCCATTGACGAGCCGCTGGCTGCCCTGCTCAGCAACCTGCTCACGCCGCTGGGCGTGCGGTTTGAGCAGGTAAGCAGCGGCATTTTGCTTAAGCCCGCGGTGGTGGCCGCCCCTGCCAGCGTGCCGGGGGCGGCGGTGTTTCCGGTGAAGGGCCGGGTGGTGGATAAGGCCACCGGCCTGGGCCTGCCCGGCGTAACGGTGCTGGTGAAAGGCACTACCACCGGGGCCAGCACCGATGCGGAGGGCAACTTTGCCCTGGACGCCCCCGACGGCAACGCCACACTGGTGCTTTCCTACGTGGGCTACGCCACCCAGGAAGTGGCCGTAAACAACCAGCAGGCGCTGGCCATCACGCTGGCAACGGATAACAAGGCCCTGGGCGAAGTGGTGGTGGTGGGCTACGGCACGCTGCGCCGCGAAGACGTGACGGGCGCCATCTCGTCGGTGAAGGCCGCCGACATTCGCACCGAAGGCTCCAACACCGTCACCCGCTCGCTGCAGGGCCGCGTGGCGGGCGTGCAGATTGAGAGCGGCAACGGCGCGCCGGGCGCGGGGATGCGGGTGCTGGTGCGGGGCGCGAGCTCCTTCAATGGCACCAGTCCGCTGTATGTGGTAGACGGCGTGTGGGTAGGCGATATCAACAACCTGCAACCCACCGACATTGCCTCCATTGACGTGCTGAAGGATGCTTCGGCCGCTGGTATTTACGGGGTACAGGGGGCCAACGGGGTAGTACTCATTACTACCAAGTCGGGCAAGAAAGGGCCGGTTAAGTTTGATGCCAATGCCTACTTCGGCGTGCAGAAAATCACCAAGACCCTGGACGTGCTAAATGCTCAGGACTGGGCTACCGTCAGCAACGCGGCGCACATTAACGCTGGTTTGAAGCCGCTCGATATCGCCAAGGACCCGGCGGCGCTGGGGGAAGGCGTCAATTACCAAAAGGAAATCTACCAGGTGGCGCCCACCCAGAGCTACACCCTCGGGGCCAGCGGCGGCGGCGACAACTACAATTTTGCCATTACCGGCGGCTATTTCGACCAGAAAGGCATCGTAAAAACCACCGACTACAGCCGCTTCAACCTGCGCATCAAGTCGGACTTCAGCAAGGGCATCATCAAGGTCGGCGAGAGCATTATCCTGACCCAGGAGTACTGGCACTACACGGCCGGCGGCTGGGGCGGGCAAGGTGGCAACCCTACCGGCTCGGCCCTGAAGATGATTCCGGCTTTTCCCATCTACGACCCCACGGCCGTGGGGGGCTTCAGCGGCGCCTCCGGGCCGGTAGTAAACGTTGCCAACCCGGTGGCCATGCTGAACCTGGAAGTACCCGAGAACCGCAGCTACAACGCCATTATCAATGCCTACGCCGAAATAAGCCTGCTGAAAGACCTGAAGTACAAGTACAATTTTGGGTACACCCCCGGCTTCGGCGCCTACTACGACTACACCTACCCCTACCAGGTGGGCGCACTCTTCACCAACCCCTTTGCTACCCTGGGCGAGAACCGGAGCCAGTCGAACACGATACTATCGGAGAATACGCTGACCTACGCCAAGATTATCGGCAAACACAGCCTGAACGTGCTGGCGGGCTACACCTACCAGAACGGCAAGTACCGCTACCTGGGTGCCTCCAAAGGCAATATCCCGCTGGGCCTGAACGTGATTGACGCCGGCAATATGAATCCGGTGGCCAACAGCAATGCTAGTGAAAGCACCACGATTTCCTACCTGGGCCGCTTGGTTTACTCCTTCAACGACCGCTACGTATTTACCGGCACTTTCCGCCGCGACGCCTCGTCCAGGTTTGGGCCAGACCACCGCTACGGCGATTTTCCTTCCGTAGCGCTGGCCTGGAACGCGGTGAACGAGCCGTTTTTTCAACCGCTGCAAGCGGTGGTTTCCAACCTGAAAGTGCGGGCCAGCTACGGCGTGCTGGGCAATCAGGCTTTTGGTAACTACCTCTACTACCCCACCATCGTCCCGAACACCAACTACGTTATTGGCAATGGGCAGACGCTGTGGGGCGGCGCTACGCAGATAAGCCTGGCTAACAAGGATATTCAGTGGGAGGAAACCAGGTCGGGCAACGTGGGGATTGACTGGGCTTTTTTCAATAATAAGCTCACGCTCACCACCGATTACTTTGTGCGCAGCAGCAAAGGGGCCATTATTTCGGTGCCCCTACCTGGCTCGCTGGGCTCCATTGGCAACCCGCCGGTGAATGCCGGCACCGTCTCGAACCGCGGCTTTGAGGCGGCGCTGAATTTCACGAACACCACGGGCGGCTTCACCTACTCGCTGCTGGGTACGGCTACGGCCATCCGCAGCAAGGTAGATGAGCTGGCCTTGGGCGGGCAGCAGCTTTTTGGCAGCTCTCCCACCTTCCAGAGCGCGCAGGCCACCCTGGGCCAGGGCGGCCTGCCGCTCGGCGCTTTCTCCCTGATTAAGGCCGATGGCATCTTCCAAACCCAGGGGGAAATAGATGCCTACACCAAAGACGGCGTGAAAATTCAGCCCAATGCCAAGCCCGGTGACATCCGGTTTGTGGATTACAACGGCGATGGCCAAATCAGCCAGAGCGACCGGCAGCTGCTCGGCGACCCTACCCCCAAGCTTTCGTATGGCTTCGGCACCAACCTGGCCTGGAAGGGCTTTGACCTGAGCGTTTATTTCCAGGGCACCTACGGCAACAAAATCTACAACGGCGTGCGCCAGGACCTGGAGGGCATGAACCTGGAGCAGAACTACGGCCGAGCTACGCTCAACGCCTGGACGCCCACCAACACCAATACCGATGTGCCGCGGGCGGTAATCAACGACCCCAACGGCAACGCTCAGACCTCCAGCCGCTTCCTGGAAAGCGGCTCCTACCTGCGGTTTAAAACCCTGCAAATCGGCTATACCATCCCCACCGCGTTCATCAGCCCGTTGCACCTCACAGCTTGCCGGGTGTACGTGAGCGGCGATAACCTGTTCACCATCACCAACTACAGCGGCTACAACCCGGATTTGGGTCGCACGGACAGCAGCAACATCTTGGACCGGGGCGTGGACCGGGGCTACACGGCCTACCCCCTGTCGCGCACGCTGATAGGCGGCGTCCAAGTTTCTTTCTAATTCTTTCTATAAAGAACCCACCATGAAACGTATCCTTTGTTTTGCGCTCTTATCCAGCCTCTCCGTTGCCTGCACCGACAAGCTGGAGCAGCTGAACCCCAACCAGCTAACCGCCGAAACCTACTGGACGAAGGAGGCCGACATCCAGGGGGGCCTGGCGGGCACCTACAAAACCTTCAAGGCGCCCTTTAATGGCTACTACGGCTACAAGGGCGTGCAGCTGGTGAACGGGCGCGGCGACGACTTTTTTATCCGCAACGACTCGCGCGATATGTACCAGTCGACCACGTTCACCAACACGGCCACCACGGGGCAGGCCGACGCGCTGTGGAGCGGCTGCTACCGGGGTATTCTGCGGGCTAATGAGGTGATTGAGAAAACGCCGGGCATCGCTATGTCGGATGCGCTCAAAAAGCAGTACCTGGCGGAAGCCAAATTTCTGCGCGCCCTCAACTACTACTACCTGATTATCAATTTCCGGGAAGTGCCGCTGATTCTGACCGTCCCCACCGACCGCTCGCAGTACTACAACCCCAAGGCCAAGGCCACGGAGGTGTGGGCGCAGATTGAAGCTGACTTGACGGAGGCCAAAGCGGGCTTGCCCGTGGCGTGGCCGGCGCAGTTTGTGGGCCGGGCTACCCAGGGCGCGGCCATTGGCTTTCTGGCCAAGTCGTATGTGTACGAGGAGAAGTGGGCCGCCGCCGAGGGCGAGTTTAAGCTGATTGCTCAGCCTTCGGGCCAGCCCCAGGCACCCTACAACTACGACTTGCTGGCCAATTACGAAGATAACTTCTTGAAGGACAAGGACAACAACAAGGAGTCTTTGTTCGAGATTCAGATGCAGAACGTGGGCGGCAACGACCTGGGCGGCAACGAGAACGGCACCAGCAACGAAACCCAGGGCTCGACCACGGCCCAGGCCATGGCGCCCTCCGAGGCCGGGGGCTGGTACCAGGGCTACCCTACCCAAAAGGTGTTTATGGAGTTTCAGAAGGAGAAAACCCCGGATGGCAAGCTCGACCCCCGCATGTACGCCACCCTGATTTGGGAGTATCCGGGGGCGATGTTTTACCAGAAGGCCTACACCCTCACCAATTTCCCGAACCCCTTTGGCAAAGTTTCGCGGGTGCGCAAGTACCAGAACTACACGCAGGTAAACGAGTACAGCACCACCGGGGTGAGCGCCATGATTTCGGACATCAACGAGAAAGCCCTGCGCTACGCGGATATTTTGCTGCTCTATGCCGAAACCCTCAACAAGCTGGGCCGCACCGCCGAGGCCTACCCCCTGGTGAACCGCATCCGCACCCGCGCCACGCTGGCCGCCCTGCCGGCGGGCTACACCGCCGACCAGATGCTGACCGAAATTCAGCACCAGCGCATGATTGAGCTGTTCCGCGAAGGCCAGCGCTTCTACGACCTGCGCCGCTGGGGCATCCTGGAGCGCGAAATCAAGAACAGCGATAAGGAAGGCAAGGACTTCTTCGTGCTGGCCAAGCACGCCTACTTCCCCATTCCGCAGAACGAGATTAATACTAATCCGACTATTACGCAGGACCCGAACTGGTAGGCGCGGCCCCACCCCCCGGCCCCAGAACGTAACGGCTGTGGGGCCGGGGGGTGGGGCTGCGTCTAAATTCATTTCAACCTTCGGCGGGGCGTTGGCTGGATTCAGGCCGATGCCCCGCCGAAGCTTGCTTGCCAACTGCTGAGGGCCGTAGCTTGCCGCTGCTGGCGCCCGCCCGCTCTTTTCCACCTTGCTTTTCCTATGCTTTCTAAACGACTGCTGCTTACGTTCTTTTTAGTGTTTTTTGGCTCGCTGCTCCGGCTAGCCTTCGCCCAAACCACGGTGGTGCAATACCTCTCGGGCACCGATAAAGACCACACCGTGCCCTGGGATTTTTACTGCACCAAGGGCCAGAACAGCGGTAAGTGGAGCCAGATAGCGGTGCCCTCCAACTGGGAAACGCAGGGCTTCGGCACCTACAACTACTACCGCGACGAGGTGAACCCCGACGAGCAGGGGCTGTATAAGCACACCTTTCGGGTGCCGGCCGCCGGGCCGGGCAAGCACGTCTTTATCGTGTTTGAGGCCAGCATGACCGATACCGAGGTCAAGGTAAATGGGCAGCTGGCGGGGCCCGTGCACCAGGGCGGCTTCTACCGCTTTAAGTACGAGATTACCAGCCTGTTGAAGCCCGCCGGGCAGGACAACCTGCTGGAAGTGATGGTGAGCAAGCGCTCGGGCAACGCCTCCATCAACCAGGCCGAGCGCAAGGCCGACTTCTGGCAGTTTGGCGGCATTTTCCGGCCCGTATACCTGGAGGTGGTGCCCGCCGCCTACCTCGACCGCCTGGCCCTGGATGCCCAGGCTAGCGGCGCGCTGCGGGTTGATGTATTTCCAGTAAACGCCAAGGCGGGCCAGACGATAACGGCCCAGGTGCAGGAGCTGGATGGCCGGGCGGTGGGCCAGCCCTTCGCCGTAAAAGCGGACCCCGGTGCCGAAAAAACCACCCTGCGCACCCAGCTCAGCGGCATCCGGGCCTGGAACCCGGAAGCACCCAAGCGCTACAACCTGGTAGTAACGCTGCGCGACGGCAAGGGCACCCTGCACCGCGTGCGGCAGCGCTTTGGCTTCCGCACCATGGAGCTGCGGCCCCAGGACGGCATCTACGTAAACGGTAGTCGGGTGATACTCAAGGGCGTGTGCCGCCACAGCGAGTGGCCCGAGTCGGGCCGCACGCTGAGCAAGGCTGTCAGCCTGCTCGACGTGAAGCTGATGAAGGAGATGAACATGAACGCCGTGCGCATGTCGCACTACCCGCCCGACACCCACTTTCTGGACGTGTGCGACTCGCTGGGCCTCTTTGTGCTCGATGAGCTGACCGGCTGGCAGGCCAAGTACGACACCCTGGTGGGCCGCAAGCTGGTGCGCGAGCTGGTCGTGCGCGACGTGAACCACCCGAGCATCATCTTCTGGGACAACGGCAACGAGGGCGGCTTCAACCGGGGCCTGGATGGCGACTACGCCCTGTATGACCCGCAGCAGCGGCCCGTGCTGCACCCCTGGGAGCGCTTCAACGGCACCGATACCAAGCACTACCCCGACTACAACTACGTGACCAACTCGGTACTCTACGGCAAGGAGGTGTTCTTTCCGACCGAGTTCATGCATGGCGTGTTTGACGGTGGCCACGGCGCCGGACTAGAGGACTTCTGGAACGCCATGCGCCAGCACCCGTACTTCGGGGGCGGCTTTTTGTGGGCGTTTCACGACGAGGCCGTGGTGCGCACCGACCAAAACGGCCGGCTCGACGGTGCCGCCGACTCGGCCCCCGACGGCATTCTGGGCCCGCACCGTGAGAAGGAAGCCAGCTTCTTCACTATTAAAGAGTTGTGGTCGCCGGTGGTGCTTACCAAGCAGTTTCTGGCCCCCGGCTTCGATGGCCGCCTGGCGGTGGAAAACCGCTACCTCTACACCAACCTCAGCCAGTGCCGCTTCAGCTGGAAGCTGGTGTCGTTTCCGGGGCCCGGCGACCAAGCCACCGCGCCCCGCACCGACGCCACCGGCACCGCCCCGGCCCCGGCGCTGGCCCCCGGCACCCAGGGCTGGCTAACGCTGGCGCTGCCCGCCAGCTGGCGCCGCAGCGACGCGCTCTACCTCACCGCCACCGGCCCCGACCAGCGCGAAATCTTCACCTGGACCCTGCCCATTGCCTACCCGGCCCGGCCCCATCAGCCCGCGGTGGCGGCGGCCGGCGCTACCCCGCCCCAGGCCGCTGAGGAAGGGAACAGCCTGCTGGTTACGGCCGACGGCATCCGCTACGCCTTCGACAAAGCCACCGGCTACCTGCTGAAAGTAACCACCGCCAAGGGCGACGTGTCGCTGGGCGGCGGGCCGCTGCTGGTAGGCGCGCAGCAGACGCTGAAAAGCTTTCGGCACGCCGCCGACGGTGCTGCGCAGGTGGTGGAAGCCACCTACGAAGGCAACGGCTTTTTGCACGTGAAGTGGACGTTTGCCGCCGGCCAGCCTGCCCACCTCGACTACCAGTATTCGCAAAAGGGTGAGGCCGACTTTCTGGGCCTCACCTTCACCTACCCCGAAGAAAAAATAACGGGCATGAAGTGGCTGGGCCGCGGCCCCTACCGGGTGTGGAAAAACCGCCTCAAGGGCCAGCAGTTTGGCGTATGGCACAAGGCCTACAACGACGCGCGCACCGGCGAAACCTGGCAGTACCCCGAGTTTAAGGGCTACCACGCCAACCTGTACTGGGCGGTCATCGAGAACAAGGAATCGCCCTTTACGGTGTATACCGACGACCAGAATATGTTTCTGCAAATGGGCAAGCCGGCCCGGCCCGTGGGCGCGCGCAGCGAAAACATGACCTCCTCCTTCCCCACCGAGGGCAACCTGAGCTTCCTGAACGCCATCGCGCCCATCGGCACCAAATTCCAGATGCCCGTGCAGCTGGGGCCGGCGGGCCAGAAGAATTTTGTGCTCAATTACACGCCGGTGAGCGGAAGCCTGTGGTTTGATTTTCGGTAGTACCCCACCCCCTAGCCCCCTCCCCGATGGGGAGGGGAGACTAGTTGCTAGCTCTAATAAGGCTAGAAATTAGCAGATTAGCATCTAAAGCTAGTCCCCCCTCCCCATCGGGGAGGGGGCTAGGGGGTGGGGTGCCGTGCAGGGCGACAAAACCACCAATATTCAACCTTGATAAATGCCTATGAAAGCACTTCGCTACCTTCTCACCATCAGCATCTTAACAACCCTCGCCCTCCGTGCCCCGGCCCAAACCCAATACCCTTTCCAAAACCCCAAACTCCCCGCCGAGCAGCGCATCACTAACATCTTGTCACTCCTCACCTTGGAGGAAAAAGTGAGCTGCCTGGGCACCAACCCCAGCGTGCCGCGGCTGGGCATTGTGGGCACGGGCCACTCGGAGGGCCTGCACGGGCTGGCGCTGGGCGGCCCGGCCCAGTGGAACCGCCGCCACCTGGTGCCCACCACCCAGTTTCCGCAGGGCTACGGCCTGGGCGAAACCTGGGACCCGGCTATCATGCGCCAGGTGGGCCAGGTGGAGGGCTACGAGGCCCGCTACGTGCTGCAAAACCCCCAGTACGCCACCGGCAACCTAGTCATTCGGGCGCCCAACGCCGACCTGGGGCGCGACCCGCGCTGGGGCCGCACCGAGGAGTGCTACGGCGAAGACGCGTTTTTCAACGGCACGATGGCCGTAGGGCTGATTAAGGGCCTGCAGGGCGACGACCCCACCTACTGGCAAACGGCCGCCCTGCTCAAACACTTCCTGGCCAACAGCAACGAGGTGGGCCGCGAGCGCACGTCCTCCAACTTCGACGAGCGGCTGTTTCACGAGTACTACGCGGTGCCGTTTCGGATGGGCGTGACCCTGGGCGGCGCGCGGGCCTACATGGCCTCCTACAACGCCTGGAACGGCATTCCGATGATGGTGAACCCGGTATTGCGCGACGTGACCGTGGCCCAGTGGGGCCAGAACGGCATCATCTGCACCGACGGCGGGGCCCTGAAACTGCTCGTCAAGGAGCACCACTACTACCCCGACAGCGTGTGGGCGGCCGCCGCGGCCGTGAAAATGGGCATCAACCAGTTTCTCGACGACTATAAAGGGCCCATTCAGGGCGCGTTGAAAGACAAGCTGCTGACGGAGAAGGACATCGACAACGTGATTCGGGGCGATTTTCGGGTGATGCTCAAGCTGGGGCTGCTCGACCCGCCGGGCGCCAATAAGTACGCCGCCATCAAGGACGGGCCCGAGCCGTGGCTGTCGGACCAGCACAAGGCCGTGGCCCGGCTGGTGACCCAGAAGTCTATCGTGCTGCTCAAAAACGAAGGTAATCTGCTACCCCTTGACAAGAGCAAGCTCAAATCCATCGCCGTTATCGGGCCGCGCGCCGACCAGGTGCTGCTGGACTGGTACAGCGGTACGCCGCCCTACACGGTGAGCCCGCTGGCCGGCATCCGGGCCAAAGTAGCTGACCAGGTGAAGATTACTTATGAAGAAACTAACCAGGACAACCGGGCCGTGAACGCGGCCCAGGCCGCCGACGTGGCCATTGTGGTGGTGGGCAACCACCCCACCTGCAACGCCGGCTGGGCCAATTGCCCCGATGCCTCAGAGGGCAAAGAGGCCGTAGACCGCAAGTCGCTGACCCTCACCGACGAGCTGCTCATCAAGCAGGTGCGCCGCGCCAACCCCCGCACCATTGTGGTGCTGGTAGCGAGCTTCCCCTACGCTATCACCTGGACGCAGCACAACGTGCCCGCCATCGTGCACCTGGCCCAAAACAGCCAGGAACTGGGCAACGCCCTGGCCGACGTGCTCTTTGGCGACTACAACCCCGGCGGCCGCCTCACCCAAACCTGGCCCCGCTCCCTGGACCAGCTGCCGCCCATGCCGGACTACAACATTCGCAACGGCCGCACCTACCAGTACTTCCAGGGCGAGCCGCTCTACCCGTTCGGCTTCGGCCTGAGCTACACCACGTTCCGCTACTCCAACTTCAAGCTTGGCTCGTCAAAATTCAACAAAGCCGGCGAAATTTGGGTGAGCGTGGACGTGCAAAACACCGGCCCCCGCACCGGCGACGAGGTGGTGCAGCTCTACGTCAGCCACCTGCGCTCCACGGTGGCGCGGCCCCGCAAGGAGCTGAAAGGCTTCCAGCGCCTCACCCTCCGGCCTCAGGAAAAGCGCACCGTGCAGCTTACCCTGCGCGCCGCCGACCTGCGCTACTGGGACCAGGGCCGGCAGCAGTTCGTGCTGGAAAAGGACGGCCTGAACGTGCTGGTTGGCACCTCGGCCAATGCAGTGAAATTTCAGCAGGTGGTGCAGCTTTAAGCAGTTGTGGAAGGGCCTAGCGCGCAGCCATGCTATTTTTGTCAGGCCAGGCTGATGCCGACTAACTACTTCTGAATGGACTACTTCAACGACCCCGAGCTAAACGGCAAATACCTGGGCACGATTACCAAGGATTTTGCCACCGCCTCCGACACCATCAAGGAAGCCTCCTACCAAATCCGCAAGCGCGAGATTTCGCAGTATCCGGTGTTCGTCTTCGCCCGCCAAACGGTGCAGCTCGGCAGCCTGCTCATCAACGGCGACGAGCTGGATTTGCAGTGGCACGTCTTCGCTTCCTACCTCGAAATCCTGACCCAGCAAGGCATCGTGGACCCCGAAAAGACAGGGGATTTCATCGGCACCTGGAAAAACCCCGACGAGTTCTGCTGCCTCTTCGTAGTCGATGAGGAGTTCACGAATTTCGTGTACATCCCCTACCCGGAAGACTAGCCCGGACCGCAGATTCAAACGGATTAAACTGATTTCGCGGATACGCCCCTGCGGGGCTGA
>CAXTFI010000103.1:0-17165 GCA_964243255.1 uncultured Hymenobacter sp.
GCGGCGGGGCGCGCCGGCCAGCCCCACCGTGGAGCGCCAGCGCTTCACCGACCGCCTGCAGGAGCTAGCCCTCTCGCCCGATGGCAAGAAAGTCGCCTTCCTCGTGCACGGCGAAGTATTTGCCGCCTCGGCCACCGACGGCGGCGACGCTACCCGCCTCACCACCACCGTAGCCGCCGAAAGCGACCTGACCTGGGCGCCCGACAGCCGCCGGCTTATTTACGCCTCGGCCCGCGACGGGGCGAAGCACCTGTATAGCTACACCTTCGCTACCGGCCAGGAAACCCGCCTCACTAGCGCCAACGTGAGCGACGCCCAGCCGCTTTTCTCACCCGATGGCAAGCTGCTGGCCTTCGAGCGCAATGCCAAGGAGCTGCGCGTGCTGGACCTGGCCAGCCGGCAGGAGCGCGTGGTGGGCACCGGCCGCTTTGGCCGCCCGCCCCTGAGCGCCGAGCGCTCGTTTGCCTGGGCGCCCGATGGACGCTGGCTGGCCTTTGCGCCGGCCGGCGCGCGGGGCTTCACCAACGTGCAGGTGGTGCCCACGGCGGGCGGCCCGGCGCGCTCGGTCAGCTTTTTGGCCAATACCAACTGCAACACCCTTTCGTGGAGCCCCGACGGCAAGTACCTGCTCTTCGACACCGGCCAGCGCACCGAAGATGCCCAGGTAGCCCGCGTCGACTTGCAGCTGCGCACGCCGCGCTTCCGCGAAGACCAGTTCCGCGACTTGTTTAAGGAATCGGTGCCTAGCCCCGCTTTGCCCGATAAAAATGATAAAAATCAGAACCCGGCGCCGCAGCCCGCCAAGCCGGCTAGCCCGGCCCCGCTGCCGGTGGCAGCCGCCGACTCGGCCCGGCCCAAAAACCGCGCCGCCGGCAAAGCTGGCAAGAGCAAGAAAGGCGCCGCTCCGGTGGCCGCCGCTGCCCCGGCCAAGCCGCCGCTCAGCATCAATTTTGACGACATCCGGCGGCGGCTGAGCCTGGTGCCGGTGGGCGTCGATGTGCGCGCCCAGCGCATCAGCCCCGATGGCAAGTGGCTGCTGCTCACGGCCACGGTTTCCAACCAAACCAACCTCTACGTTTACCCGCTCGACGAGCTGAGCAAGGAGCCCGCCACCGCCCGGCAGCTCACTTCCACGGCCGGCCCCAAGCGGGAGGCGCAGTTTTCGCCCGATAGCAAGGAGGTGTATTTCTTGGACCAGGGCCGCATTCAGGTGGTGCCGGTGGAGGTGGGCAAAGGCCCCGCCGCCCACGCCGTGGCGGTGGCGGCCGAGCTGGATGTCGACTTTGAGCAGGAAAAGCTGGTTGTCTTTGATGAGGCCTGGACCTACCTGCGCGATTTCTTCAACGACGCCACCTTCAACGGGGCCGACTGGCCGGCCCAGCACGCGCGGTTTGCGCCCTACATCGCCGGCGCCCGCACCCCCGACGAAGCCCGCCGCCTCACCAACCTGATGATTGGCGAGCTCAACGCCTCGCACTCGGGCATGGGCCCGGCCGCCGCCCCTACCGGCACGGTAGCGCCCGCCACCGGCCGGCTGGGCGTGCGCTTCGACCCCGCCGAGTATGAGCAAAATGGCCGCCTGCGCATCACCACCGTACTGCCGCTGGGCGCCGCCGCGCTGGCGGGCCTGCACGCCGGCGACGTGCTGCTGGCCGTGGATGGCCACCCCCTCACCGGCGCTACCAACCTCGACGAGCTGCTGCAATACAAGGTGGGCCGCCGCACCACGCTGCGCGTTTCTGCCGATGGCAAGGAGCGCGAAGTAGTCGTGCGCCCCCTCAGCCGCGACACCGAGAAGGCCCTCGACTACCGCCAGTGGGTGGAGGAGCGCCGCGCCTACGTGGCCCAGGCCAGCGGCGGGCGGCTGGGCTACGTGCACATGTTCGACATGTCGGCCGCCGCGCTCTCGCAGCTCTACCTCGACCTCGACGCCGAAAACATGGGCCGCGACGGCGTGGTGGTGGACGTGCGCAACAACAACGGCGGCTTCGTCAATGTGTACGCCATCGACGTGCTGGCCCGCCGCAGCTACCTCAGCATGATGAACCGCGACATGGCCGCGCCCGTGCCCGCGCGCAGCGCCCTCGGCCAGCGCAGCCTGGAAGTGCCCACGGTGCTCGTCACCAATCAGCACTCCTTGTCTGATGCGGAGGACTTTAGCGAAGGCTACCGGGCTAGCCACCTGGGCAAGATAGTGGGCGAGCCCACCGGCGGCTGGATTATCTTCACCTCCGGCGCTACCCTGCTCGATGGCTCCAGCCTGCGCCTGCCCACCAGCACCATCCGCTCGACCCGCGACGGCAAAGTGATGGAAATGAACCCGCGCCCCGTTGACGTGCCCGTGACGCGCCCCATCGGTGAGAGCTACACCACCCACGACACCCAGCTCGACACCGCCGTGCAGGAGCTGCTAGGCCAGGTAAACAAGTAGCGCAAGCTGGCAGTAGCGCGAAGCTCTGCTTCGTGCGCGCGCAGCGCGGGTAGTCGCCAGGGCCAGCCGGCGCGGTTCCGCCTGCTCGCTGGCGCGCGCACGAAGTGAAACTTCGCGCTACTTCGCTTGCAGCCCCGCCGCTGCCTCGCTGCCCACGGCCAGCAATTGCACGTTAAACTCGACTTTGGCAGCCGGCAGCAGCTTGGGCAGCAGCACGTAATACACCACGCTGGCCGCCGTGGGGGCCGGGCAGGGGGCCAGCCGCACCGAGTAGGTGTAGCCGGCGCAGGTTTGCACCACTTGCTGCGCCAGCAGGCGGTAGCTGCTGCCGGTGCGGGTTTTGCCGGCCAGCAGGGTATGGGTGGCAAAATCAACCAGCGGCAGCTTTTTGCAGGCGAAGAGCGCCCGGTACTCGGCCGCCGAGTTGACGATGTACTCGTTGGTCTGGCCCACGTTGGGCACCGGCTCGGTGATGCTGGCCAGCAGGCCCGTAATCTGGGTGGTTGTCACGTCGGCCGAGGCATTGCAGGGCACTACGTCATCTTCTTTTTTGCAGCTGTTGCTCATCGCTACAAAGCTTAGCGAAGCCAGCGCCAGGAGTTGACGTACAGTCATAAAACCAGGGTAATCGGGTGGAAAAAGGAGAGTGGGCAAGAAATATACTAGCCAGCACCCAAAATGCAAGCGCCCAGCCTACTAGGCGGCGGCCCCGCCCCTTGCGGCCACCGCTTTTTTTTGGCCGGGCTTGTGCGGCGTGGTCGCCCCCGCCGCGGCCCGCGCTACGCAGCAGCTAGTTAGCCCGTTTTTACGCTGCGTTGGAAGAAAGGCCCGCTCCCCACTGCAACACCAGCCACGAGTGTAGGTCTTTTCCGTGAAAAAGCTGCATCTTGCCGGTCGGTTTTTGCCTGCCGCCTTTATTTCCCTTTTGCTTTGAAACGACGTGACTTTGTGGGCCTTACCGGCCTGGCCACCGGCGCCCTGCTGCTGCCCCACTTTCCGGGCCTGGGCGGCACCCTCGTAGCCCCCGCCCGCCTGCTGGAGCCCGGCCTCGACGTGGCCCAGAAAAAGCGCCTGGCCGACGCCGCCCTCAACGCCGCCAAAAGCGCCGGGGCCACCTACGCCGACGTGCGCATCGGCCGCTACCTCAACCAGAGCATTTTCACCCGCGAAAAGCAGGTGCAGAACATCGCCAGCGGCGAAAGCTTCGGGGCCGGCGTGCGCGTGATTGCGGGCGGCAGTTGGGGCTTTGCTTCTACCAACAACGTGAGCGACGCCGGCCTGGCCCAGGCCGCCAGGCTGGCCGTCGCCATGGCCAAGGCCAACGCCAAAACCCAGAAGGAGCCCGTGAACCTGGCCCCGCAAAAAGGCTACGGCGAGGTGAGCTGGCGCACACCCATCAAGCAAAACGCCTTTGAGGTGCCCGTGGCCCAAAAGGCTGAGCTGCTGCTGGCCGCCAACGCCGCTGCGCTCAGCAACGGGGCTAACTTCGTCAATTCCAGCTTGTTCCAGATAAACGAGCAGAAGTACTTTGCCAGCACCGACGGCTCGTATATCGACCAGGACGTACACCGCATCTGGCCCACGTTTTCGGTTACGGCCATCGACCGGGCCAGCGGCAAGTTCAAAACCCGCGACGCGCTGAGCTCGCCCATGGGCCTGGGCTACGAGTACCTCACGCCCAGCGCCGCCGACAAGGTGGCCGGCCCGGCCGGCACCGGCCTGGTGGGCTACCGCAACAGCTACGACATGCTGGAAGACGCCGCCCTGGCCGCCCGCCAAGCCAAGGCCAAGCTTACGGCCACCTCAGTGCTGGCCGGTAAGTATGACCTGGTGCTCGACCCTAACCACCTGGGCCTCACCATCCACGAGAGCATCGGCCACCCCCTGGAGCTCGACCGCGTGCTGGGCTACGAGGCCAACTACGCCGGCACCAGCTTTGCCGACCTGGCCTGGAAGGCGAAGAACCTGCCCTACGGCTCGAAGAACGTGACCATCGTGGCCGATAAGCTGCAACCCGGCTCGCTGGGGGCCGTGGGCTACGACGATGAGGGCGTGAAAACCAAGGAGTGGACGCTCATCAACCAGGGCAAACTGGTTGACTACGAGAAGATTCGCGACCAGGCGCACATCGTGGGCCAAACGGCCTCCGATGGCTGCTGCTACGCCGACTCGTGGGGTACGGTGCAGTTTCAGCGCATGCCTAACGTGAGCTTGCGCCCCGGCGCGGCCAAGCTGAGCGTAGATGAGCTGATAAGCAAAGTAGACAAAGGCATCTACATTGCGGGCCGCGGCTCGTATTCCATTGACCAGCAGCGCTATAACTTCCAGTTTGGCGGCCAGGTATTCTACGCTATCGAGAAGGGCAAAATAACGGAGATGCTCGACGACGTAGCCTACCAGGCTAACACCCAGGAGTTTTGGAACTCGTGCGTGGCCGTGTGCGACCAGCGCGACTACCGCCTGTTCGGCTCATTTTTCGATGGCAAAGGCCAGCCCTCGCAGGTGTCGGCCGTGAGCCACGGCTCGGCTACGTCGCGGTTTAACGCGGTGAATGTGATTAACACGGGCCGTAAGATTGGGTAACGCCGCTTGTCAACGCCGTTGGTCATGCTGACGAAGGAAGCATCTCGCGGGCGGCAGTAACTCAATCGTTCAACGGTACGAGCGAGATACTTCCTTCGTCAGCATGACCAACGATTTTTCGGAAAACAACTTTTTTTGCTCCTTTCTATACCCTATTTCTCAAACCTTTACCCTTACCGACTTTGAACAGACGCGACTTTACTACCCTTACGGGCTTGGCGGCCGGAGCCTTGTGGCTCCCTGCTTTTCCTAGCCTTGCCGGCACCCTCGTAGACCCGGCCCAGCTGCTGGAGCCCGGCCTCGATGTGGCCCAGAAAAAGCGCCTGGCCGATGTGGCCCTGAACGCCGCCAAGGCGGCCGGCGCCACCTACGCCGACGTGCGCATTCAGCGCACGCTCAACCAGGGCATTTTTACCCGCGAGAAGCAGGTGCAGAACATTGCCAATGCCGAGAGCTTTGGGGTAGGTATTCGGGTGCTGGCCAACGGCACCTGGGGCTTTGCCTCGACCAATGATGTGACCGACGCGGGCCTGGCCAAAACGGCCCAGCAGGCCGTGGCCATTGCCAAGGCTAACTCGAAAGTGCAGAAGGAGCCCGTGCAGCTAGCTCCCCAAAAAGGCTACGGCGAGGCGAGCTGGAAGGCGCCCATCGAGAAAAACGCTTTCGAGGTGCCCATCAAAGAAAAGGTGGATTTGCTGCTGGCCGCCAACGCGGCGGCCACCGACAATGGCGCGTCGTTCGTCAACTCGGCGTTGTTTCAAGTAAATGAGCAGAAGTACTTTGCCAGCACCGACGGCTCGTACATCGACCAGGATATTCACCGCATCTGGCCTACGTTTGGCATCACGGTTGTGGACCGGGCCAGCGGCAAGTTTCGCTCGCGCCAGAGCCTGAGCGTGCCGATGGGCATGGGCTACGAGTACCTCACGCCCAAAGCCGCCGACAAAATTGCCGGCCCCGCCGGCTCCGATGTTATCGGGTATAAAAACAGCTACGACATTCTGGAAGACGCCACCCGCGCCGCCAAGCAAACCAAGCTCAAGCTGACCTGCAAGAGCGTGGTGCCCGGCAAGTACGACCTCGTGCTCGACCCGCACCACCTGGGCCTGACCATCCACGAGAGCGTGGGCCACCCCACCGAACTAGACCGCGTGCTGGGCTACGAAGCCAACTTCGCGGGCACCAGCTTTGCCACCTTGGAGTGGCGCAAAAAGGGCATTCCCTACGGCTCGAAGCAAGTTAACATTGTGGCCGACAAGCTGCAAGCCAACTCGCTGGGCGCCGTGGGCTGGGACGATGAGGGGGTGAAAACCAAGCAGTGGAACATCATTGAGCAGGGCAAGCTGGTGGACTACCAGAAAATCCGGGACCAGGCGGGCATTGTGGGCCAGACGGCCTCCGATGGCTGCTGCTACTCGCAGTCGTGGCGCGATGTGCAGTTTCAGCGCATGGCCAATATCAGCCTCAAGCCCAGCCCCACCAAAATGAGCGTGGATGAGCTGGTGAGCAAGGTCGACAAAGGCATCTACATTGCCGGCAACGGCTCGTTTAGCATTGACCAGCAGCGGTATAACTCGCAGTTTGGTGGCCAGGTGTTCTACGCCATCGAGAAGGGCAAAATTACGGAGATGCTCGAAGACGTGGCCTACCAGACCAACACCCTGGAATTCTGGGGCTCGTGCGCCGGCTCGTGCGACCAGAGCGACTACCGCTTCGCGGGCTTCTTCAACGACGGCAAGGGCCAGCCCTCGCAAAGCTCGGCCGTGAGCCACGGCTCGGCCACCTCGCGGTTTACTGGCGTGAACGTGATTAATACGGCGCGCAAGATTGGGTAACGCGTAACCCCACGAGACCCCTATGGGGCTGGCCCCATAGGGGTCTCGTGGGGTCAGCTAGTAGAACGATATTATAAAAATCAGCACTTCAACTACATGGCAATTCTTTCCCAAACCGAAGCCCAGGACATCCTCCAGAAGGTGCTCAGCTACAGCACCGCCACCGAGTGCGAGGCGACCCTCACTGGCAGCCTGGAGGGCAACGTGCGCTCGGCGCGCAACTCTATTAGCACGGCCGGGGCCGTGGACAACGTGGCCCTGGCCGTAACGTCGTATTTCGGCAAGCGCTCGGGCACCGCCACGTGCAACCAGTTTGACGAAGCCACCCTGCGCCGCTGCGTGCAGCGGGCTGAGGAAATTGCCCGGCTGGCCCCCGAGAGCCCCGAGTCGATGCCGCTGCTGGGGCCGCAAACGTATCTGGCTTCGCCTCAGTCATTTGCGGCCAGCACGGCGGGCATCACGCCCGACTACCGCGCCAGCCAGATGGCGGCCAGCATGCAGTATTGCGACAGCAAGCAGCTGTCGTCGGCCGGCTTCCTCAACGACAGGGCGGGCTTCACGGCCAGGCGCAACTCGAAGGGCCTGGAGGCCTACCAGCGCACCTCGAACCTCGATTTCAGCATTACCGTGCGCACGCCCGACGGCCTGGGCTCGGGCTACGCGGCTACTGATTTTACGGACATCTCGAAGTTTGACGCCAAAGAGCTGACCCAGCGAGCGGCCGGCAAGGCTTCGGCTTCGCTGGGGGCCAAGGCCATTGAGCCGGGCAAGTACACCGTCATCTTGGAGCCCAATGCGCTGGTGTCGGGCTCCGACGCTTCGCTGCTGGGCGCGCTCATGCAGTCGTTTGATGCCCGCGCGGCCGACGAGGGGCGCAGCTTTTTGAGCAAGAAGGGCGGCGGCAATCGCAAGGGCGAAAAGATGTTTGATGAGCGCGTCACGATTTACTCGGACCCCACCAATGCCGAGGTGCCCAACCTGACGTTTTCGCAGGATGGCCGCCCGCAGCAGCGCACCACCTGGATTGAGAAAGGCGTAGTGAAGAACCTCTATACCAGCCGCTTCTGGGCCCAGAAAAGCAGCATCCCCGACCTGCCCCAGCCGGGCGGCTTCATCATGGAAGGCGGCACCCAAAGCACGGCCGACCTCATCAAGGGCACGGCCAAGGGCATCCTGGTGACGCGCTTGTGGTACATCCGCCCCGTCGACCCGCAAACGCTGCTCTACACCGGCCTCACCCGCGACGGAACCTTCTACATCGAAAACGGCGCTATCAAGTTTCCGGTCAAGAACTTCCGCTTTAACGAGAGCCCGATTATTATGCTCAATAACCTGGAAGCCATCGGCCGCCCGGTGCGCCTGGCCGGCAACCTGGTGCCACCCCTTAAGATTCGCGACTTTACGTTTACGAGCTTGTCGGACGCTGTGTAGTGTAGGGTAAGCTTTAGCTGGCGCCGCAGGGCCATTTTATAAACCGGATTCAATCGACCAACGGCCCCGCGGTGCCAGCTAAAGCATAGCCTACACCTACAAGCCCTTGCGCCTACTCGGCGCAGGGGCTTTTTGCTGTCGAATCCGGCCGCCTGGGCCACCAGCGCCAAGCCACTCATACCCGTCGTTTGCGGGCGCCCGCAGCGCGCCTATCTTGCGGCGCGCTCTTTTTTTAACACGGCATGAAACACCTGCTATTGCTAGTAGTCACGGGCTTAGTGCTAGCCTTTTCACCCCGCGCCTACGGGCAGCAGCGCCTCACGGGGCGCGTGGTTGATGCCCGCACTGGCCAGCCGGTGCCCTACGCCAGCGTTGCGGTGCTGCGCACTACGCTGGGCACCACCAGCAATGCGGAGGGCGAGTTTGAGCTGCGCAATGTGCCGCTGCCGGGCCGGCTGGTGGTGTCGGAGCTGAGCCACCGGCGCGACACGGTGGCGGTAGCCGCCGGCGGGGGCCAGCCGCTGCAGGTGCGGCTCAAGCCCGCCTCCATTATGCTGCCCGCAGCGCAGGTGGGCAGCTACGCCGCCGAGCTGCTGGCCCAGGCCTACCGCGAGCTGCGCCGCACCAATGCCCAGAAAACCTACAGTCAAGCGTTTTACCGCCAAACCACCCGCCTCGACAACGACGTGACGGAAGTGCAGGAAATGGTGTGGCACGCCCAAACCAGCAACGCCCGCATCGAGGGTACGGCCCTGGCTCAGGCCCGCTTTGCCGAAAAAAAAGCGTTGGTAGCCTTCAAGGATTTTTCTAGCTTTTCCCGGCGAATCACCTTTTTTGAGGCCGCCACGGACAGCGCCACCGACCACGGCGTTATCGGCCTGCATACGGCTGACTACTACACCCTTACCGTGCTAGGGGTAACGCAGGACGGCCCGGCCCAACTCATTGAAATTGGCTTGGTTAGCAAAGACCCGGCGGCCCGTACCCGGCAAGGCAGCGTGCTTATCAATGACGCTACCCGCCAGATTTTGCGCCTGCGTCTCGAAACCTCCATCCTGAACATCATTTCCAACAACCCAACCTTCAAGTTCAAGAACCAGGTCACGCAGCTGGAGTGGGTGTTTAGCCCCCGGCCGGGGCAGGCCACGGTGCTCGAGCAGCTTCGCGTGAGCTACGCGGGTACCATCGGCCGAATGATAAAGGGCGATATCTCACTCAAGGCCAACTCTTTTACTTACTTCTACGCGGGGCAGCCGGCCCCGTTGGCCGGCGTCACCTATGCCCCCCCCCAACCAGGATTGTCAGACCTGGCTGCCATCAAAAAGACGACTTACAACCCGGATTTTTGGCAGAATAACCCCGTGGTGAAGCGCACGCCGCTGGAAGACGACGCCATCCGGGCCTTCGAGCAGAAAGGGGCTTTTGGCACGATGCTCGCGCCGTAGCCAAGCGCGCTGGGGCCAGCTACGCTAATGTGCGGTAAGCTTTAGCTTGCCGTTTGGAGGTTTGCTCCCTCCA
The DNA here is from genome assembly GCA_964243255.1 of uncultured Hymenobacter sp. Lineage (GTDB taxonomy): Bacteria > Bacteroidota > Bacteroidia > Cytophagales > Hymenobacteraceae > Hymenobacter. Next base: position 9,799 of record CAXTFI010000103.1, read on the forward strand.
AAACGGCAAGCTAAAGCTTACCGCACATGCTACCCTTAGAGCTTAGGCAGCTGCACGGCCAGGTAGGCCTGGAACACCCGGTTTTTCAGGCGCGGGTCGTTCACGCCTTGCAGGTACTGGAGGTTATTCACGTCGTTGAGGCCCGCCACGAAGCGGCCGCCCACGCGAATGAGTGGGCCCAGCTTGAGGCCCAGGCCGGCGCAGAGGGCAAAATCGCCGCGCTTGTAGCTGCCGGTCGAGGACTGGTCTACGTCGCGGAAGGCCACGTTGCCGCTAGTGGTGCGCACCTGCACGGTACCCTTCTCATTGGCTTGCACGAGGTAGCCAAACTGCGGGCCGGCCTCCACAAACACGGGCCCGAGGGTGGCTTTCAGCAAGATGGGTACCTGAATGTAGTTGAGCTGCGTGGTGTAGTTGGTAACGGTGGCCGCGCCCTTCAGCTGCGAGCCCTGCAAGGAATACAGCAGCTCGGGCTGCACGGAAAGGGGTCCGATGAGCTTGGCCTCGTAGAAAACACCGGCGTGGAAATACGTTTTGTAGGTGGCGTCTTCGCCAACGCGGCCTTGCAGCACGGCCTCGTTAACGCCGGCTTTGATGCCAAACTGGGCGTGGGCCTTGGGGGCGAGCGCGCACGTGAGCAGGGAGAGGGCGGCCAGGGCGGAGAGTTTCATACGGGCAGGTGGTGTAAGGTGAAGGATGCGGCGAATAACCCAGGGGCCGCTGATGAGGTAACGCGGCCAAACCGGCGTTTGGTACGCCCCCGGCAGCTGGGCCAGCGGCCGCAAAGTTAGGGGCGGGGCGCAGGGGCCGGCCTGTGAAGACTCGCCAGCGGCCGCAGGCGTTGCACGGTGAGCGCCGCTAAAACCAGCGTGCGCGTCGCCAGTGCAGCCCCGGCCGCCGGCGAGCTAAAGTCAGGCAAAGCTGTGGTATTACGCATTAAGTAGTAATGAATTAGTGGGTGCCGCCGCCGGTTTTGGCTCGTTTTTAAAGTCTGTTGGCCGCAAGTATTGGCTTGCGCGGGGGGCGCGCAGTTGGGAGCTTTGTTTCCGTTAACTGCCCCCGGCGCTACGGTGGGGCGGCCGCCCGGTTGGCCCCGCCAGGGGGGCGGGCCGCGGGGCGGCCGGGCTGCCAGCGCCGCCATCGTCCCCTACATTCGCCGCCATGCCTTCTGTTTATGCCCTTAAGCCCCGCTTTCAACAACTATTGCGGCCGTTGCTGGCGGCGCTGCACGGCGCGGGCGTCAGGGCCAACGCCGTGACGGTGGCGGCCCTGCTGGCCTCGCTGGCCTACGGCGGCTGGCTGGGGCTGGCCCCGGCGAGCCGCTGGGCCTGGGGGCTGCTGCCAAGCTTTTTATTTATGCGCATGGCCCTCAACGCAATAGATGGTATGCTGGCCCGCGAACACCACCAGCAGAGCCGGCTGGGCGCGCTGCTGAATGAAGTGGGCGACGTGGTGGCCGACACGGCGCTTTACCTGCCGTTTGCGCTGCTGCCGGGCGTGCACGCCAGCCTGGTGGTATTGGTGGTTTTGCTGGCGCTGCTCAGCGAGTTTGTGGGCGTGCTGGGGCAGGTGGTGGGCGGTGGGCGGCGCTACGACGGCCCCTGCGGCAAAAGCGACCGGGCCGTGGCCTTCGGGGCGGTGGCGCTGGCCGTGGGCCTGGGGCTGCCCGTGGGCCCGTTTCTCGACTACGTGTTTGCGGGGCTGGCCCTGCTGCTGCTGCTCACCTGCTGGCACCGCGGGCGGCGGGCCCTAGCCGATGTTTCCAATCTAACTAACTGATTAGCAGTGGATAATCTATTTCCCTACGCCTTTGGCGGGCTAGGGGTGCTGCTGCTGGTGGCCTCGCTCATCACGGCCACGCTCACGCGCCTGCACCCGGCCCGCAACTACACGGGGCTGAAGCTGCGCATCCAAACCTGGTGGTGGCTGGCCGGGCTGCTGGTGCTGGCCCTGGGCTTCAACCGCACGGTGGCGGTGGAGGTGGCAGCCTTGGTGAGCTTCCTGGCCTTTAAGGAATTTCTGTCGCTGGTGCCTACCCGGCCCAGCGACAACTCGGTGCTGCTGCTGGCTTATCTGGCCATTCCGGTGCAGTATTTATGGGTAAATATGGCCTGGTACGGCATGTTTATCATCTTCATTCCGGTCTACGTATTTCTGCTGCTGCCGCTGCGCATGGTGATTGCCGGTGAAACCAAGGGCTTTCTCAGGGCGGCGGGCACGCTGCACTGGGGGCTGATGACTACCGTGTTCAGCATCAGCCACATCGCTTACCTGCTGGCGCTGCCCGCCCACGCCGGGGCGCACGGCCCGGTGCGCGGCGAAATGCTTGTGTTTTACCTGCTCGTGCTCACGCAGCTCAACGACGTGGCGCAATTTTTATTTGGCAAGTGGTTGGGCCGCCGTAAGATAGCGCCCACCGTGAGCCCCAACAAAACCCTGGAGGGCCTGCTGGGCGGCGTGGCTACCACCACGCTGCTGGCCTGGGTGCTGGGGCCGTGGTTCACGCCGTTCAGCCCGCTGCGCGCGGTGCTGGCGGGCCTACTTATCAGCTTGTTTGGCTTTATCGGCGACGTCGTGATTTCGGCCGTCAAGCGCGATATCGGCGTAAAGGATTCGGGAAGCCTGCTGCCCGGCCACGGCGGCGTGCTCGACCGGCTCGACTCGCTCACCTACGCCGCGCCGCTGTTTTTCCACTACACCTACTACTTCTACTACTAACCCATGCGGAGCCGGGATGCGTTGTTGCGGCGGCTATTCGTGCTGGGCGTGGCCTACCCGGTGATGCGGCTGTGGCTGGGCCTGCGGGTGCGCCACCGCGAGCGGCTACCCCGCCGGGGCCCGGCCATCATCGCGGCCAACCACAACAGCCACCTCGACACGTTGGCGCTGCTGGCGCTGTTTCCGCTGCGGCGCACGCCGGGGGTGCAGGTGGTGGCGGCCAGCGATTATTTTTTCAAAAGCCGGTGGCTGCGCTGGTTTTCGACCCGCCTGGTGGGTATTATCCCGGTGGCGCGCGGTGGCCAAGTACCTGACAGTGACCCGCTCGAAGGCTGCTACCGCGCCCTGGCCGCCGGCCAGGTACTCATCGTTTTCCCGGAAGGCACCCGCGGCCAGCCCGAGCAGCTGGCCGAGCTAAAGCCGGGCATCTGGTACCTGGCCCGGCGCTTTCCGCAGGCGCCCATTGTGCCGGTGTTTATGGCCGGCATGGGCAGGTCGATGCCGCGCGGCGCGCCCATCGCGGTGCCCCTAAACGTGCAGGTGGCCGTGGGCCACCCGCTGCGTTGGCTGGAAGATAAAGCGCAGTTTATGAATACGTTGCGCGATAGCTTTCATCGGCTGCGCACGCAGGTTTATCAGCCAGCAGAAACTGATTATTAACTAACTGATAATCAAATAATTATTGAGTATAAAAAAGGTCGTCATGCTTCACTGCGTTCAGCATGACGACCTTTTTGACTTTTTTTTAGAAACAATATACCCTTAACAACCAGCCCGGTACCTCCTTTTTTCATGGATTCCTCCTACCCCACCGCCCGCCCCTGCCAGGAGCGCCACTTTGCTTCCTTCGATACTACGTCGCTCTTTTACCGGCACTGGCCGGCGGCCGGGGCCGCGGCGGGCAAAAAAGCCATCGTGCTCTTCCACCGCGGCCACGAGCACGGCGGGCGCATGGCCCACCTGGCCGACGAGTTTGCGCTGCCCGATTACGATTTCTTCGCCTGGGATGCGCGGGGCCTGGGTAAGTCGCCCGGCCAGCGGGGCTACGCCGACAACTACGGCGTGCTGGTGAAGGACGTGGACGCCTTTGTGCGGCACCTTGCCACAGCGCACGGCATTGCCACGGAGAACGTGGTGGTCGTCGGCCAGAGCTTTGGGGCCGTGACGCTGGCCACCTGGGTGCACGACTACGCGCCCCGCCTGCGCGGCATGGTGCTGGCCGCGCCGGCCTTCAAAATCAACCTCATCGTGCCCGGTGCGCTGGCCGGCCTCAAGCTGCTGTACGCGGTGCGGGGCAACTACTTCGTGAAGTCGTACGTGAAGCCCACCCAGCTCACGCGCGATGCGGCGCGCATTGCCTCCTACCACGCCGACCCGCTGATTACCAGGCCCATCGCGGCCAACATTCTGCTTGAAGTAGACGAAGCCGCTACCCGCGTGGTGGCCGATGCGGCGGCCATTCACGTGCCGACGCAGCTGCTGGTATCGGGCCACGATGCCGTGGTGTATGAGGCGCCGCAGCAGGCGTTTTTCGACAACCTGGGCACCGAGGTGAAGGAGCTGCACCGGCTCGACGACTTCCTGCACGACACGCTGGGCGAGCTAAACCGCGCTATCCCAATTGGGCTGGCGCGCGGGTTTATCGAGCGCCTGTTTGCCGCCGCGCCCGCCCGGCCCAGCCTGCTCGACGCCGACCAGCGCGGCCTCACCAAAACCGAGTTTGACACCCTGAGCCGGCCCGCCGCCACGGCCGCGGCGCGGCTCTACTGGGCCATGAGCCGCTTCTGGATAGGCGTGGGCGGCCGGTTTTCGACGGGCATTAAAAACGGCATCGCTACGGGCTTCGACTCGGGCAGCACCCTCGACTACGTGTACCAAAACCGCCAGCAGGGCTTCACCCCCATCGGCAAGCTGGTCGATAGCGTATTTCTGAACAGCATCGGCTGGCGCGGCATCCGCATTCGCAAGCAGCACCTGCAGCAGCTTATTGGCCAGGCCATTAACTTGCTGCAAGCCGCCGGCCAGCCCGTGCGCATCCTCGACATTGCGGCCGGCCACGGGCGCTACATCCTGGAGGCCGTGGCCGCCCGGCCGGGCCAGGCCGATGGCGTGCTGCTGCGCGACTACAGCCCTGCCAACGTAGCCGACGGCCGCCGCCTCATTGCCGAAAAAGGCCTCACCGGTCTGGCGCAGTTTGAGCAGGGCGACGCCTTCGACCAGGCCAGCCTGGCCGCTTTGCAGCCCCGCCCCACGCTGGCGGTGGTGTCGGGCCTCTACGAGCTGTTTGGTGATAACACAATGGTTAGCAAGTCATTAGCCGGAGTGGCCGGCGCCCTTGAAACCGGCGGCTACCTGCTCTACACCAACCAGCCCTGGCACCCGCAGCTCGAGTTGATTGCCCGCTCGCTCACCAGCCACCGCGCCGGCTCGGCCTGGGTGATGCGCCGCCGCGTGCAGGCCGAAATAGACGAGCTGGTGGCCCAGGCCGGCTTCGAAAAAATCGACCAGCTCACCGACCAGTGGGGCATCTTCACGGTGTCGCTGGCGCGGCGGCGGTAGGTGACTTGGAGTAGTTTTTGAGTCATTACAGAACGTCATGCTGAACGCAGTGAAGCATCTTGCTAGGAAATCGTTGGATAGCTTTCCAAGGAAGCGCCCAAGATGCTTCACTGCGTTCAGCATGACGTTCTTTTTTAATTCCAAAACGCCAGCCACCCCACCCCGCCCCTGGCGACGGGCGGCGGGGTGGCTGGCGTTTTTGGGCCCGTTTTTCTTCCTTTCCTACGGCTTTGCCAACTGGTGGACGGGGCGGCTGCCGCACGTGGGCTCGGTGGTATTTGGCTGGGAAAAGTACATCCCGTTCTGGCCCTGGACCATCGCGCCCTACATGTCGCTGGATGCGTTTTATGCCGGCTCCTTGTTTCTGTGCGCCACCCGCGCCGAGCTCGACACCCACGCCAGGCGGCTGCTGAGCGCCAGCGTGCTATCAGTGGCGGGGTTTCTGCTGTTTCCGCTGCAGTTCAGCTTTGTGCGGCCCGCCACGAGCGGGTTTAATGGGGTGCTGTTCACGATGCTGGCGGGCTTCGACAAGCCGTATAACCAGGCGCCTTCGCTGCACATCAGCCTGGTGCTGCTGGTGTGGCTGGTGTATGCGCGCCACCTGCGCGGAGTGGCGCGGTGGCTAACCCACGGCTGGTTTTTGCTGGTTGCGCTGTCGGTTTTCACCACCTACCAGCACCATTTTATTGATGGTGTGGCCGGGGCGGCGGTAGGCGTTCTTTGTGTATATCTGTTTCCTGATGAGCCACCTACGTGGCACCGCACGCCGGGCCTGCCGGTGGCCGACCGGCCCTGGCGGCGCAAGCTGGCCGCCGGCTACCTGCTGGGCGCGGCGCTGGGCCTGGGGCTGGCGGTCGCGCTCGGCGGCTGGGCGTGGCTGCTGGCCTGGACTAGCGCGGCGCTGCTGCTGGTGGGGCTGGCCTACGCCGGCCTGGGCGTGGCCGTTTTTCAGAAGCACGACGGGCAGCTGAGCTGGGCGGCGCGCCTGCTGCTGCTGCCCTACCAAGCGGGCGCGTGGTGGTCGTCGCGCTGGTTTACGCGCCGGGGTGTGCCCAGCGCCGAGGTGGCACCGGGCATCTGGCTGGGCCGCGCGCCCGGCCGCGCCGACTGGCAGCACCTGCCCGCCGGCGCCGTGCTCGACCTCACGGCCGAATTCAACCTCAGCCCCGCCGCCTGGGCGCGGCCCCACCGCAGCGTGCCGCTGCTGGACCTGGTGGTGCCCACGCCCGCGCAGCTAACGCAGGCCGTGGCGGCCCTCGATGAGCTGGCGGCCCACCCGCCGGTGCTGGTGCACTGCGCGCTCGGCTACTCGCGCAGTGCGCTGGTGGCGGCGGCCTGGCTGCTGCACCGCGGCCGGGCCGCTACCCCGGCCGAGGCGCTGGCGCAGCTGCGGGCTGCCCGGCCGCAGGTGGTGCTGGGGGCCGCCCACCAAGCGGCGCTGGCAGTATATTACGCCAGCTTACCTATTGAAAATCAACAAGTAGTCGCGCGATAATGAAGACTGACAATCCGGTTATGCTGCGGGTAGTGGTGGGGTTTTTAAAGGGCGGGCGGGTGCTGGATGGGGCCTCTTCGGTGCTGCTGCTGGGCACGCTGGGGCGGGCATTGCTGCCGGCTGCGCCGCTGGTGGTGCTGAGCATTGGGGTGGCCCTGGTGCTGGCGGCACTGGAAAAATACTTTGCCTGGCGGGTAGCCCTCGATGTGGAGTTCTTTACTGTGCTACACGAGCAGCCCGCGCAGGCCGAAAACTTTGATGCGGCCCTGGCTACTTTTTTGGGTCGTAGCACGATGCCCTCACACCGCTCATTTGCCAGCCGCTGGCGCGGCACGCGGCAGCTGGCGATTTACCAGGCAGTGACTTTGCTAGTTCAATCCTTGATGGTCAGTGCGTTATGCTTATTTTTTAGCTAACGCGCCGAAAATCAGGCAATAAAAAAGTGCGGGCAGCACGCAACTACCGTCGCGGGAGTGTTTCATTTGCGGAGTTCGGCGGCTGATACGCGGCCGGCGGTTTGCTGCTAAATGCCTACTCCTTTCACCTTTGTGCGCCTCAGCTACCACTCCGGCGACTGGGATGCCGTGGACGAGCG
>CAXTFI010000104.1:0-17102 GCA_964243255.1 uncultured Hymenobacter sp.
TCGCGCTGGATTGAGGAAGACATGGGCAAGGACACCCTGCCGCCCCACATCCGCGCGTTTCTGGCCCTGATGCGGCAGCGCGTGCACCGCATGGAAAACCTCATTACCGGCATCCTGGCCCTGGCGCGGGTGGGCAAGGTGGCCGAAGCCAACGAGGCCGTATTTGTGCGCCAGCTGCTACGCGAAATCACCGATACCGTGGGCCTGCCCGCCGGCATGAGCCTGGAGCTGCCGTTCTTCCTGCCCACGCTGCCCACCAACCGCACCCAGCTGCAGCAGGTATTTACCAATCTGATTTCCAACGCGATAAAGTACCACGACCACCCCGCCACCGGCACCATCCGCATTGGCTGCGAGGACCTGAATGATACCTTCTACCGCTTCTCGGTGCAGGACGATGGTCCCGGTATCGCGCCCGAATACCACGAGCGCATTTTCATCATCTTCCAAACCCTGGTCGAGCGCGACGCCCTCGAAAGCACCGGCGTGGGCCTGGCCATCGTCAAGAAGATAGTGGAGCGGCAGGGCGGCCGCATCTGGGTGGAGTCGGCCGAGGGGCAAGGCGCCACCTTCTACTTCACCTGGCCCAAAAAACCGGCGGCCACGCCGGTTTCGGCTAGTGCGCAGGCCGTGCCGGCCGCCCAGCTGGCGGCCCTGGCCCGGTAGCTGGGGCGCATCCTTTCCAGCTTACATTTCGTTAGATAAAGCCTGCCTATACTGGCCAAAGCTGCTTTTTTGTTACCCATGTCCCCCCTCTCTTCGCCCGATTCTCCCAGCATTCTTCTCGTAGAAGACGACCAGATGGACGTTATGAATGTGCAGCGGGAGCTTCGCAAGCAAAACATTACCGTGCCCATGGTGCACGCCCGCAACGGGCGCGAAGCCCTGAACATGCTGCGCGGCGAAAACGGTGAACCCAAAATCAGCCGCCCCGGCCTGGTGATGCTCGACCTGAACATGCCCCGCCTCAACGGCCTGGAGCTGCTCAAGATTCTGCGCGCCGACCCCGAGTTCAGCGACCTCAACGTATTCATTATGACCACCTCCGACCTCGACGTGGACCGCTCGGGGGCCAGTGCCTTGGGCATCAGCGGCTATATCATCAAGCCCCTCACGTTCGACTCGTTTGGCGGCGAAGGCGGCGGCACGGTGGATGGCTTTAGTTTGTTTCTGGATTTACTGAAGCTGAAGAACAGCTAGGCTATTAGTTGCACTAAGTAGTAGAACGTCATGCTGAACGCAGGGAAGCATCCCGCTCGTGCCATTGCATTGGGATTAGTAACCCCTTATGCGTGAGCGAGATGCTTCCCTGCGTTCAGCATGACGTTCTTTTTTGTTCCTTGGATTTTCTGAGCAACTTCCTAAAACAGCCTCACAACAGCCGAAAGCCCTTGCGGTGGTGCGGCGTGAGGCCGTGCGCGCGTAGCGCGGCGCGGTGGGCGGCGGTGGGGTAGCCCGCGTTTTGGGCCCAGCCGTAGGCCGGAAACTCCAGGGCCAGCGCCTGCATGTGCTCATCGCGCAAGGTTTTGGCCAAGATGGAGGCCGCCGCAATGTGGCGAAAGCGGCCGTCGCCGCCTACGGCGCAGGTGTGCGCCACCCCCGGATAGGGCCGAAAGCGGTTGCCATCGACCAGCAGGTGGGCGGCGGGCACGGCCAGCGCGGCCACGGCCCGATGCATAGCTAAGTAGCTGGCCTGCGCAATATTAATCGCTTCTATCTCGGCCGTAGAGGCCTCGCCCACCGCCCAGGCCACGGCCTCGGCACAAATAAGCGCGCGCAACACCTCGCGCCGGCGGGCCGTGAGCTGCTTGGAGTCGTTGAGAAACGGCGGGTTGAAACCGGGCGGCAAAATGACGGCGGCGGCAAACACGGGCCCGGCCAGGCAGCCGCGCCCAGCCTCGTCGAGGCCCGCTTCGTGGGGGTGGCCGGTGTGGGTAGCCAGCAGGCCCGCCGAAAGCGGCGCCGCAGGAAGGAGTGGCAGCATACGTACAGCTGGCTGGCCCCCTAACCTGAGGGCCGGCCGCCCGCAAAGGTCGGACTGCGCTCTGCCTGCTGGCGCCGCTAAAAGTGCAGCACCTGCAAAAAGAACACCTGGCGCTCGGGCCCGTGCTCAGCCTTTATCTTTTGGAAGCCGCTGGCAATAAACTTATTATCACGCCAGGGAAACAGGTCGGGCTGGTGCACGTCGACCACTTTTTCGGGGCGGTCGGTGGCCCCGGTGAGCAGCTCCACCTTGGTATCGTTGGGCGCGGCTTCGCTCTGGCTGATGCGTTTGTAGTGCACCTCATTTTCGAGCATGTAGGCCAGCACCAGGCGGCCATCGGCCAGGGGCAGGGGCTGCACGGCCTCCTCCAGCTCGGAGCGCACCAAGCCGGGCCCTACCACGAAGGCGTTGTCCCACAACAGGTTACCTTTTGAGTCGAAGCCGCACACCAGCACGTGCGTGGTCCGAAAGCCCGCAAACGAGCGGTTGGACCCGTAGCTGTTGTAGGGGTTGAAGTTGTTGAAGCTATTGTAGGCCCCGTACGAGTTGCGGCCCGTAATTGAGTACGGGCTCAGCAGGCCCCCGCCGTAGGGCGAGTAGCTGTACTGGGGCGTGTAGACCTCGGCCACCAGGGTGTAGCCGCCGTCGGGCTGGCGCAGCAGCTCGTGCAGCAGCAGGTGGTAGTGCCAGTGCAAGGGGCTGGCCTCGCGGGCCTCGCGGCGGGCGGCGCGGCCGCGCAGGCGCGCCTCGTGCGAGGGGTTGAGGTAGTCGAAAAAGTGCCGCAGCCGCTTGAAATCGTAGAAGCGCAGCGCGGGCCGGCCGTTGGCGGTGGGGGCCGTGCGCGTGGTGAGGTCGGTGGCAAACAGGCCCTGAGCGTATTGCAGGCCGCGCAGGCCGTAGGTGCCGGCCAGCAGGCGCGTGGTAGTATCCTCGGGCGAGCTAAGCTGGGCGGTGAGCAGGCTGCGCTCGCTCTCGGTTTGCACCAGCTCCGAGTTCAGCAGCTGGCCGTGCTCGGCCGAGAGGCGCTTGAGCAGCAGCCGCTGCTTGCGGCCGTTGCTTTGGCTGAGTACAAACTCGGCGCGGCCGGCGGGGCGGTCGGCCACGCTGGTAAGCTCGGTATTGAGGGGCTCGTAGAGGGCCGGCAAAAACTGAAACTGCCCGCTGGCCACGTTGAGCAGCAGCACCGTTTGGTGCAGCTGGTCGCTGAGGGTGACGTTGACGAGCAACCGCCCGGCCATGGCCTTGAGGCTCACCACGTCGCGGCTCAGCTTGGTGTCGAAGGCCTGGGTGCGCACCTGGCCGGCGCGGGCGTCGTAGGCCACGGCCAGCAGGCGGCCCGGCGTGGCGGTGGTCCGAAACAGGGCGTATACCACACCCGGCTCGGCGCACAGGCGCTGCACCTCATACTCGGGTGGTATTTCCACATCTACCTCGCGGCGCAGGTGCAGGTCAGCCCCGTACTGCTGAAAAAAGTAGCGCACCTTGTGGCCCATGCCGGGCCCTTCGTGCCGCACCAGCAGCACCACGGCCGTGTCGGCGGGCAGGGTTTGCACCTGCACTTCGTCGGTGCTGGGGTCGAGCAGCAGCTCGGTACGGGCCAGCTGCGCGGGGGCATCGGGCGGCGGGGGCGGCGGCACACGCTGCGCCCACAGCCCCAATGGCAGCAGGTAAAGGCAGCACCCTAAAGCGAAGAGATGTTTCATGGCTGACTTCGCAACGCAGCCCAGGCGTGAATAGTTAGCGGGCTCTCACGAAGATAACCAGTAAGTAGTTAGCAGGGAGTAGTGAGTAGTGAGCAGTGAGCAGTGAGTAGTCGACCGTCATGCAGACCGCAGGGAAGCATCTCGCTCGCTTCGTTGAACGACACCCGAACGAAGCGAGCGAGATGCTTCCCTGCGGTCTACTGCTCACCACTCACCACTCACTACTCACTACTCATTACTCACCACTCACCACTCACCACTCCCTGCTCACTCAGCTCCAGCACCAAGTCAAAGTCCTCGGGCCGCACGGGCGTGACGGAGAGGCGCGACTGGCGCAGCAAACCCAGCTGCGCCAGCCGGGGCTCGGCCTTGAGGGCGGCTAGTGGCACTTGGCGGGCCAGCGGCGCGTGGGGGCGCAGGTGCACGGCCACCCAGGGGCTGCCCGCCTCGGCGGTGGCATCGGGGGCGTGGTGGGCGTGCACAATGGCCACGCCTACCACTGCCTTTTCGCTCACGCTGTGGTAGAACAGGGCCAGGTCGCCGGGCTGCATGGCTTGCAAGTTGTTGCGGGCCTGGTAGTTGCGCACACCCGTCCAGTCGGTGCCGCCGTCGCGCACCAAGTCAGCCCAGGAATAAGCTTCGGGTTCAGATTTAACGAGCCAATGGTTCATGGCTGCAAAGGTCGGCAGGGCGGCCTTTTTACGGGGTACGAATGACCTCAATGGCGGGCCGCTTTTTCAGGCGGCGCAGCTGCAGCATGCCTTGGCGGTAGGTTAGCAGCTCCAGCTCGTAGTCGGGTTCGGCGGGGTCCAGCTCGGGCAGGTGAATGAGCAGGCGGCCGGTGCTGGTTTCGGTCCAGGTGCCTTCCTGAGCCAGCAAGCCACCGCCAGCCGCCGTGTCGTAGCGCACAAAGCGCCCGGCCGGCCCCAGCCGAAAGCCCGGCCGGCCACCCGGCCGGTAGCGAAAACGGTAGGTGTTGCGCCGGTAGGTGAGCGTATCGGCGCGGCTGGCTTCGGGCATGAGCAGCCAGGTGCCCCGCAGGGCCGCCAGGGTGCCGAGGGGCAATTGGGCCGGGTGGTCGGCACGGGGGCTGCCGCAGCTGGCCAGCACCAGCAGGCCCGCCGGCAGCCAGCGCAGGGGCAAAAAGAAACGCATGAGGAGCGTAAGTACGCAAATTTTGGCCATCCTGCCCATCGGCTGGGCCGTACTTTTGACTCGTTGCGCGGGGCGGCTGGGTTTTAAATGCCCTGGCCCCCACCCGCCCCACGCCCACCACTCGCCCCCGTATGGACAACCGCGCCCTCATCAAAGCCTTTAAGCTCACGGCCCAGCTGCTGGAGCTGCACGACGAAAATCCCTTCAAAATCAGGGCCTACGAGGGCACGGTCACGGCCCTGGAGCAGCTGGAGTTTCCGGTGGCCGAAGTGGAGCGCCCCGGCCTGCCCGACCGCACCGGCCTAAGCAAAACCCAGGCCGCTAAGGTAGCCGAGCTGCTCGATACCGGCACTTTCGACGAGTTGCAGCGCCTACTCGACGTTACGCCCGCCGGCGTGGTAGAGCTGTTGACTATCAAGGGCATCGGCCCCAAGAAGGTGCGCGCCCTGTGGCGCGATGCCGGCATCGAAGGCCCCGACCAGCTGCGCGAAGCCGCCGAGGCGGGCCTCGTGGCCAAACTCAAGGGCTTCGGGGCCAAAACCCAGGAAAGCATCCTGGCCGCCCTGGCCTTCACCGACCAAAGCGCCGGCAAGCTGCTGTTCTCGCAAGCCGAGCAGCTGGCCAACGACCTGGCCGAGCGCCTGCGCCAGGTGCCCGGCGTGACCCTGGCCGCCGCCGCCGGTGAAGTGCGCCGCGCCCTCGAAATAGTGGAAACCGTGGAAATTCTGGTGGCCACGCCCGACCCCGCCCCCATTCACGCGCTGCTCAACGCCGCCCCCGGCCTGCGCGCCGACGCGCGCCGCTCGGGCCCCTGGGCCTGGCGCGGCACCGCCGCCGACTCGGGCGTGGGGATAACGGTGCGCGTGGTTTCGAGCGAAAACTTTGTTAATCAATTGTTTGTGGCTACCGGCAACGAAGGCCACCTGGGAGAACCCTTGCCCCAGGCCGGCCCCGGCCAACCCGCTACGCTGCGCCAATGGGCTAAGCGCGAGGTGTTTGCCAGCGAGGAGGCCTTGTATGAGAAAGCCGGCCTGCAATACGTGGTGCCCGAGCTGCGCGAGGGCCTGGGCGAAATCGAGCTAGCCGCCGAGCACAAAATACCCAACCTGCTTCAAGACAGCGACTTGCGTGGCTCGCTGCACAACCACAGCACCTACTCCGATGGCAGCCACTCGCTGCGCCAGATGGCTACCTTTCTGCGCGATGCGGGCTACGAGTACCTTGGCATCTGCGACCACTCGCAGGCCGCGCACTACGCCAATGGCCTGGGGCCGGAGCGCGTGCGCCAGCAGCAGCGCGAAATAGACGAGCTCAACGCGGAGCTGGCACCGTTCCGCATCTTCAAGGGCATTGAGGCGGATATTCTGAGCGATGGCAGCCTGGACTACGACGCGGAGCTGCGCAATTCGTTTGACTTTATCGTGGCCAGTATTCACTCCAACCTGAAGATGGACGAGCAGCGCGCCACCGAGCGCCTGCTGGCCGCCATTGCCAACCCGCACTGCACCATGCTGGGCCACCCCACCGGCCGGCTGCTGCTGCGCCGCGCCGGCTATCCCATTGATTTTAAGGCGGTTATTGATGCCTGCGCTGCGCACCAGGTCATCATCGAAATCAACGCCAACCCCTGGCGGCTCGACCTCGACTGGCGCTGGGTGCGCTACGCCATCGGCCAGGGTGTGCAGCTCAGCATCAACCCCGATGCCCACCACACCAACGGCTACGCCGACATGCGCTACGGCGTGCTGGCCGGCCGCAAAGGCATGCTAACCAAGGAGATGACCTTTAATGCGAAGTCGGTGACTGAGGCGGCGGCGTACTTTGAGGCGCGGAAATTAAAATGAGGAATTGAGAATGAAGAATGAGGAATTGCCAACCAGTTAATTCTTCATTCTTCATTCCTCATTCTTAATTCCTTATGAAAATCCTGGTTCTCCGCTTCTCTTCCATCGGCGACATTGTGCTGACGACGCCCGTGGTGCGGCAGCTGAAAACCCAGCTGCCGGACGCGCAGGTGCATTTCGCCACCAAGCCCGCCTACCGTGGCCTACTCGAAGCCAACCCGCACGTAGACAAGCTGCACCTGCTCAGCGGCAGCCTCCTGGAGCTGGTGCGCGAGCTGCGCGCCGAGCGGTTCGATTTCATCGTGGATTTACACAACAATCTGCGCACCAGACTCATACGCCTGCACTTGCCCGGCGTGCCAGGCCAGGCCTTCGACAAGCTGAACTGGCAGAAGTACCTGCTGGTGCGCTTCAAAATCAACCGGCTGCCGCCCTTGCACATCGTGGACCGCTACCGGGCGGCCGCCGCGCCGCTGGGCATCCGCGACGATGGCGAGGGGCTCGATTACTTCATTCCGCCCGCCCAGGAAGTTGATTTGGCGGCCGACTTGCCGGCCGGCTTTCGGCCCTGGGAATACGTGGCGGTGGCCATCGGGGCGCAGCACGCCACCAAGCGCCTGCCCGTGGAAAAACTGCTTGAGTTGGTGCAGCACCTGGCCCCGCGCCCGGTGGTGCTGCTCGGCGGACCCGAGGACGAGAGCACCGGCCACATCATTCAGCTGGCGGCTACCTCGCTCGTTTTCAACGGCTGCGGGCGGTTTTCGCTGCATCAGTCGGCCTCGCTGCTGCGGCAGGCGCAGTTTGTAGTAAGCCACGATACGGGGCTGATGCACATTGCTTCGGCCTTCAAAAAGGAGATTTACAGCGTGTGGGGCAACACGGTGCCGCAGTTTGGCATGTACCCCTATCGCACTCGCTTTGAGACACTTGAAGTACCGGGATTGAGTTGCCGGCCGTGCTCTAAAATTGGCTTTGCCAAGTGCCCGCAGGGGCACTTCAAGTGCATGCGCGACCAGGTTTTCACGCTCGACTGGCCGAGTTAGGGCGAGTTCGGAGTTGGTGGACGGGCAGCCCCGACCCCAGCGCCGTTACGTTCTCGCGTTTCGCCCTCCGCGCTGACCTCACCCCCTAGCCCCCTCTCCAAAAAAGAGGGGGAACTAGTTTCTAGCTTTAAACTAGACTTTAGAACTAGAGCTAGTTCCCCCTCTTTTTTGGAGAGGGGGCTAGGGGGTGAGGTAATCGGGAGGTGACCCAGCCAGAACGTAACGGCGCTGGGGCCGGGGCTGCCCGTCCACCAACTCCGCACTACCCCCAACGCTAAACGCCCCACTGCTTTCTTAAAAAGCAGTGGGGCGTTTAGGTAACCAACAGTCTTTCAACTAGTTATCGCTTAAACTCCGACTTCTTAGGTGATTTGCGCGTGAACAAAGCCACAGTAGCCACGGCTAAAGCCGCGCCAATGGCGGCTTTGGTCAACTGGCTTTTGCGGTTGAATTTCCAGTCGGCCTTGCCCCCTTTTTCGGCAAAAATATTGGGGATGTGGCCGCGCTTCAGGTCGTCCAGGATGCCTTCTACCACGTCTACGCGGTCGGCTAGCAGCAGCGGCAGCCAGTGGCGATATTCATTTTCGCTGAACTTGAAGGCGTAGCGCCGGATGATGCCGCTGAGGCCTGCGGGCGGCTGGGCCGCGCCAAAAACCGCCGTCACGTTGGGGCGCTCGTTGGAGTGCAGCACTTCCACCGTGAGGGGTTGCTGCGGAATATCGGGCCGCACGTAGCCGCCGTGCTCGCCGTTGTTGCGGTGCTTGTAGGGGTAGGTGGGGTCGTTTTTGGGGTCGGCGTCGATGCCCCAGCCCTTGATGTGCGCGTAGTCTTTCGCAGTCTTTTCCATGGCGGAGCGAGGCTTAAAATTTGGCTGGTGAAGGGATGAGGACGGTCTTGATGCAGTTGTCCAGCTTAGCCGAGAAAATGTGATAGGCGTCGGCTACTTCTTCCAGCGGTACCCGGTGGGTGATGATTTCTTTGGGGTTGAGGCGACCGGCCTGCACGTGGTCGATGAGGCGTGGCAGCAGGCGCTTGACCGACGTTTGGTTGCCGCGCATGGTCAGACCCTTGTTCATCATGTTACCGATGGGCACCAGGTTATCGGTCGGTCCGTAAACCCCTACTACCGAGATAATTCCGCCTTTTTTCACGGCGTTAATGGCCCAGTGCAGCGCCGTGGCCGAGCCGGCTTGCAGCATCAGCTTGCGTCCGGTGAGGGTTTGCATGGCACTGCCGGCGGCGTCGGCGCCTACGGCGTCGATGCAGACATCGGCCCCGAGCCAGCCCGTGGTTTTCTTGATGAACAGCACTGGGTCTTCGAGCGACTCAAAGTTGTAGGCCTCACACTGGGCATAGTTGCGCACGAATTCGAGGCGGTACTCCACGTGGTCAATTACAATAACGCGGCCGGCGCCAAACAGCCAAGCGCACTTGGCCGCCATGATGCCAACGGGGCCCGCGCCAAATACCACCACGGTATCGCCGGGCTGAATGCCGCCCATCTCGGCGGCCTGGTAGCCGGTGGGCACCACATCGGTAAGCAGCACCGCATCGTCGGGGTCCATGTCGGCCGGAATTACCGTCGGGCCCACGTTGGCGTAGGGCACGCGGGCGTATTCAGCCTGGCCGCCGTCGTAGCCGCCAGCCGTGTGCGAGTAGCCGTAGATAGCGCCCACGGCCGTAGCCTGGGAGTTGGACTCGTGGCAGTTGCCGTACATCTCCTGCTTGCAGAACACGCACTCGCCACAGGCCACGTTGAAGGGCACCAGCACTTGGTCGCCCACTTTAATCTTGGTCACATCGGGCCCAATCTCCTCCACAATGCCCACAAACTCGTGGCCAAACGTGGAGCCCACCCGCGTATCGGGCACCAGACCGTGGTAGAGGTGCAGGTCGGAGCCGCAAATGCAGGAACGCGTAACGCGCACAATGGCATCCTGCGGGTGCAGAATTTCGGGGTGAGGCTTGTGGTCGAGGCGGACCCGGTAAGGGCCCCGGTAGTTCATTGCTAGCATGGGAATTCGCGCGTTAAGCTGGCGTGCCCTGCCTGGTGCTTTCTCGCTCTTGCAAGCATTTTGCCTAGGGCTACATCCAGCAAAAGTGCTCGGCATCAGGCTCGGCATCAATGCTAATGCTTACTCAATCAAGCAGCTAAGGTTGTGGCGGCTAACCCAGGCCCGGTTATCGGCCAAAAAGTAACCCAGAGCATATACATTCACTAGTTAACTGATAATTAGCCCGGCATCTTGCAAAAGCCAGCTACCGCCACCGCCCAGAAAAGAACCTAGCATCCCTCTCCTACGCGGGCGCGGCGGGCTACTTCCAATCGGCTCCCCCGGCCCCGCCTTTGTCCCCCTCGGGCTTCACCAGCCGAAACTCCACGCGCCGGTTGATGCGCGCGTCGGCCTCGGTTAGCTCGTCTTTCAGCGGTTTGCTGGAGCCGTAGCCGAAGCTCTCGATGCGGTTGGGGCTGAGCTTGCCCTTGCGCTCCACGTAGCGCCTGATTTCCTCGGCGCGGTCCTGCGAGAGCTTTTCGTTCACCTCGGGGTCGCCGCGGCCGTCGGTGTGGCCCGCAATGCTGAGGCGGTACGTGGGGTGGTCGACCAAAAACAGCGTGATGCGGTCGAGCGTGGGCAGCATGGCCGGCCGAATGCCCGACTTACTGGCCTCAAACTCAATGTTTTTGAAAATGAGCGGCAGCTTGTAGTCGATGCTGTTGGTGAGCATCGTCATTACGGTATCGCCCTTCAGCTCAAACTTCTTCTCAACCGAAAACGCGTCGGGGCTTTGGATGAGCATGGCGTAGTGCGAGCCCTCCATCAACTCAAAGTTAAAGGAGCCATCGGGGCGTAAGTACTTGCTGGCCACCTCAATCCCATTGTCGAGGTCGATAATGCTGACCATGCCCTTGAGTGGCCGGTTGCTCACCGAATCGAGCAGCGTGCCCGCCACCTGGGTGGTGGCCAGTGGCTGGGCCTCCATGGGCAGCGGAAAAGAGAACAAGTCCAGGTTTTCCAGGTCCTGGGCTTCCGAGCGGGCGTAGTAGAGGTTGCTGCTCTGGCTGTCGATGGTGAAGTAATACTCTGACCCTTTGCCGTTTACGAGCGGACCAATGTTGCGCGGCTCCTGCCAGCGGCCACCCACCCGGTAGGTTTTGTAAATATCGAAGTCGCCAAAATTGAGCAGCTGGCCCCGCGAGCTGAAGTACAGCACCTGGTAGAGCGGGTGAAAAAACGGGCTCACCTCGCTTTCGCGGGTATTCACTACGGGCCCCATATTGAGGGCCTTACCCCACTGGCCGTTTTTGCCCTTCACGGTGTAGTAAATGTCGCTGAGGCCGAAGCCGCCCAGCCGGTCGGAAGCAAAATAGAGCGTGTCCTCCTTGGGCGAAAGTGTGGGCTGCGAGTCCCAGGCTGGCGAGTTCACGAGCGGGCCGAGGCTTTTGGGGTTGCTCCATTTACCGTCTTTGCCCAGCGTGGCCGTAAACAGGTCGCAGTTGCCGTGGCACACCGGGCACTCGCAGCGGGCAAAGAAAATAGTGCGCCCATCGTGCGAGAAGCACGCCGAGCCCTCGTTGTACTGCGAGTTGATGGGCTTGGGAAGGGGCTGGGCATCAGACCAGTAGTTGGGGCCTTCCTTGTGCGAGACGTACAGGTCCTCGTTCGACTTGGTGCGCACGCCCTTGCCCTGCTGGCGCTTCGAGCTGAACAGCAGCATGGTATCGCTGGCGCCCAGGGCGGGGCCGTAGTCCGGGAACTTCGAGTTCACGGCGTCACCCATGTTGGTGTACACATTTTTGGGCGGGTGAAACGTGTTGACGCTCTTGCGGTACTCCACCACGTCGTAATACACCTTAAGCGGCACGTAGAGGTCGGCGTTTTTCTCCTCCAGCGAGTCGTAGTAGAGCTGCACCCGCCGGATGTCGGTGCGGTGGTGCTTGAGGGCCAGCCGAAAATACGCCTTGGCCAGCTCCTCATGGGTGCTGTCGCGCTGCCAGAGTTGCCCCAGGTGCCAGAGCAGGTCGGTGGTGCGGTAAAAATTCTCAATGCCAAATTGACCTACGTACTGCGTCAGCAAGCGGCGCGCCGTGGGGTACTGGTGGCGGCGCTCGGCCTTCTGAATGGCTTTGAGCGCCTTCTTATCCTCGTAAAATGCTAGTTTATTGACGTTTGGAAAATCCAGGGTGCCGTCGGCGCGCACCCGCAGGCGGTGGCGCACGCGGCCCTTCAGCGCCCGCTGCTGGTAGGCGGGGCGCGCGGGGGTGGCGGCCGGGGCCGCAACTGGTTTTGCCTTTTTAGCAGCCGGGCGAGGCGCTTGCTGGGCCCACGTCGGCCGCGTAGCCCCTACTAACACCAACCAGCAAAGCAGACAAAAAACTAGCGGGTGGCGCATAGGTGGGCAATGAATACAGAACAGGCCTGCAAGTTCTTACATAATAGCCATTATTAGCAAATTGCTATGCCAGCTTTCCCCGAAGCCCGCCGCTTTGGCGGCCCCGGCCGGGCTGGCACGGCCCTTGCCACCCTGCCGCAGTAGCCTAGGCTTACCTTCGCTGCGCGGAGGGCGGCTGCCACTCTGGCAGCCGCCCTCCGCGTTGGCCGGCCTCTTTTCTGCTTTGTCCATGTCGTTTGATTTGTCTCGCTCCGGCCATCTGGTCGCGGGCGGCCCCGATTCCCCTTCCGAGGCCATTGCCATCATGGCGGCCGACCCCGACCACCTGCTGCCCGCCGCCGACGCCCCCGATGTGCTGGCCCTACTGCCCGTGCGCAACACCGTGCTCTTCCCCGGCGTGGTGCTGCCCGTGACCGTAACGCGCAAAAAAAGCATTCGGCTGGTGCGCAAGCTGGCCGCCAAAAACGAGAAGCTGGTGGGCGTAGTGGCCCAGCGTCACCCCGATGCCGACGAGCCCAGCACCGACGACCTGCACCCCGTGGGCACGCTGGCCCGCATCCTCAAGCTCATCGACCAGCCCGACGATACGGTGACCATCATCCTGCAGGGGCAGGTGCGCTTTCAGGTGGGCGAGCAGCTCACCTTCACCCCGCAGCTCACGGCCCGCGTCACGTACTTTGAGGAGAAAGCCCTTGACGCCGAGATAGATGGCGAAATGGTGCTGCTGCAAAGCCTGCGCGAAGCCGCCGCCAAGGTGCTGGAGCTAACGCCCGAAATACCGATGGAGGCCCGCGCCATGCTCGACGGCATTCAGTCGCCCGCTTTCCTCATCCACTTCCTCTCGTCCAACGTGCAGCTGGAGCTGCCCGCCAAGCAGCAGCTGCTGGAGCTGGCCAGCCCCGAGGCGCAGGGCCGCCTGCTGCTCGAAGCGCTACTGCGCCAAATTGAGCTGCTGGAAATCAAAAACGACATTCGCACTAAGGTGCACACTGGCATCGACGCCGAGCAGCGCGAGTATTTCCTGCGCAAGCAGCTCAAAACCTTGCAGGACGAGCTGGGCCAGGGCGAAGGCAGCCCCGAAGGCGACGTGGCCGCGCTGCGCCTGCGGGCGCAGTCCAAAAAATGGTCCGAAGCCACCGCCAAGCACTTTGACAAGGAGCTGAGCAAGCTGGCCCGCCTCAACCAGATGTCGCCCGACTACCCGGTAACGCTCAACTACGTGGAGTTTTTGCTCGACCTGCCCTGGGGCGAAACGACCAAAGACAAGTTCAACCTCAAGAATACCAAGAAAATCCTGGATGCTGACCACTTTGGCCTGGAAAAAGTAAAGGAGCGCATTCTGGAATACCTGGCCGTGCTCAAGCTGAAGCAGGATTTGAAAGCGCCCATTCTGTGCCTCTACGGCCCGCCCGGCGTGGGCAAAACCAGCCTGGGCCGCAGCATTGCCACGGCCCTGGGCCGCAAGTACGTGCGCCTGAGCCTGGGCGGCGTGCGCGACGAAGCCGAAATTCGCGGCCACCGCAAAACCTACGTGGGGGCCATGCCCGGCCGCATTATCTCGCAGATAAAGAAGGCCGGCGTGAGCAACCCGGTCATCATTCTCGACGAGATTGACAAGGTGAGCAGCGACTTCCGGGGCGACCCCAGCTCGGCGCTGCTGGAAGTGCTGGACCCCGAGCAAAACTCCACATTTACCGATAATTACCTGGAGGTAGAGTACGACCTCAGCCGGGTGCTGTTCATTGCCACCGCCAACTCGCTCGATACCATTCAGCCGGCCCTGCGCGACCGCATGGAAATCATCGACCTCACCGGCTACACGCAGGAGGAGAAAGTGCAGATTGCCAAGAAACACCTCTGGCCCAAGCAGTTGCGCGAGCACGGCCTGGGCGAAACGGAGGTTAAAATCAGCGACGCCGCGCTGCACCGCGTGGCCGACGACTACACGCGGGAATCGGGGGTGCGCAGCCTGGAGCGCCAATTGGCCGCCCTCACCCGCAACCTGGCCCGCCGCAAGGCCAGCAAGGAAGCGCTGCCCGCGCAGCTGGAGCCCACCGACGTGCAAAAAATCCTGGGCGCCCCCCGCTTCGAGCGCGACAAAGACCAGGACCATGACACGGCCGGCGTGGTCACGGGCCTGGCCTGGACCAGCGTGGGCGGCGATATCTTATTCGTGGAGAGCCTCTTAAGTCGAGGCCGGGGCAAGCTCACGCTCAGCGGGCAGCTCGGCGACGTGATGAAGGAATCGGCCATTACGGCGCTCTCCTACCTGCGCTCGCGGGCCGACGAACTGGGCATCGACCACCGCCTGTTTGAGCAGTACGACCTGCACATTCACTTCCCCGAAGGCGGCATCCCGAAGGACGGGCCGAGCGCGGGCATCGCCATTTTTACCAGTATTGCCTCGGCCTACACCCAGCGCCAGGTGCGCCCGCGCATGGCCATGACCGGCGAAATCACGCTGCGCGGCCGGGTGCTGCCGGTGGGGGGCATCAAGGAAAAGCTGCTGGCCGCCCGCCGCGCGGGCATCAACCTGATTATCCTGTCGCCCAAAAACCGCAAGGATGTGGAGGAAATCCCGGCCGAGTACCTCAAAGGCGTGCAGATAACCTACGCCGAGCGGGTCGATGACGTGCTGGCCGTGGCCCTGCTGCCCGAGCTGGTGGCTCGCCCCCAAAAGCTGCCCGTGCGCGACGAAGCCCCCGCGCCGGTTGGTCCCAGCGTGGAAGTGCAGTAAGGCGTGTGCGGTAAGCTTTAGCTGGCACCGCAGGGCCGTGGGTAAGCTATTTACCAAAAACGGCAAGCTAAAGCTTACCGCACGCGCGTTATCTTGTTCTTATGAAACAACTCCTACCGTTTCTTCTGCTGCTCCCCTTCGCCTCCCAAGCGCAAATCGGGGGCCGAACCGCCTTCCCGTTCTTAACGCTGCCGCCCTCGGCGCAGGTGGCGGCGCTAGGCAGCATGACGGCCTCGGCCCGCAGCAGCGACCCCACGCAGTTTTTTGCCAGCCCGGCCCTGCTCAACGCCGACATGGACCACGTGGCCGCCGTGAGCTACGTAAGCTATGTGGCTGATTTCAAACAGAGTACAGTCGCCTATGCTTTCAATACCGAGAAACGTGGCCGCTTCGGCCTGGGGCTAACCTATCTCAACTACGGCAGTCTCCAGAGCTACGACGCGGCCGGCAATGCACTGGGCACGTTTTCGGTGAATGAGTACGCCCTGGCGGCGGCCGACTCCTATACCAAGGGCAAATTCACGGCGGGCATCACGGCCAAGCTGGCCGTATCGGGCATTGCGGGCAACCGCGCTGTGGGACTAGCCGGCGACGCGGGCGTTTTATATAAACCTTCTGCTCAAGACTTTACCGTGGGCTTGGTAGTAAAGAACGCGGGCTACATGCTGGTACCCTACACTGCCGCCGCTCGTGAGCCCCTGCCGCTCGATGTGCAACTAGGGGCCACCATCAAGCCCGAGCATATGCCCCTACGCGTCACGCTCACGGCGCACCACCTGCACCAGTGGAATATCCAATACCTCGACCCCAACGCCCGCGGCACCCTCGACGCGAATAATGTGGAGGTAAAGCCCAGTTTCAACTTTGGCGACAACCTGGCCCGGCACTTCACAGCCGCCGCCGAGTTGCTGCTGGGCAAGGGCTTGAGCTTGCGCGCGGGCTACAACCACTTGCAGGCCCGCGAGTTACGCCTCGACAACGTGGGCGGCGGGGCCGGCTTTAGCTTCGGGGCCATGGTGCGCATCTCGCAGTTCCAGCTCGATTACACGTATGCCACCTTGCAGGCCGCCGGCAGCAGTAATTACTTCACGCTGAGCCGTAGCCTGGACAGTTTTTTAAAGAAGAAATAGCGCAAGGTTTTGCAAGGGTAAAAGAGGTTTCGCAAAACAAGCAGAACCAAACCTGGCGAAACCTCTTTTACCCTTGCGAAACCTTGCGCTCACAACAGAATGCTAGATACCACCTTTCTTACCCCGGCCCAGATTGTGGCCGAGCTCGACAAATACATTATCGGCCAGCACGAAGCTAAGCGCCACGTAGCCATTGCGTTGCGCAATCGCTGGCGCCGCCTGCACGCCCCGGCCGAGATGCAGAAGGAGATTGTGCCCAATAACATTCTCATGATTGGGGCCACCGGCGTGGGCAAAACCGAGATTGCCCGCCGCCTCGCCTTTCTGGCCGACGCCCCCTTTGTGAAAGTAGAAGCCAGTAAGTTTACCGAAGTTGGCTACGTAGGCCGCGACGTGGAAAGCATGGTGCGCGACCTGGCCGAGCAGGCCGTGAGCCGCCTGCGCCAACGCCGCCAGGAAGAAGTGAAAGTGCAAGCAGCTCAGGCCGTGGAAGATATCATCCTGGATGCGCTCATTCCGCCCCTCAAGTCTCCTAGCAAAGATGGCAGCAGTGCCAGCCGCAGCGGCGGCCTGGGCTTTAGCGCGGGTAGTAGTGGCGACAGCAGCTTAGCCAACAGCGACATGCCCAGCTCCGACCAGGAGCTGAACGAGCGCACCCGCGAGCGCTTCCGCCAAAAAATCCGCAATGGGGAGCTGGAAGACCGCTCTATCGAAATCAACGTGGCCCAGAGTGGCCCCAACGTGGGCATTATGGGCGCGCCGGGCATGATGGACGAGGCCACCATGTCGGGCCTGCAAGACATGCTGGGCAATATGCTGCCCAAAAAGTCGCGCAAGCGCAAAGTGACCGTGGCCGAAGCCCGCAAAGTACTGCTGGACGAGGAAGCCGCTAAGCTCATCGATATGGACGAGGTGAAGGAAGAAGCCATCCGCCAAACCGAGAATTCGGGCATCATCTTCATCGATGAAATTGACAAAGTAGCCACCAGCGGCAGTGGCAAAAGCGGCGGCCCCGACGTGAGCCGCCAGGGCGTGCAGCGCGACCTGTTGCCCATCGTGGAAGGCTCGGCCGTGAACACCAAGTACGGCATCGTCAACACCGACCACATCCTGT
>CAXTFI010000105.1:0-17078 GCA_964243255.1 uncultured Hymenobacter sp.
CTCTCATCAACGGAATGTACGGTACAGCCTGTACACAAACCTGGAATCTGCTCTAGGTTGCGGCCAGTTGAAAAGCTGGGACCGCGCCGCAACAGAGCTGCCTCACCAGTTGGCCACAACAGGACATTTACCCGGCCAGAACCTGACAAATGTCACCTCCGCTAGCCCGATGTCCGGGGTCACTGCCTCGTATAATGGAGCCAGGGCTGTGCACTGCTGCACTGCTCTCGCCTCAGCTGCTACCCGGCTGACTTTCCCTTTAACCTATGGCCAGCAAGAGTTTAGCGGGAGTGCCCGTCCACCACCACACCGTGGAGCTGGACGGCCTGCGCCAGCACTACGTCACGGCCGGGGCGGGCGCGCCGGTACTGCTGCTGCATGGCTTCCCCGAAACCTGGTACGCCTGGCGCAAAATCATACCGGCGCTGGCCCAGCATTACCTGGTAGTGGCCCCCGACCTGCGCGGTTGCGGCGACACCGACCGGCCTAGCGGCGGCCGAAGCGCTGTTGGCCGGGGCTTCGCACCAGATTCGCAACATGGCCAGCATGGCCGGCAACCTTTTGCAGCGCACCCGCTGCCCCTACCTGCGCGACCCCCACCAGCCCTGCAACAAGCGCGACCCTGGCACGGGCTGCGCCGCCGTGCACGGCTATAATCGCATCCACGCCCTTTTTGGGCAGACCGACGAAGGCCCCACCAGCCCGCGCACCTGCATTGCCACGCATCCCTCGGACCTGGCCGTGGCGATGGCCGCCCACGAAGCCGTGCTGGTGGTGCACGGGCCGGGTGGGGAGCGCCGCCTGGCCTTCGAAGACCTGCACCGGCTGCCAGGAGACACGCCGGCGCGCGACACGAACCTGGCGCAGGGGGACCTGATGGTCGCCATCGAGCTGCCCGCCTTCACGGGTAACTCGCACTACCTCAAAGTGCGCGACCGGGCCTCCTACGCCTACGCGCTGGTCTCGTGCGCCGTAGCGCTGCAGCTGGATGGTCGCGGGCGCATCGCCACGGCGCGCCTTGCGCTGGGCGGTGTCGCGCTCAAGCCCTGGCGCGCCCGCGCGGCCGAGGAGTTGCTCGCCGGCCAGCTGCCCAGCCGCGAGCTGTTTACGGCTGCCGCCGAGCGGGCGCTAGCGGGGGCCCGTTCCTACCCCCTGAACCAGTACAAGGTGGGGCTAGGCCGGACGCTGGTGCAGCGGGCGCTGCTGGAAACCGCCGGCCTGGAACCGCTGGCCGGCCCCGCCGGGACGGTATTCGCCGCCAGCGCGGGGGGCATCGCGGGCTTGGAAGTTCCGGCCTAATGCCCGTTAAATAGCTGTTTTTCTGCATCTTACTGATTAATTATTCGATAAACAACACCATGGCTGATTTTCCTGCATTCACGGCCATCGGCCAGTCCCTGCCGCGGGCCGATGGCCGCCTGAAGGTGACGGGCGCGGCCACCTACACCGCCGAGTGGCCAGTGCCGGACCTGACCTACGGGGCCGTCGTGGACAGCGGCATTGCGCGGGGCACCATCCGCCACCTGGAGCTGGCAACGGCCCGCGCCGCCCCCGGCGTGCTGGCCATCGTCACGCCCGACAACGCCCCGCGCCTGCGCCCGCTGCCCGACCACGGGGCCGGCCAGCAAATCACCGGCGAAGGGGGGCTGGGCGAATTTCGGCAGCCGCTGCAAAACCACACCATTTACTACGGGGCCCAGTCGGTGGCGCTGGTCGTGGCCCGCACGCCGGAGCAGGCCCGCTACGCCGCCTCGCTCGTGCGCGTTGCCTACTCTGCGGAGCCTCCCGAACTGGACCCCGACACGGCCCGCCGCCAGGTGTACCCGCAGGTTTTTGCCGGCACCGACACGATGCAGAAAAGCACCGGGCAGGCCGGGGCGGCGATAGCCGCGGCCCCGGTGCAAGTGGTGAGCCAGTACGAGACGGCCATCTGCCACCACAATCCCATGGAGTTGCTCGCCACCATTGCCCGCTGGGAGCAGCGCGACGGCACCGAGCACCCGCACCTCTACGACACGACGCGGGGGGTGGCCCTGCTGCGCGACGTGTGCGCCGAATCGTTGGGGCTACCGCCGGAACACGTCCACGTCGTGGCGCACTTTCTGGGCGGGGCGTTCGGCTCCAAAGCCTGGACGTTTTTCAACCCGCTGCTGGTGGCGATGGCCGCCCGCGTGGTGGGCCGGCCCGTGAAGGTGGAGTGGCGGCGGCAGCAGATGTTTTCGGTAGCCGGCCACCGCCCCGCCACTAAGCAGATTATGCGTTTAGGAGCCACCAAGGAGGGCCAACTACTGGGGCTTATCCAGGAATCCAGCGCGCACTCGTCGCCGGTCAGCGGCTTTCTGGAGCCCAACATGCGGGTGCCGCGGATGCTCTACAATACCGAAATCGGCTTCATCAGCCGGCTTTCGCACCTCAACCTGCCCTCGCCCTGCACCATGCGCGGCCCCGGCATGCTGGCCGGAAACTGGGCCCTGGAGTGCGCGATGGATGAGCTGGCCACCGAGCTGAATCTAGACCCCATCGAGCTGCGCCTGCGCAACTACGCCGACACCAACCCCGACACCGGCCAGCCCTTTCTTAACAAGCACCTGCGCGAGTGCTACGCCCGCGGCCGGGCGCTGTTTGGCTGGGACGCCCGCCCGGCCACGCCGCGCACCAAGCGGGTGGGCAACCACCTGGTTGGCTACGGCATGGCCACCACCACCCACCCGGCCCTGCAAATGGCCGCGTCGGCGCAGCTGACGTTATGGGCCGACGGCAGCGCCTTAGTGCGCACCGCCGCCCACGAGCTGGGCAACGGGGCTTACACGGTGCTGGCCCAGATTGCGGCCGACGGCTGCGGCCTGCCCGCCGACCGGGTGCGCGTCGAGCTGGGCGATTCGGACCTGCCGCCTGCCATTCCGGCCTTCGGCTCGATGACGACCTCCACCGTGGGGCCGGCCGTATTGGGGGCCGCGCGCGCCGCCGTGGCCTTACTTAAGCAGTTGGCCGCGCAGGACGCCGCCGCGCCGTTGTTCGGCGCGGACCCCGCGGCCCTTGAGGCGCGGCAGGGCCGCTTGCAGCGGCGTGGCCACCCTGCGGTGGGCGAAACCTACGGCACCCTTCTGCAGCGGGCGGGGCTGCCGGGCATAACCAGCGACTACCACTCGAAATCGGGCCAGGAACTCCGCCAGCCCGAGATGTTTTCCTTCGGGGCCGTCTTCGCCGAAGTGCGGGTGGACGAAGCCACGGGCGTGGTGCGCGTGGCCCGGCTCTACGGGGTGTTCGACGCGGGCCGGCTCATCAACCCGCGCACGGCGCATTCGCAACTAATGGGCGGGATGCTCTTCAACTTGGGGGCCACCCTCACCGAAGAATCGCTTTATGACCCGCACAGCGGCCTGCCCGTGGTGCGCAACCTGGCCGACTACCACGTGCCGAGTTGCGCCGACACGCTGCACATCGTCATCGAAACCCTCGACCTGCCGGACCCGAGCATTGGCGAGCTGGACGCGCACGGCGTGGGCGAGCTGGGCGGCAACGGCGTGCCGGCGGCCATTACTAACGCCATCTTCAACGCCACCGGCCAGCGCCAGCGCCGCCTGCCCATCACCCCCGACCAGTTGCTCAACGCCTAGCCGTCCATTCCTGACCCAGGCCCTTACCGATGGAAAATCACCCCGAAGCATTCGCCCCGGCCGACGCGGCCCCGGCGGCCCCTGTCCTGCGGGTCAACGGCCAGGAATACCCCGTGGCCCCGCACCACGGTGCTCGATGCCGTGCGCGAGCAGCTGCACCTGACGGGCACCAAAAAAGGCTGCGACCACGGCCAGTGCGGGGCCTGCACCGTGTACCTGGATGGTACGGCCGTGCTGGCCTGCCTACTGTTGGTGGCCGGGGCGCAAGGCCGGGAAATAACCACCATCGAGGGGCTGGCCACGGGCGAAACCCTGCACCCCATGCAACAGGCCTTCATTGACCACGGCCTTTCAATGCGGCTACTGCACGCCGGGCCAAATCATGTCGGCCGTGGCGTGCGTGCGGGAAGGGCAGTCGGGGTCAGTGCGGGAAATTCAGGAGTACATGAGCGGCAACCTGTGCCGCTGCGCCGCCTACCCCCACATCATCGCCGCCATCGAGCTGCTGCGACCAGCAGCCCGTTAGGCGGCGATGATGTGGGGGCGGCAGATTACCAGTCAAGAAACCAGTTAAGAAAACAACCAATCCCATGACTCCTACCCCCACTACGTCCTTGCGCGTCGGCCTCATCGGTGCCAGCCCTACCCGCGGCTGGGCCAAAATCTCGCATCTGCCCGCCGTGCAGCAGCTGGCTGGCGTTGAACTGGCGGCCGTCGTCAGCAGGGGCCTGGGCCCAGCCGCCGCGGCCGCCTTCGGCGCGAAAGCCGCCTACGCCACCGCCGCCGACCTGTTCCAGGACCCGAACGTGGACTTAGTGACGATTTGCGTGAAGGTGCCCGACCACCGGGCGCTGGTGCTGGGGGCCCTGGCCGCCGGCAAGCACGTGTACTGCGAGTGGCCGCTGGGCCGCGACGTGGCCGAAGCCGAGGAAATGCGCGCGGCCGCCGCCGCCGCGGGCGTGCACGTGGCCATCGGCCTGCAAGCCCGCCTGAACCCCGCCCTGCGGCGGGCCCGGGCGCTGGTGGCCGACGGGGCCATCGGGCGCGTGCTCAGCGCCCGGATGTTTTCGGGCACGATGGCCTTCGGGCCCCGCATGGGCGAGGCCGATGCGTACCTGGACGACCCCGCCAACGGGGCCACGCACTTGGCCATCCACGGCGGCCACGCCCTGGATGCCGCCGTGGCCGTGCTCGGCGGCATCCAGGGCGTGGCCGCCCTCGCCGCCATTCAGTACCCCACGGTGGAAGTCGAGGGCCAGGGGCGCACCTACCAGCGGGTCAGCCCCGACTACGTGCTCACCCAGTCGCACCTGCTGGTGCCGGGCGTGGTGGCGGTGGAGGTGGCCGGCGGCCGGCCGCCCGACACCACATTCCGCTTCGAGGTAGTGGGCGAAACGGGCGTACTAGTGCTGGACGGGGCCGCCCCGCGGGGCTTCCAGTCGGGACGGCTGGCGCTGACGGTCAACGGCCAGTCGCAGGCCGTGGAAGAGGGCGAACTCGCGCAGCTGTCCGACGCGGCCTACAACGTGGGGGCCCTGTACGCCGCCCTGCGCGACGACATCGCGGGCGGGCGGGCCACTGTGCCCGACTTCGCCCACGCCGTGCAGCTCACCCGCCTGGTAGCCGACGTGGAGCGAGCCGCCGCGGCGGGCACCCGCCTCGCCGCCGACCGCTGGCCGACCGAACGGGCCACATAGCGCTACTTATTTAGTAACAAATGTTATCGTCGCCCACCTCGCCCGTCTCGCAATTTTGCCGCGCCAACTACTTCTCCCAACGCGCCTATCCTTATGAAAGCAGCCGTCATTTATCAGCGGGGCGAGTTGCCCCGCTACGCCGATTTTCCGGCCCCCATTGCCCGGCACGCCGACGAAGCGGTGCTGCAAGTCAGGGCCGCCGCCATCAAGCACCTGGACAAAAGCCAGGCGCGCGGCACCCACTACTCCAGCGCCGCCGCGCCCGGCCGGCCCGCCCAGGTGATTGGAGGCGATGCCGCCGGTGAGCTGGCCGATGGCACCCGCGTGTTTGCCCTGGGTATTGGGGGCACCATCGCCGAGCAGGCCCTCATTGACCGGCACCGCCTGGTGCCGCTACCGGCCCGGCTCGACTACGCAACGGCCGCGGCGCTGCCCAACGCGGTGGCGGGCGCGGCCATGGCCCTGCGCTTCCGCGCCGGCCTGCAGCCCGGCGACACCGTGCTTATCAACGGGGCCACCGGCGTGACGGGCCGCGTGGCCGTGCAGCTGGCCAAGCACTACGGTGCCGGGCGCGTGCTGGCCACCGGCCGCAACCCGGCGTCGCTCCAGGCGCTGCGGGCCCTGGGGGCCGACGAGGTAATTTCCCTGGACCAGGACGACGGGGCGTTTACGGCCCAGGTGCAGGCCCTGCACGCGGCGACGCCCATCGACGTCATCATCGACTACCTGTGGGGGCCGCCAGCCGAATGGCTGCTGCGGGCGCTTCAGGGCACGGGCTCGTTCACGCGCCGGGTCCGTTTCGTGTCGGTGGGCACGGTGACGGGCGACGTGGTGCGCCTGTCGGGGGCCCTGCTGCGCAGTGTCGACTTGCACCTCTCCGGCTCGGGCCTCGGCAGCTGGTCGCGCCCGGAGCTGGGCCAGCTGTTCACGGACATACTGCCCGAAGCCCTGCAACTGGCCGCCGAGGGCCGGCTGCGCATCGACACCGTGACCGTTGCCTTGCCCGATATCGAGCGCCTGTGGGAGCTGCCGGTGCCCGATGGGCAGCGGCTGGTCGTGCTTATCTGACTACTATCCAAGAAGTCTTCATAGCGGGCAGTTCGTAGCTTCGCTACCCATCCCCCCGACCCTGGGGCCCTTGCTATGCTAATGGACTTACTGCGCGCCCGGTTTCCCGGCGCCGCCATCGACTGGCAGCGGTACGCCGCCTGTTTTTCCCGCCTGGAAGTGCCGGCCCACACCACGCTGCTGGCCGAAGGCGACATCGCCAAGCGCGCGTATTTCATCGAAAGAGGGTGCCTACGGGGATGGTTTAACAGCCAGGGCCAGGACCTCACGTTCCAGTTCTTCTTCGAGCAGCAAACGGTTTCTTCGCTCGAAAGCTTCCACGACCAGGCCCCCAGCTTGTTTTCGCTTGAAACCCTGGAGCCCTGCGTGCTGTGGTGGGTGGCCCGCGCGGATGCCTACCGGCTGCTGCGCGAGCTGGGGGCCGTGCCCGAGCTGCGGGAACAGCTGGCGGGCTTCCTGTTTGACCGCACCCGGCACTACCTGGCGCATTGCGTATCCTTTATTCGCGACTCGCCCAAGCAGCGCTACCAGGACTTGCTTAAGCATTCGCCGCGGGTGGTGCAGCGGGTGCCGCAGCACTACATTGCTTCTTACCTCGGCATCAGTTCGGTGCACCTGAGCCGCATCAAGAAGTAGCTGGTAAAAACCCGCGGCTAACTATTCCCGGTCTGGGGCATTACTCATTACTTATGCCCGCTTTTACTTCCTATAACTACACCTCCGAGCTGTACGAGCGCCCGGCCCTGACCAGCAGCGTCGCGCTGGCCTGGCCGGGCGTGCGGCTCGAGCGCTACCAGCTCGAAGCGATGGCCCTGCCGGCGCACTTTCACGCGCAGCACCTGCTGCTGGTGCACCAGGGGGCCCAGCCCGTGGTGTCCAGCCGCCAAGCCGGGTCCCGGGTGGAGGTAGACCAGTATCGGCGCGGCGATGTGGGCCTGTACCCCGGCGGGGAGTACGGCCCCTTCGGCTGGGATGGCCCGGTGGACATCATCCACGTGCACCTGGATGCGTTGGCGCTGGAAACGCGGGCCCGCCGCGACCTGGACCTGCGCTACTTTGCCCTGCGCCAGCGGTTTCGCTTCGCGGACGGCCTGCTGGCGCAGCTGGGGCAGCAGCTACTGGCCGCGGCGGACCGCCCGCACGCGCTCGGGCAGCTGTACGCCGAGTCGCTGGTGACGGCGCTCAGCTACCACCTCATTGCGCACCACGCCACGTTTGAGCGCCGCCTGGCGGGGCAAACCGGGGGCCGGCTGTCGGCGGCAGTGCTGGCCCGTATTGATGCCTACCTGGAAGCGGCGGCGGAAGCGACCGTGACGCTGGAAACGCTGGCCGGCCTGGCTAACCTGAGCGTGTTCCACTTCGCCCGCCGCTTTAAGCACACCACCGGCCGCGCGCCCTACCAGTACGTGCTGGACTGGAAAATCCGGCGGGCCCGCGTCCTGCTGCGGGCCGGCGAGCTGCCGGTGGCCGCCATCGGCGACGCGCTGGGCTTTGCCTCGCCGGCCCATTTCGCCACCGCCTTCAAACGGGCGGTGGGCCAGAGCCCGCGCGCGTTTCAGCAGGGCTGAAGAGCGCAAAAAGCGCAAGAATGTGTAAGTAGTGGGCAAGAATCAGGCGCTCAGCCCACCGGCGCAGGGGGACCTTTGGGGTAATTAAAACCGTCGCCAAAACGTGGCGCTTTCACCCCCCTTCCCTTTTCACATGAATACTCTTATCGTAGTGGCCGGCGCGACCGGCGACCTGGGCGGCCGCATCAGCAAGGCCTTGCACCAGCGCGACACCGCCGTGCGGGCGCTGGTGCGGCCCGCGGCGGACCAAGCCAAGGTTGACCACTTAACCGGCCTGGGCGTCGATGTGCAGCGCGTCGACTTCGCTGACCCCGCAGCGCTCACCCGCGCCTGCGCCGGGGCCAGCTGCGTGGTATCGGCCCTGGCGGGTTTGCGCGCAGTCATCGTGGATGCCCAAACGCAGTTGCTCGATGCGGCCGTCGCCGCCGGGGTGCCGCGCTTCATCCCTTCCGACTTTGCCAGCGACTACACCCAGCAGGCCCCCGGCCTGAACCGCAACTTCGATTTGCGACGGGAGTTTCAGGCGCGTCTCGACCAGGCCCCCATCCAGGCCACGTCCATTCTCAACGGGGCCTTTGCCGAAATCCTGACCTACAACATTCCGCTGCTCGATTTCAAGCAGCGGCAGGTGGGCTACTGGGAAGACGCCGACTGGCGCATCGACTTCACCACAATGGACGATACGGCCGCCTTCACGGCCGCGGCCGCGCTGGACCCGGCCACGCCCCGCTTCCTGCGCATCGCCAGCTTTCAGCCCAGCCCGCGGGAGTTGGTTGCTATTGCCGAAACGGCCGGCCGGGGCCACTTCGACCTGGTCCAGCTGGGCTCCCGCGCCGACCTGGCCGCCGCCATCAAGCAGGTGCGGGCGGCCAACCCGGCCGGCGAGCAGCAGCTCTACGCCAACTGGCAGCAGATGCAATACATCCTGAGCATGTTCAGCGTGCAGAATACTCCCCTCGACAACGCCCGCTACGCGGACCTGACCTGGGCCAACCCCACCACCTTCTTAGCTGCTTAACGCCATGCAACCTGCTTCGTCCCCCTTCCCGACGGCTTATTCTGATGAGGAACTGGTCAAAAAAATCCCCGGCTTTACCAATCACTACGCTACCGTCAACGGCGTGCGGCTGCACTACGTGGAGGGCGGCCGGGGCCCGGCCCTGGTCTGCCTGCCGGGCTGGCCGCAGACCTGGTACTCCTACCATCCCATTGCCGCCGAGCTGGCCCGGCACTACCGGGTCATCATCGTCGACCTTCGCGGCATGGGCACCTCCGAAAAGCCCGCCGCGGGCTACGACAAGAAAACGATGGCCCAGGACATTTACGAGTTATTGCGCCACCTGGGTATAGAAAAGGCCGCGCTCTTGGGCCACGACATCGGCGGCATGGTGGCCGCCAGCTTTGCCTTCAACCACCCGGCGGCCACCGAAAAGCTTATCCTGGCCGACGGGGCGCACCCCAGCGAGGGGATGCGGCAGATGCCCCTGCTGCCGGCTGCCGGCGCCTTCGCCAAAAAAATGGACGGGCAGCAGCCCTACGCCTGGTGGATGGCCTTCAACCAGGTGAAGGAGTTGCCCGAGCAACTGCTGGCCGGGCGGTTTGAGTATTTGCTCGACTACCTCTTTCACTACGTGATGCTGGACGAGAGCCGCATGTCGGCCTTCGACCGGGCCGTGTACGCGGCCATGTACAACCAGCCCGAGAACATCCGGGCCGCCAATGCCTGGTACCAGGCCTTCGGGCAGGACATCGCCGATGCCAACACCTATGCGCGCCTGGCCATGCCGGTGCTGGGCATCGGCAGCCACGTCTCGTTTGGCTACCTGCAAATGAGCCTGCCCTACGTGGCCGAGAACGTGCAGGTCGTCGGCATCCTGGACAGCGGGCACTACCTGTTCGAGGAAAAGCCGGCCCAAGTGCTGGCGGCCGTCCTGGACTTCCTGGGTTCGTCTGCCAGCTAGGGGATGCGGGGGGCCGTAGTGGCCAGGCCACCACGGCCCCCCGCATCCCTGGCGCTCCTCATTTTTTGGCCGCTACCTCCCTCCATGTTCCGATGAAATCCTTTCTTGACCCCACGGCCATCCGGGCCAATTTGATGTTGCAAACGGCTGCCTTCATGACGACGGAGCCGGACTGGAGCTTTCGCCAAACCACCATCGAGCTGCAAAGCCAGGTCGGGATTCCGGGCGTGTTTCGCTTGTTCGGGGCCAACCACCCCGACTCCATCCAGCAGGTGTTTGCGCGCCAGCTCGACCTTTCCATCCTCAACCCCAGCGCTATCCTGACCATGGCGCACCGGGGCGTGGGCCTGTTCCCGCACCCGATGGAAGTCGCCACCATTGCCGTGCTGCCCCACTACGACCAGCTCGGGTTTGCCGTGCGCAAGGACACTGGCCTGACCTCCCTTGACGACATCCGCGAACAGCGTTACCCGCTGCGGCTCTCCACCCGCGGGTCGGCCGATTGGTGCACCACGCGCTTGGTCGAGCAGGTGCTGCAAGCCCACGGCTTCGGCTACGCCGACATCATCGCCTGGGGCGGCAGCGTGTCGTATGACCAGCCCATGCCCAACCACGCCTCCCGCCTGGGCAAGGCGCAGGCCGGCGCGCTGGACGCCATTTTTGACGAAGGCGTCCTGGTCTGGGCCAACCAGGTAGCAGAGGCCGGGCTGCACTTCCTGCCGCTGGCCGCGCCCCGGCTGGTGGAGCTGGAACAGCGGGGCTTTCGGCGGGGTGCCATCGAGCAGGCCCGCTACCCGACGCTGCCCGCCGACGTGCCCACCGTCGATTTCAGCGGCTGGCCCATCTATACCCGCGTGGACGCGCCCGACCTGCTGGTGCGCAAGTTCTGCGAAGGGCTCGAAGCCAACAAAGCCCAGCAACCCTGGCAGATGGGGCCCCTGCCGCAAGCGCCCCTGCCGCTAGAACGCATGGTGCGGGAGTCACCCGAAACGCCGCTGGATGTCCCCCTGCACGCGGCGGCCCGCCAGTTCTGGCAGCAATGCGGCTACCTGAGCTAAGGACGACCGCCGCCGTTTCCGAGGCCCGGTGCCCCGACAGCCATGGCTCGTACCCGCCGGGTAGCACATTTGCCGGACAGCCGTTAGCCCTATGAGTGTAATCATTGGCTTACTTGTTGAAACATGTTGGCGCGGTCCGGCCAGGGTAGGGCTGAACCGCGCTTTTTTGTTTCTCGCCACGCGCTGCTCCTACTTCGAGGCACTCCGGTAGCCGGCACCTCGACTTCCGCTGGTCCGTCGCGCGTCTTACAGCTGCGCAGCCGGCAGGCGGTTTAGCAAGGCTTCCAGGTGGCGTTCGCCGGCGCGCGTCTGCGCGCCGGCTTGCAGCGCGGTCCGGGTCCGCTCGCCGGCGGCCGGGGCGGTAAACACTTGGCCCAGTAGCTCGTTCTCCTTTGCCAGGGCCTCCCTTATTGGACCGTCCGCGGCATCCACGGCCTGCTTGGCCGCGCTGGCGACCCCCGGCGGCAACGCGGCGATGCGCCGGGCCAGCGTGTCCACGAAGCCGTCGAGTTCACCGGCCGGCAGCGCCCGGTTGACCCAGCCGTAGCGTTCGGCCCGCTCGGCGTTGAATAGCTCGGCCCCCAGCACGATTTCCAGGGCCCTGGCCCGGCCCACCAGCCGGGGCAGGTACACGGTGCCGCCGGCCCCCGGAATGATGCCCGTTAGTACTTCAAATTGCCCCAGTCCGGCCTGGCCGGTGGCGGCAAAGCGCATATCGAGCGCCATGACGAACTCGCTGCCGCCCCCGCGGGCCAGCCCCGCCAGCTTGGCGATGGTGACCTGGGGCAGCGTGCGGAAGCGCTCGAACAGCTTTTGCATGGGGTTCAGGGCCGCGCCGTCGTCGTCGCCCAGCTTTAGCTGCGCAAACGAGTCGGGGTGGTTGACGAAATTCATGTCGCCGTGCGCCAAAAAGAACTCGGGGTCGGCGCTTTGGAAAACAATCACGCGCACTGCGTTATCGTCGCGCACCGTCCCCGCGAAGCGGTTCAGTTCGGTCATGAGCACGGCGTCGAGCACGTTGACGGGCGGGTGGTCGAGGGT
Source organism: uncultured Hymenobacter sp. (assembly GCA_964243255.1). Taxonomy (GTDB): domain Bacteria; phylum Bacteroidota; class Bacteroidia; order Cytophagales; family Hymenobacteraceae; genus Hymenobacter. The sequence continues at coordinate 12,011 of CAXTFI010000105.1, forward strand.
GACGGTGGCCACGCCGGCGTGGACCGTAACGCGCAGGGCGGTATAGCCCGCGTACCGGGCCGGCGTTTCCGCCACCGGGGCGGCGGATTGGGTGACGGAGCCACAGGCGGTGGCCGCCCCCAGCAGGGTGAGCAACAAAATGGATTGCATAAGAATGGGGTAAGCAGGAAAAATGGTGCCGGGGTCCGGGGCGACGCCGCTGGTGAAAATGAATTGCAAAGGTCTGATTACCAGACAGAGGATACAATTAGGGATAACTTTATTGCTCAAGGATTCTTTTAAGGCATAGGGCGTTAATCATCCCTATGGCTCCTTTCGTTTCCACTCTTCAGGCCGCGTGCGTATGTACCAGCGAAAAATTCCGCAGTCCTTTGACTGCGGCATCCTGCTCACCAAGGAAGTGCTCGGTGGCAAGTGGAAGACGGCCCTGCTCTACAACATTGCCCTCGGCGTGCAGCGGCCCAGCGCCTTGCAGCGCCGCCTGCCGGCGGCGACCCGGCGAGTGCTCAACGTCCAGCTCAACGAGCTGGAGCACCACGGCCTGGTGGGCAAAACGATTTACGCGCAGCTGCCGCCCAAGGTGGAATACTACCTCACGGATTTCGGCCGCTCGCTGCTGCCCATCCTCGACGCCATGACCCAATGGGGCGAGGCCCACCGCGGCCGGCTGGAAAGCGTGCTGGGGGCCACGCCGCTCGGGGCGGCCCCGTAGCCGGCACCGTGCCCCGCTAGCTGGGCGCGGACTGCGCGCTGGTAAGGCGGAGGTGTGGTCCCACGGGGAGGTGGGTAGCAAGTACCGTGAGCGCAAGTAGTAAAAAGCTGGTTGCTACCAGCCAGTAACCTACTGCCTGGCAGGCTTAAGCATCAGGGGGCGGGCGAGGGACGGCGGGCTCGTTAGCCGAGGTGCATGCCGATTTCTTCAAAAAGCTTAGCCAGCTCCGGCGGAGTCAGGTTCATGCCCAGGCCCGGCGGGGGCAGTTCCAGGTGGGTGGCGGGAATGCCGGCGTGGAGGATGGCCTGCTCGAAGCCCGCCGGGGTGTAGGAGTTGAGCAGGGTGGCCGTGGGCGAATCGACCTTGAAGGCGTGCACCGTGCCGCGCGGAATCCAAACGAAGGAGCCCGTGGTGGCCACGAGCGTTTCGTCGCCGGCCTGGTAGGTCACCTGCCCGTCGAGCACGTAGAAGCCCTCGTCCTGGTCGTGGGAGTGCGGCCCCGGCCCGGAGCCCTGCGGGCACAGCTGCCACATGAGCGAATACGCGCCGCCCGTGGTGGCGCGCTCGGCGAGCACTACCCACAAAATATCGACCATCCAGTAGGGCTTCCCGGCGCGGATGTTGACTTCATACGGTTGGTTCATGGCGATGAGCAAGTCAGCGGGTTGGGTTACTTGTTGGCCTGGGTCTTGCGCACGTCGGCGAGCTTAGCCCAGCGCAAGTCGGGGTAGTGGGCGTTGTCCAGGGTTTCGTGGCGGACGCTGAACATGCTGTACACGTACTGCGACTGCTGCCAGCGGGGGTAGATTTGCTGCTCGCCCTCGGGGTGGGCGGCCCGCTCGCCGCGGTTGCGGGCGGCCAGGGCGTGGGTGAGTTGGGCTACGTCGGCCATGCAATGGACACGACTTCTACGCCCTATTGCGTGAGCTTATCCGGTTTGGTCTGGTCGGTGCCCGCCCGCACCAAGGCGCGAACCGTGGCGCCCCGTTCGAGCAAGGCCTTGATGATGCGGCCGCCGAAGTTGCCGGTGCCGCCAGTTAGTTGCCATGGTTGCCATGGATTTTAGGCCTTTGAGAGGCGTTTTTTGGAGAAAATTCAGGCCTGAAAACGAACAGCCCAAAGGTGGCCGTTGGTAGCTGCCACGCCCCTGCACACTCTTGCGTAGTTCTAGCGAATTCTTGCGGAAATCGTGGGTAATGCCCCTGGCAAAAGCCGCTGCCTTCGACTAATTCGCTACCTCGCCCACGACGCCTTGCAGCCAATTTTAACCAAAAAACAAGTCTTCGCTGCCAATGGGCCAGCTTCCGCAGAGCCGTGGGTACCTGGTCGAGCGCGTTGTCGTCGCGCCAGCGCCGCAAGCGGGCCCAAGCCAGGCTCCGTGGCGGTAAGCCAGGCGGCAGCTTGTATTGGGGCAACCGTTACGGGCCTGAAGGCCTCCAAGGCGAATCGGTTGAAACGGCGCGCCAGCGCCAGGATGCAGCCAAGCCTAGGCGAACGGAATAGCGTTACCTTCGGGTGCTTTCCTAGCTAGCCGGCCATGCAACTGCTCTACGAAACCCCCTACCTGACCATTCAGCACGATGCTGCCAATGACTGCCTGTTCCTGATGTGGCGCGGGCATGGCCCAACCCAGCTCATCAAACCCACGAGCGAAATCGTTCTGCGGCAGATACGGCGGACGCAAAGCACTAGCTTGCTCAACGACGCCAGTCTGGAACTAGACGGCTGGAGCGAGTTTATTTCCTGGTTTGGGCAGGAGCTGTACCCGAAACTGTCCGTGGCCGGCATTCGGGCCCTGGCCTGGGTGCTGCCCCACAACCTGCGGGCCCTGGCCGACACCAAAAACGTGCTGAACCTGGTCGAGCACAGTCCCGGTTACCGGCCGGACCGTCCCGAGATAAACACGTTTGGCGACGTAGAGTCGGCGTACAACTGGCTCCAGCAAACAGCGGCTAGCCGGTAGCGAAGTGGTCCTTCGCGGCTGAGAGCCACAAACAGGCCGAAAGCAGGAGGTTGCTTGGCAATCGGCTACCCGCCGCTGTTCATGCTTTTGTCAAACTCGGTTGCCGGGCTCGTGTCTTCCGACATCATCACGATGTAGCCCACCAGGCTGCCAATAACCACGCCCAGCAGGGTGATGCTGGCGGCAAGCACGAAGCCGTTCACCGAAGAGCTCCAGTACATCTGGCCTTGCAGCTCCGTTTGGTAGGCGGGGTTGAGGAAGTTGGCGTACCCGAAAATGAAGGCCGCAAACAGCACCGAGCCCACCAGCCCCACCAGAAAGCCGAGCGCCAGCCCCGGCAAGTACGGCGCCGGATGGCTGGACCGGGCCTTGTAGGCGCGCATCGCCAGCAACACCGCCAGCACCGTGAAGGCGTGGCTGCCAAAGCGGGCTGCTTCGTACCGCTGCCAGCCGATGGCGTTGATAACAAAGAAAAACACAATCATCAAGACGCTAGCCATGCCTCCGTAGGTGAGGGCTAGGTTCTTCAGGGAAGCAACTTTGCGGGTGGGGGCAGAATGCGAAGTTTCCATGGAGCCAGTTGATTAAGGATTATTGAGAGGTGCGCAAGAAGCTTGTGCCGCGGGCAAGCCCACCGCCTAGCTCCCACGGCCCCGTATCGAAGAGCACCAAAGGGTCAAAAGAACCAACGTGGTCCAGGCGCCAAAATTGACCAAGGCAGCCCATTCACGTCGGGCTATTTCAGGGGGCAGCCCTAGTCGATTTCGCCGACGCAGATGCCGGGAATGTTGAGCCGCCGGAACAGGTGCGGGCGGGCCACCGTGCTATCGGGGTAGGCTTTTTGCAGAGTCCTGAACTCCGGCTGCTGCGTGATGGCCGCGAAGGCGGCCGCGTTTTCCAGCACCGAGTAGCTCAGAAAGTAGGCGCTTTCGTGCAGCCCCTGGTGCAGCTGCGCCGACAGGCAGCCGGGCTGTTTGGTGAAAAAGGCGGCGTCCTGGGCCCAGGCCAGCTTAAAATCCTCGCGGTCGGCGGCCTCGACGGTGAAATAGTTGACGAGCACCACGGCCAGGTCCTGCGCGTCGGCCAGTTGGCTGGTCAGCGGGGCCTGGGGGTCCAGCTCCTGGTGCTGACTCCCGGTTTTTGGTTCTTGGCGGCGGGCGTTTTCAAGGGGGGCTTTCAGCTCGCCGATGCAGATGCCGGGAATGGCCACGCGCCGGAACAGGTGCGGGTGCGCCACGGCGCTGTCGGGGTAGGGCTTGCGCAGGGGCACAAATGACGGCTGCTTGGTGGTGGCCGCGAAGGCCGCCGTGTTCTCGAAAATGGCGTAGTTCAGAAACAGGGAGCTGTTCCCGATGCCCTGGTGCAGCTCGGCGGTCAGGCAGCCGGGCTCATTGCAGAAGAAATGAGCATCCGCCGTCCAGGCCTGCTTGAATTCTGTTTGGTCCTGGTGGGCGCAGGTGAAGAGGTTGACGAGCAGGATGGGTTGTTTGAGCGTGTCGGCAAACTGGCTAAACAAGGGGACGTTGGCGTCCAATTCGATGTGCTGGAGCATAGGATTTGGTGGTATTGAAAAGGTGAGGAATAAGTGGGAAATGCGCGCCAGCCCCGGCCGCCTCATTAGTAGGCAGGAACTAGAACTGGAAAAGCAGGTTGCGCTGCGGAAATGGCAGGCTGGGGGCGCCTGCGCCGGGTTAAGTGGTTGGGGTGCGCCGCGTTTTCTCAGCAGTCGGCGAGACCGATTCTCCCTTCAGATTATGGGCCGTGTCGCCCGACATTTCGGAATGAACCCGGCCGGACCAGTCGGTGAACAGCCACAAAAGCAGCAGCGCGCTGCCAAAAGCCATAAAAAATAAGCGGGCCGTCGGATTGATGGCAGAAAACCCGAACAAGTAGGGCGCCGCTATAAAAGCCACCCCGCTGACCAGCTCCATCCGGCCATGCGCCCGGTAGGTGAGGAAGTGCCCGAGGCCCATGGGAAAGTCGGTGGCCAGCACGACAATCAAATACGCCGCCGCCAGCCCGTAGCACGCGAGGGCGTAAGGCCCGGTCAGCTCAGCTGCTATGGGCGCCATCGCCAGAAAAATAATCAGCAGGTAATCGAGGGCGCCGTGCGCCTGGGAAGAGAGGACTTTCATAAGGAGTTGGTTTTGGGTGATGAGCAGGAAGATGCATGACCGGAATGGGGGCCCGGCTCCGCTTACAGCTTGCCGAGCAGCAAGGCTGCGATGCCCTCGGTAGTGGGCAAGCCCTGCTGGCGCCACAGCTCCAGGCCGTGCCGGGTCAGCACAAAGGCTGGCAGGCCCCGGCCGTCGAAGCTGCGCACCACGGCCGGGTGGGACGCCTCGTCGATGCGCAGCACCTGGATGGCGGTGCCCAGTTCCTGCTGCAAGTGG
>CAXTFI010000106.1:0-16439 GCA_964243255.1 uncultured Hymenobacter sp.
ATCGGCCAGCTCGACCCGGCCAAAAACCTGAACAATTACCTCGCCGCCCTCACCTACCTGCGCGCCCGGCCCGAGTGCAACGGCCACACCGGCTGCGTAGGTTTCTGCTGGGGCGGTGGGCTGGCCAACCAACTGGCGGTGCACGACCCCAAGCTCGACGCTGCCGTGGCCTACTACGGCCAGCAGCCTAAGGCCGAAGATGTGCCTCAGATAAGGGCCAACATTATGCTGCACTACGGCGGCCTCGACCAGCGCATCAACGCGGGCATCCCAGCCTATGAAGCGGCTTTGAAAGCAGCGCACACCTCCTACGAATTATTTGTCTATGAAGGTGTTAACCATGCATTTAATAACGACACCTCGCCGGCGCGCTATAATGCGGAGGCGGCTAAGCTGGCCTGGGAGCGCACGTTGCGGTTATTCAAGGCTAAGCTGGGGTAATTTCGTTTAACTGCTTGCAGAACGTCATGTTGAACGCAGTGAAATATCTTGCTCACCTCGCTGGAAGAGTAATTTCTAGCTGCGCGAGCGAGATGTTTCACTGCGTTCAGCATGACGCTATTTTAATTATGTCCAACTGCTTTGCAAGCAATTTTAAATAAGCCAATGACATCTTCACTTGAGCAACTAAACTCTATGTTTTTTTGACATGGTTAAAAACGGCTGGGATACTAACTCACCTATGAAATGGGGGTTTTTCTTTTACGATAAAGACAAGGAAAATTTACACGCCGTTTATGCCGAGCTTGAGGAAAGCGGCTACACATTAGAAGACATTTACCAGGTTGAAGATAATGATAACTATTGGACGCTAAATGCCACTAAAATCGACACGTTAACACCTGAGAAACTACACAAGAGAAATTTAGCTTTTAATGACTTAGCCGATTACTGTGGAGTAAAGTGTTATGATGGTTGGGATGTTGAACGCACCAAATAATATCGTTTGTTTTACACCAATTTATCCGGCGTAATCGGCAATTCCCGCACCCGCTTGCCGGTAGCGTGATACACCGCATTCGCAATGGCGGCGCTGACGCCGACGATGCCAATTTCACCCAGGCCTTTGGCGCCCATGGGGTCGAGGTAATTATCGGGTTTATCGATGAATATAACGTCGATGTGGAGGGGCATATCGGCGTTGGTGGGCACGTGGTAATTGGCCAGGTCGTGGTTGGTGATGCGGCCAAAGCGGTGGTCGAGCACGGCGTCTTCCATCAGGGCCAGGCCCAGGCCCCAGGTGAGGGCGCCGTATACCTGGCTGCGAGCAGTCTTGTGGTTCATGATGCGGCCCGCGTCGATGGCCGACACCACGCGGCTCACGCGGACTTCGTGGGTGTAGGCATGTACGCGCACCTCTACAAAGCAGGCACCGAACGATTTACCCGATTTCTCGCCTTGCTCCGGCACTTCGGGCGACTCGTGCGTGACTTCCAGTGCGGGCTGGCCGGCTTGGCGCAGCACGTCGCCGTAAGCGCGGCTGCTAGCAGGGTGGCTAGCCAAGTGCACGGTGCCGCCATCGGCAGCCAACTCCGTGAGTTTGGCTTTAGCAAAGGGTGAGCCGGGCATACTAAAGGCCAGATTGATAAGCTGTTGCTTGAGCGCCACGCAGGTGTCGTGCACGGCCGCGCCTACCGAGGCCACGGTATGCGAGCCAAACTGGCCTGGCGCGGGCGGCAAGGCCGAATCGCCCAGCTCGAAGCGGATATTTTCGGGGGCTACGCCGCTGGCGTCGGCCGCAATCTGGGTCATGACGGTGGCGGTGCCGGGGCCCACGTCGGCCGTGGCACTCTGCACTACCAAGGTGCCGTCGGGCAGCAGGCGGGCGCGGGCGCGGGCCTTGGCCCGCGAGGCGTGGTAGATGCCCATCGCCATGCCCTGGCCCACGAGCCAGTCGCCGTCGCGGGTGGCGCCGGGCGTGGGGTTGCGCTGGCTCCACCCAAATTTCTCGGCGCCCTGGGCGTAGCATTCGCGCAGGTAGTTGCTGCTCCAGGGTTTGTCGCCCTCGGGGTCTACGTCGGCGAAGTTCTGGAGGCGCAGGGCCAGCGGGTCCATTTTGAGCGCATAAGCCAGCTCATCCATGGCCGACTCCATGGCGAAGGAGCCGGTGGTTTCGCCGGGGCCGCGCGTCCAGCAGGGCGTGCTCAGGTCGAGGGGCACGAGGTGGTAGGTCAGCTCGGCATTGGGGCAGCGGTAGCCTGACTTGGTGGGGTGCAAAATGCGCTCGGTAAACTGCTCGTAGCGCGAGGTCATCCCGAAGGCCGCGTGCGAGATGCCCACCAGCGTGCCATCGGCCTGCGCGCCCAGCGCCACGCGCTGCACCGAGCGCGGCCGGTAGCCCACCATGTTGAACTCCTGCTCGCGCTGGTTCATCACCTTTACCGGCCGGCCCACCACCTTAGCGCCCAGCATAGCGGCCATTTCGGGCGGCCAGATGCGCGAGGCACCCCCAAATGCCCCGCCCACAAACGGCGAATGTACCTGCACGCTTTCCTTGGGCAGGTTCCAGAGCTGCATCAGGTTCTTTTGGGCTAGCGTGGGGGCCTGGGTTTTGTTCCACACCGTGAGCTGGTTGCCCTGCCACTCGGCAATGGCGGCGTGCATTTCCATGGGGTTGTGCACTTGCAGCGGCGTCTGGTACTCGTGGGCTATTTGCACAGGGGCCGTTTTGTAGGCCTGGGGATGGCCGCGCCGGTAGTCCTTCTCCTTTTTTGGTTTGTAGCTGGTAGTAAGGTTGTTAGTGAGGTTGGTTTGCGGCGCGGTCTGCTCGTAGGCCACGCGCACCAGCGAGGCGGCATGCTGAGCTTGCTCCAGCGTGCCCGCAATGGCCAGGGCCACCGGCTGGTTACTGTAGTGAATTTTATCGTCGAAAAACACCCGAAACTGCTGGCCTTCCACGCGCTCATCGGGCTGGGGGTTTTCGTAGCCGGGCACTTTAGGCGAGTTCAGGTGCGAAACGATGGCTAGCACGCCGGGCACCTTGGCGGCATCAGTTACATCGAGATGGGTAATGCGGCCGGTAGCTATCGCACTGGTTACCAACACGCCGTGCGCACAGCCAATTACCGAATGCTCGGCGGCGTAGCGGGCCTGACCGGTTACTTTCAGGCGGCCGTCGACGCGGGTGAGGGGCTGGCCGATATGGGGAGCTTGCATAATGGATAGGGCAGGAAAATGCGTAGCTTTACGCTGCCTTGCCCTTTACGTTCAGCGGGCCTTTCCCGGCTTTTGTAATCTTACGGCTTTAGCCCGCTGAGGGCGCTGAGGATTGCGCTGAAGACGCAGAAGCACGAAGCTTTTCGTTGCGTCTTAGCTAACCAAGTAGCCGATATTCGCTGATGAATGAAAAATGGCTGACTCGGGGCTTTATGCTGGCGTATTTACTGAGCGCCGTTAGCGCTTTTGAAATAGGTAACGTAATGGTCAGCTTACAATATGAAACGGATGGCCCAAACGAATGCGTAAGCCACGTAACTGGCAGCGACTTATGCGCATCCTTGAAATTATGTAAAATTGCTGCCCTCACTTTCTTCGTTGTGGCAACTGTACTGCTTATGGTTAGCCTAAACAAAAAGCATCGTCCATAAAAAGGGTGCCCCGTTGAGTCAGGCTCAACGGAGCACCATCTCACTAACTTCCTCCCCTACTGCGGCTTAGCAGCAGCAGGCAGCGGCTTGCGGGGCAGCTTCTGGTCGCGCATGGCGGTGTTGTACACGAAGGAGGCTACCACCACGGAGGCCTGCTTGAGGTCGTCGGCCACGAGGCGGTCGTAGGTGTCCTGGTTGGAGTGGTGGGTGCGGGCGAAGTAGTCGAGGCCATCCTGAATGAACTGGAAGCCGGGCAGGCCCACCGCATCGAAGGCCACGTGGTCGGTGCTGCCGGTGTTGCGCAGCGTAACGGTGCTGGCGCCCATATCGGCGAAGGGCTGGAGCCAGGCGGTGAAAATGGGCTGCACGGCCTCGTTGCCCTGGGCGTAGATGCCCCGGATTTTACCGGCGCCGTTGTCGAGGTTGAAGTAGGCGGCCAGCTTCTCGTGGTCGGGCTTGAGCTGCATCGTGGCGGGGTCGGCAAAGTGGTTTTTCACGTAATTGCGCGAGCCGTGCAGGCCTTCTTCCTCTTCGCCCCACAGCGCAATGCGGATGGTGCGGCGCGGCTTGAGGCCGCTGGCTTTGAGGATGCGCACGGCCTCCATCATCACGGCCACGCCGGCGGCGTTGTCGGTGGCCCCGGTGGCGGCGTGCCACGAGTCGAGGTGGCCGCCGAGCATCACGACTTCGCCTTTGAGCTTCTTATCGGTGCCGGGTATTTCGGCCACCACGTTATAGCCCTTCAAATCCTGGGTTTGGAAATGGGTTTTGGTTTCCACCTCTACTTCGACCGGAATGCCGGCCTCCACGAGGCGAATGAGGCGGAGCTGGTCCTCGCTCGACATTTCCAGCTCGGGCAATACGGGCTTGGCATCGGCGGCGTAGGGCGCGCCGTTGGTGGTGAACACGGTGCCGTCGGTGCCCCGGCCGGGGCTGAGCACGGCGGCCGCGCCTTCGGCCAGCAGCATATCAGTCAGCTTCTGGCGCAGGGCGCGGGCGGCCAGCAGAGTGGCCCGGCGGGCGTCGGCATTGGGCTCGGCGGGGCGGTTGGCGGCGGTGGGCGCGCCGCCCCCGGCGGGCGCTTCGGCCAGTTTCTGTAAGTCCTCGGCGCTCAGGCGCTTAGCGTCGGGCTCGAAGTTGGGCGTGGGTGGGGTGGCCACGGGCAGCAGCACGATTTTATCGCGCAGCTGGCCCTGGTACCTGGCCAGGTCGGCTTCGGCTTTTACGTTCACGTAGGCTACTTGCTTGCGCAGGGCGCCGGCGGTGCCGGGCGTCCAGGCCTTGGGCACGCCGATAAGGGCGTGGTAGTAGGGCGCGGTCATGGCCACGTAGCTTTTGTCAATGTCCCAGCCGCGGCCAAAGTCGCCCCAGGCTTCCACGTTGGCGTTGGCCAGGCCGTAATCGGTGAGGCGCTTTTTGGTCCAGGCGTTGGCGCGGGCCAGGCCCTCGGAGCCGGCCAGGCGCGGGCCGCACACGTCGGTGAGGTAAAAGGCCGTTTCCATCACCTTGGAGCGGTTGAGGCCTTCATCTTTGATTTTGGCCAGGGCGGCGGCATCCAGCTTTTCGGGCGTTTGGGCCCCGGCGGGAGCGGCCAACGCGCCAGCGATGGCCAGGGTGAGCAGAAATTTTTGCATCAGGGAGCTAAAATGGTACTGGTTTGGAGAAGGGAAAGCGGGCAAAATAGCAATCCAGGGACAAGCTACTGCGCCCCGCGTTGCTTGCCACGGCCGCCGACGCTTCTTTTGCCTAGCTAATTTATTTTCTTCATGGACCTGACCGCTCAGTACGACGCCATGCGCACCGCCGCCCTGCACCAGCTGGCGCAGGGCACCGCCGAGCTAGACCCCCACCTGCGCGCGGCGCACGATGGCCGCCGGGGTATTACACTGCTGGCCCGGCCGCCGGCCGCCATTGCGGAAATTATTGGGAGTGTACTAGCTGATTTTCAGATAGTTGAGCCCAATCAATATTACTACCCGGCCGCCGACCTGCACTTCACCATCCTCTCCCTAATTTCCTGCTACGAGGGTTTTTCATTGGCGGCCATCGACCCTGCCGCCTACCGCGCAGTGGTTGGCGACGTGCTGCAACGCACGCGCCCCTTCGGCCTCACCTTAGCGGGCCTAACGGCTTCGCCAGCAGGTATATTGGTACAGGGCTTTCCGCAGGGGTCCGGCCTGGCCGAACTACGCACCAACCTGCGCACTGCCTTCCGGGCTTCGGGGCTGGCTCAGTCCATCGACCAGCGCTACCGCTTGGAAACGGCGCACCTCACGGTAGCCAGATTTTGCACTAAAATCCTGGATAGCAACTTGCTAATCAGCCTGTTGCTTAAGCATCAGCACTGCTTTATCGGTTCGTTTGAGGTGAGTAGCCTAGAACTGGTTTTCAACGATTGGTACCAGCGGGCAGCTAACACCACCGTACTCGAACAGTATTCCCTTCCAGCCCCGACCGGCGAAGCGGGAAGGCAGCTTTAACTTAAACCCGACAAAAACCCCGGCCGCAAAAGCGGCCGGGGTTTTTGTGTTCTTCCTTTTGCGGGCTGACAAAGCCAACTGAAAGTGCCAACGAGACCCTACTCCCCCGCCTTCTCCATCAAATCAGCCAGTTCCTGCGAGATACCGGTGCTGCTGAAGCCGCCGTCGTGCATCAGGTTTTGCATGGTCACGTAGCGCGTGAAGTCCGAAAACAGCGATACGCAGTAGTCGGCGCAGGCCTCGGCGGGCGCGTTGCCGAGCGGCGCCATCTTGTCGGCATACTCATAGAACGCGTTGAAGCCGCTGATGCCCGTGCCGGCCGTGGTTTTGGTCGGCGACTGCGAAATGGTGTTCACGCGCACCTTTTTGAGGTGGCCCAGGCGCTGGCCGTAGCTGCGGGCAATGCTTTCGAGCACCGCCTTGGCCTGCGCCATGTCGGTGTAGTCGAGAAACGCGCGCTGGGCCGCTATGTAGCTGAGGGCCACCACGCTACCCCACTCGTTGAAGGCATCCTGCTTTTCGGCCACGGCCAGCATCTTGTGCAGCGACAGGGCCGACACGTCCAGCGTTTGCTGAAAGAATTTATAGTCGAGGTCGCCGTAGCTCTTGCCCTTGCGGATGTTGGCGCTCATGCCAATCGAGTGCAGCAAAAAGTCGATTTTACCGCCGAAGTGGGTTTGCGCTTCGCTGAACAGCGTGCCCAGCTCCTCCATGGAGGTAGCGTCGGCCGGGATGATGGGAGCGTCAATCTCGGCGGCCAGCGCCTTTATCTCGCCCATGCGCATGGCCAGCGGCGCGTTGGTGAGCACAATGCGGGCACCCTCGGCGTGGGCCTTTTGGGCTACTTTCCAGGCGATTGATTTATCGTTGAGCGCGCCGGAAATAATGCCGACTTTGCCGGCGAGGAGGTTGGAGGACATAAGGTGTAGGGTAAGCTTTAGCTTGCCGGAATGGGCAGAAGAAAAGCAAAAGTAGGTAGTCGCCCGGCAAGCTAAAGCTTACCGCACATTTTACCCCGCCACTTCCTCGCCGCGCAGCGCCAGCAGCTCGCGGGCGCTTTGCAGGGCGTTTTCGCTGGGCTTGGCCCCGGCAATCATGTGCGCGATTTCCTTGATGCGGTCCTCGGGGCTCAGCTGCCGGATGCGGCTCACGGTGCGGTCGGCGCGGTCTTCCTTGTATACGAAGTAGTGCGTGTCGCCGGCCGCCGCCATCTGCGGCAGGTGCGAAATGGCCACCAGCTGGTGCTTGTGCGCCATCTGCTGCATCATGCGGCCCACCTTCACCGCAATTTCACCGCTGATGCCGGTGTCGATTTCGTCGAACACAATGGTGGGCAACGCCGTTTTATCGGCCAGCATGTACTTGATGCACAGCATCAAGCGTGAAAACTCGCCGCCCGACGCGGCCTTGCTCAGCGTTTGCGGCTGCGCGCCTTTGTTGGCCGTGAACAGGATGCTCACCACATCGGAGCCGCTGGCGGCCAGCGGGCCGGTTTTGTGCTCTACCACAATGCGGGCGTGGGGCATGCCCAGGTCGGCCAGCAGGGCGCTCAGCTCCTTCTCAAACTTGGGAAATGCTTTGCGGCGGCTCTCCGAAAGCTTGGCGGCCTGGGTGGTGGCTTGCTTGAGGGCCGCATCCGAATCCTTGCGCAGGCGCGTGATTTCCTTGTCCAGGTTCAGCACCGAGCCCACTTTCTGGCGCAGCGTTTCACGGGTTTCGAGCAGGCCGGGCACGTCGCGGCGCTGGTGCTTGCGCTGCAGGTTGTAGAGCACCGTGAGGCGCGCCTGCAGTTCTTCGGCGCGGGCGGGGTCGCCCTCGGTGCGGCGCTCGGCGGTTTCGACCTCGTCGGCAATGTCGTGCAGCTCAATCAGGCAGCTTTCCAGGCGCTGCCGCAGCTCGCGGAAGTGCTCGGAGTAGCTGCCTACCTGGCCCAGCAGCGTGGAGGCGTCTTTCATGGTGCCGGTGGCGCAGCTTTCACTGTCGCGCAGGCCGTGCAGCGCCTGGCTCAGCTTGTACTTTATCTCCTCGGCGTGCTCCAGCTGCTTCACTTCCTGCTCCAGCGCATCCTGGTCCTCTTTGTCAAGGTCGGCTTCCTCTAACTCGCTCAGCAGGAAGCTGTTGTAATCCAGCTCCTTACTGGCCTGCACGGCCTGGTCTTCCAGCGCCTTGAGGTCCGTTTCGAGGCGGCGATACTGGCGGTAGGCGCTGCCGTACTGCGTGCGGGTGGGCACGAGGTTGGCGTAGAGGTCGAGCAGGTTGAGCTGAAACACGGCGTCGCCCAGCAGCAGCGTGTCGTGCTGCGAGTGAATGTCCATCAGGTTCGCCCCAATCTTGCGCAGCGCCTCCAGCGTCACCGGCGTGTCGTTTACAAAAGCCCGCGACTTGCCCGAGGGGCTGATTTCGCGCCGCAGAATGCACTGCGTGTCATAGTCCAGGTCTTCCGACTCAAAAATGTCCTGCAGCTGATAATTGGTAATGTCGAACTGCCCCTCAATCACGCACTTGCGCTCGGTGTGGAAGAGCATCCGCGAGTCGGCCCGGTTGCCGAGCAGCAGCCCAATGGCCCCCAGCATAATGGATTTGCCCGCCCCGGTTTCGCCGGTAATGATATTGAGGAGGGGCGACGGCCGCAGCTCCAATTGCTCAATTAGTGCGTAATTCTGAATGCGTAAATCAATTAACATAAATCGCAGATTATGCAGATTGAGCGGATTTCGCAGATTCTATCGGCTCGTTCTGATTTTTATTTATCCTTTCGGATTCTTCTACCTTGATTATTTCTGCCCGTTCTTTCTAAATAACTGATTAACAGCTTTATACAAAATCCTAAACCGTGCCGCAAGCTGACACCCGAATCTGCGAAATTCGCTCAATCTGCATAATCTGCGATTGCTGACGCCCGAATCTGCGAAATTCGCTTAATCTGCAAAATCAGCGATTTATTGTTTGATACTTGGCCAGGTTACCGGGGTCTACGTCGGTGAGCAGGGTAATTAATTGCTGCTTTTGCTGCGGGTCGGTGCTGGTGCGGAAAATATTGGTAATCTCATCGGCCTTGGCATCGAAAAACGCGCGAAGGAACAGGGTATTCGGCCGCACGGTATTGGCTTTTTGGATACCCGTGAGCGCCGCCAAAATAGAGGTGCGGGCCTCCTCGGGTTTCTCAATAAAAACATCCATTCCCTGCCGGTAGTAGGCGTACAGGCCCGTGCGGAAAGCCTCCAGCTGCGGGTCGGTAAGGTTGTTGAGCAACCAATAGCGATTGCGCGGGCTGGCATCGGTCCAGCCGGGGTCCGCCTCGTTGGTAAGCGTCTGGCTAACTGAGTATTGCATAATCACCCGCGCCTGGTCGTAGTACGTGGTGCCGCCGAGCCGGGAAAACGAATCCTGGTCGCTGCCAATCGACAGATAGGCGTAAAAGGCTAATAGCGACGACAAGTTGCCCACAAAATTGCTCGGCGAAAAATCGAGCGGCGTCTGGGGCGTATAGTTAAAATTAAAGCTGCGGTCGTTGATATTCAGCAAGTTGGTTTCGTAGCCAGTGCCATACACGGGGCGGGTGGCAATGAGGCGCATGGTGGCCTGGTAAGTCCCGTTTTGCGGAATGGCCGTGATGCCCACAAACAGCCGCAGCTTAATCCGCTCCTCGGGCCGGTAGGTCTGCCGGGTCCAGGTGCGCGTATTCAGAAAGGCCGTCATATCCTTCTGCAATTGCGCTACGAGGGTTGGGTCGGTAATCGTAACGTTTTCCAACGATACAACTACCTGCGCATTAAGTTCTTGCGCCCGGCTGGGGTGCGCAACGGCAATCGCCAGCAGCAAAAACAGCACGAATAACTTACGCATACACAGCAGAAAAACGGGTCAGGATAAGCGATACCAGCGTGCGCGCCAGCTCGGTTTTGGCTTGCAACTCAAAGTTAAGCACCTCGCCGGCGCGGTCGAGCACGGTCACTTTATTGGTGTCGTGGCCGAAACCTGCCCCGGCATCACGCAAGGAATTAAGCACCACCAAGTCGAAGTTTTTGCGCCGCAGCTTATCCTGGGCGTGGGCCAGCTCGTTGGTAGTTTCTAACGCAAAACCGACCGCAAATTGTTCAGCCCGCTTGCGTTGGCCGAGCGTGGCGGCAATGTCCACGTTCTTCACCAGCTCCAGGGTAAGTGTTTCGCCGGCTTTCTTAATTTTTTCCGGGGCCACGGTAGCGGGCCGGTAATCGGCCACGGCCGCCGCAAACACCCAGATGTCGGCCAGCGGCGCGGTCAGCGCGGCCGCCTCGTACATCTGCTGGGCCGTTTCGACGCGCACCGTAGTGATGAGCGGGCTACCGGGCGCGGGCAGCGCCGTGGGGCCGCTCACAAGCGTCACGGCCGCGCCGGTCGCGGCAAAGGCTTCAGCCAGGGCGTAACCCATTTTGCCGGTCGAGCGGTTGCCCAGAAAGCGCACGGGGTCAAGGGGTTCGTAGGTGGGGCCGGCGGTGAGCAGAACGCGCATAGATGGTGGGAAATGTGTGGTAAGCTTTAGCTTGCCGGGCCGGATAATGATGCGCGCAAGCCTATGACACGGCAAGCTAAAGCTTACCGCACACTACCCTACAAAAAACGTTGACAGCTCGGCCACAATCTGCTCGGGCTCCAGCATGCGGCCGGGGCCGCTGAGGCCGCTGGCCAGCTCGCCGCTGGGCGAGTCGAATACGTGGTTGCCAAACGAGCGCAGGCGCTGGATATTCTGCTGCACGGCCGGGTGGGCATACATGTCCAGGTCCATGGCCGGGGCCAAAAATACCGGGCACCGCGCCGACAGATACACGGCGGCTAATAGATTGGGGCACAAGCCATTGGCCAACTGACCCAGCGTGTTGGCGCTGGCCGGGGCAATAACGTAGGCCTCGGCCCACAGCCCCAGCTCCACGTGGTTGTGCCACTGCCCGCTGGCCGCATCACGCAAAAAGCCCGTCAGGACGGGCTTTTTGGAGAGGGTGCCCAGTGTAAGGGGCGTAACAAAAGCCGCGGCGGCTTCGGTGAGGATAACCTGCACCTCGGCTCCAGCCTGCACCAGCAGCCGCACCAACGGCGCGGCCTTGTAGGCGGCAATGCTGGCGCTCACGCCCAGCAGCAGGCGGCGGCTTTGCAGCGGAGCTGATGGGCTAATGCTTACAACTTGCTGGTTGGCAGCCATTTAGCTAACTAATTAACAATCAACAAGTTGCAGAAAGCCTAACCTAGAACAGCTCGCGGGGAATAACTACGGGGGCTGCCTCGGGCGTTTCGTAGTGCAGCTCGCCGGCGATGAACTCCTCAATGGCCTGGCTGGTGGGCTTGGGCTGGCGCTCGTACTGCTTGCTGATTTCAATCTGCTCGCGGTTTTCAAACACCTCTTCGAGGTTGTCGACGGTAGTGGCAAACTCGGCCAGGCGGTCGGTTAGCTCTTCTTTCAGCTTCACCGATAGTTGGTTGGCGCGCTTCGAGATGATGGAGATAGCCTCGTACACGTTGTTGTTGGTGGTCGTGATGTCGGCCAGGTTGCGGGTGACGATGGAGGCGGAAGCGGGGGTCTTCATGGGTTACTGGGGGTATCAGGTAGTCGGTAATGGCGGCCGGTTGGCGGGCGGCAAGTCACTTAGCATAAGGCTAGTAACTAGCAGCCAACAACTGGCAGCCTGAAAATTAGTTTTTGGCGGCCGCCGCTTCGTTGGCTTCGGGCACGCTCTTCAGGCGTTCGATTTCGGCGCGGCTGTCATCGTACATGGCTTGGGCCAGGCGCAGGTTTTTGCTTTGCGGATAGGTGTCGATGAAGTGCTGGTAAATGGTCACGGCCTCCACAAACCGCTCGCGCTGCTTGGATTCTACGCTTTCCTTAGCCCAGGCGTACTGGGCTTGCAGCCGAATATAATCGGCCTGCTCCCCGTAAACCGAGCCGGGGTACTGCGTGGTAAAGTTGCCGAGCGACGTAACTGCCGCCTGGTTGTAGCGCAGTGCATAGTACAGCTTGGCACTCTGGAAAGCCTTGTTTTCCAGCTTCTTCTGTAATTCCTGCGACATGCTTTCGGCCTCAGTCCGAAACTGGCTTGTGGCGTAAGTATTGAGAAAATCCTGGATGGTTTCGACCGCCGTGATGGTGTTGGTCTGGTCCAGCTCGTAGCCCGGCGAGTCGCGGTAAAGCGACTTGGCGCGCAGAAACGACGCCTCCTCCACCTGCGGCGAGTTGGGGTAGGTGTCGATAAACTGCTTGAAGTAGTACGCGCTCAGCACGTAGTTGCGCTGCTGGTAGTTGGTGTTGGCGAAGTAAAACTGCGCCTTCTCGGCCTCGGGGCGGCCTTTGAGCAGCGGAATCAACTCCTCCAGCAGCGTGCCCGAGCGAAAGAAGTCGCCTTTATCGTAATACTTGATAGCCGCTTCGTATTTTTCGTTTACGTTGCCGCTTTTGAGCAGTTTCTGGTAGCCCGTGCAGGACCCTAGCGAGAGGGTGCCGGTGAGCAGGGCCGCAGTAATCAAACGGGAGAATCGCATATAAGGGGCAAAGGTACAAGTAAAACGGCAGCTGGCCAGCCGGGAGTTCCGCCCTGGCAAGAGCCGCATACTTAGCGCGGGGTTGCAGCGGCCGCCGGCCGGGCCGCCGCTGGCACCGCCGTAACGGGGGGCCGCGTTGGGGCCTTCGGCGGGACCGGTTTAGCTGCCGGGGCGCCGGGCTTGGCTTTGGGGCGGGTTTTGGCTTTGCTTTTGGCCTTGGGCTTCGCCTTGGTTTTTGGCTTGGGCTTGGCGTGCTTGAGGTCGCTGGCGAAGTGCTTACCGAAAACCTGGCGGCGGGTGGGCCGCTCGGCGGGCCGCCAGTGGAAGGCTTTAAGCTGCTTGTTCTCAGCCACTAGCTCGTGCACCGGCGTGTAGCTGGCTTCGGGGTTGGTGAGCCAGCTGAGCTGCTTGATTTTGTTGTCGGCAAAGCGCAGCGTCATGGTGGCCGACACCGACTTGTTCATGCCGCTGAGCACCGTGTCGCCGTCGAGGGTAAAGTAGAGGCTTTCGGCGTTGCCTAGCACGTCGATGCGGGCCATTTGGCTGCGCCGGAAATAGGCCACCATATTGCGGCCCTTCACCTGGTTGTAGTCCTGCACCGTATCTTCCTGAATAGCAAAGGCATTGCTAAACAAGTTGGCCCGGTCGAGCTGGCCGTGCTTGAAGCGCAGGTTCATGGAGTCGGCGGTGAGCTGGTTGTGGGCCTGCCACACCACCGGGTCGCGGTTGAGGTAGATAACGCTGTCCTGGCGGTCGTAGGTGAGCGAGTCGCAGCGGCCCTGCATCTTGCCCCTGAAAATCTGCACCTTCGGCCAGGCGTAGAGGATGGGGCGCTGCACGGCGCGGCCGGGCCGCGTTTCCACGCTCAGCAGCGTGTCGGCGGCCATGTAGAGCGTGTCCTTGCCCGAAATGTTGCGGATGACCGGCCGCGCGCCGAAGAGCTTGGTGCGGCCCAGCGCCCGCCAGTAGCGGCCCTGGTCGCCGCGCAGCACGAGGTTATCCTTCTTGGAAATGAGCGAGACGTGGCCCGTCGCCACGCCGTAGAGCTTCACCTGGTCATACACCAGCACGTCGCCGCCGAGCAGGTAGCCGGGCGTGTCAATCTTGGCGTTGCGGGCAAAGTTGGAGATGCGCGTTACCGTATTATACGTGCCCTTTTCGGCGTAGAGGTCGCCCTGCGTGCTTTTGATACGGGTGGGCCCGTCGAAGTACGCGATTTTGCTGATGGTGTTAAACGTGAGCGTGTCGTTGCGCAGGTCGGTGGGCGCGCCGGTTTCGTCGAGCGACACCAGGTGCACATCGCGCTTAAAGACAAAGACTTTACTGTTGGTATCGTAAAAACCCTGCTGGCTGTCGAGGGTGTTTTTGGGGTCCACGAGGTGGCCGCCCACGGTGTAGAAGGCCGTTTTGCGGTTCAGGTCGTAGTCGAGGGCCGTGGTGGTGAGCGTCATGCGCGGGTCGTGCATCACCACCTGCTGGCCACTCATGCGGGCGGTGCGCTTGTTGCCGTCGTAGTAGCCGTGGTCGCCGGTGATGGTCATGGTGTCGCTCTGCACAATGCGCACGTTGCTAAACGCCTCAATCTCATTGCGTTCCAGGTACTGGTAGGCCGAGTCGCAGTACAGCAGCACGTCCTGCTGCTTGAACGATACGTTACCCAGCAACTTCCTAATTTTCACCCCATTATAATCCCCGCCGCGCAGCTCGCGGGTGCCCGGCAGCAGCTCCACGGGCGTGCCTTTTACCGGCTGGGGGCGCGGGCCGGGGCCGGCGGGCTTGGGGGCCGGCGCGGGCCGGTTTTGGGCGTGCAGCGCGCCCAGCGGCAGCAAAAGAAGCAGGGCTAAGAAAAATCGGAGAAGCGGCATTCGGGGCCAAAGTTACGGCGGGGGGCGGGGCCTAACGCGCATCTTTGTGGCCTGGTATCTTTCGCCGCTTAGAGGTGGGATGAATTAGATAAAGACGGTTTTGTCATTGCGAGCACCGCGAAGCAATCGCACCAGAACAGAATCGTTTGGGTGTCGTGCTGGTGCGATTGCTTCGCGGTGCTCGCAATGACAGACGCATTGATAGAAACACACTACAACTACTTATGCTCGACCAGGTTCGCCAATTTATTAGTGATAACGCCCTCTTCAACCTCGAAACTGACACCGTGCTGGTGGCCGTGAGCGGGGGGCTCGACTCGGTGGTGCTGCTCGACGTGCTGCACCGGCTGGGCGCGCAGCTGGCCGTGGCGCACGGCCACTTTGGCCTGCGCGGCGCGGAGGCCGACGCCGACGAGCAGTTTGTGCGCAAGCTGGCCAAGCAGTACGAGGTGCCTTACTTCGCCGAGTTTTTCCAGACCAAGGTCTTTGCCGAGCGCGAAGGCATTTCGACCCAGATGGCGGCCCGGCTGCTGCGCTACCGCTGGTTTGAGCAGGTGCGGGCCACCAACGACTACGCCGCCGTGGCCACCGCCCATCACCGCCGCGACGCCGCCGAAACCATGCTGCTCAACCTCACCCACGGCACTGGCCTGGCGGGGCTGCACGGCATCCGGGCCAAGCACGACCTGGTGGTGCGGCCCCTGTTGGCCTGCGCTAAGGATGATATTTACGACTACATCGCCACCAACCGCCTCCTCTGGCGCGAAGATGCCAGCAACGACAGCCCCGTGTACCAGCGCAACCGCCTGCGGCTGGAGGTGCTGCCCGTGCTGCGCGACCTCAATCCCAACTTAGACAACACCCTGGCCTCCAGCGCCGAGCGCGTGGGCGGGGCCGAGGAAATAGTGCGTCGCTACGTGGCAGACACTACCGCCCAGGCCCGCCGCGACGCGCCCGAAGCCACGTACTTTAACATTGCGCTGCTCCAGAACACGGCCGCCACCACCCTGGTGCTGCACGAGATGCTGCGGCCTTTCGGCTTTTCGTGGGCCGTGAGCAAGGAAATTGCGGCCAGCTTTAAGGGCTTATCGGGCAAGCAGTTTGACTCGCCCACGCACCGGCTGGTGAAAGACCGCGACCAGCTGGTGATTACCCCGCGCCGGCTGGCCCAGTACGGCACGTTTCAACTAGCGGAGGGCCAGGAGGATTTACTAGCCGATGGCCTGCGCCTGCGCGCCACCTACCACGCGGGTGCCGGCTACGAGATTCCGCGCTCGCGCAGCACGGCCGCCCTGGACGTGGACAAGCTGAGCTTCCCGCTCACGCTGCGCCGCTGGCAGGAAGGTGACTGGTTTATGCCCCTGGGCCTGAAAGGCAAAAAGCACCTCAGCGATTTCCTCATTGACCAGAAAGTGCCGCTTAACCTGAAAGACGACGTGCGGGTGCTTACGGCGGCCGACGGCAAAATTTGCTGGGTGGTGGGCTTTCGGGTGGATGAGCGCTTTAAGGTGGAAGAAACCACCGAGCGCGTGCTGGCCGTGCAGCGGCTGTGAGCAGCCGCCCGCGCCACTAAGCGGCGTGGGCCGTATTGCCGCCCAACTTTCGGGCGTACTTTTACCGGGCCAGATTTGCTGGCTCTGTTCCCTCCTACCCTCATTCTTCCCCCATGAAAGTTACCGTAGTTGGGGCTGGCAACGTGGGCGCTACGTGCGCCGACGTGCTCGCCACCCGAGAAATTGCCAACGAAGTAGTATTGGTTGATATCAAGGAAGGCTTTGCCGAAGGCAAAGCGCTCGATATCTGGCAGAAAGCTCCGATTATCGGCTACGACACCCGCACGGTGGGCGTCACCGGCGACTACGCCCGCACCGCTGGTTCGGAGGTAGTAGTTATCACCTCGGGCCTGCCCCGCAAGCCCGGCATGAGCCGCGACGACCTGATTTCGACCAACGCCGGCATCGTGAAATCGGTGACCGAGCAGGTAGTGGCCCACTCGCCCA
>CAXTFI010000107.1:0-16365 GCA_964243255.1 uncultured Hymenobacter sp.
TATCCCAGCCTCACGGCCGTCGACCTCAAGCGCATTATTCGGCAGTCGGCGCAGGTGCACCACACCCTGGTGCTGGTGCCCGGCGAAAACGGTAAGAAGGCCGATTTCAGCACGTTATCGGCTACCGGCGGCATCGTCGATTTGTACGCGGCCCTGCAATTGGCTGCCCAAACGGAGGCGGCCAAGAAATAGCCGCGCTTAGCCAGCCAAACGAATAAGCCTCAGCAGGCGCGCTCCAACGTGCACTTGCTGAGGCTTATATGGTTTATCTTCAGACGCAAGCTTATTTTCCTGCGTAAGAAAAGGCTATGCTTCCTCAATTGTTCATCTTGGCGCGGCTCCGGCAATTAAAAAAGGCTCGGGCGGCCGCAACGGCTGCTACTACGTCGCCCAGCACGCATCCGGCCCTCGCCGATGCGCACCTGAGCGTGCCGGTGCCCGAACCGACTGAGCCGTGGCTGCGCACGCAGGGCCGCAACCTGGCCTACCTGGTGGCCGGCGTGCTCTCGGCCGCGCTGGGCCTGGAGTCGTTCATTTTGCCCAATGGCTTGTTCGACGGCGGGGTTACGGGCCTCTCGCTGCTGGCGGCGCGCTTCGTGCACCTGCCGCTGTCGGTGTTTCTGATAGTGCTCAACCTACCCTTTATCTGGCTGGGCTACGAGCAGTTGGGCAAAGGCTTTGCCATTCGGGCGCTGGCGGCCATTTTAGGGCTGGCGCTGGTGCTGGTGGTGGTGCCCTTCCCGGTTATTACGCAGGATAAAATGCTGATTGCCGTGTTTGGCGGCTTCTTTTTGGGGGCGGGCATTGGCCTGGCCATGCGCGGCGGCGGCGTGCTCGACGGCACCGAGATTCTGGCCGTGTACCTGAGCCGCAAAGCCAGCCTCAGCGTAGGCGACTTCGTGCTGGTGCTCAACATCTTAATCTTTATGGTGGTCGCCCTGGTGCTGTCCGTGCAAACGGCGCTCTACTCCATTCTTACTTACTTGGCCGCTTCCAAAACCATCGAGTTTGTGGTCAATGGCATTGAGGAATACACGGGCGTCACCATTATTTCGGAGCACAGCGACGCCATCCGGCGCGTGCTCACCGAGCGCCTGGGCCGGGGCGTCACCGTGTACGCCGGGCACCGCGGCTACGGCTCGCACGGCGAGCAGCCCAGCCCCATCGACATCGTATTTACCGTGGTTACGCGCCTGGAAGTGAGCCAGGTAACCACCGAAGTCAACCGCCTCGACCCGCGCGCCTTCATCATCATGCACAGCGTAAACGATGCGAAAGGCGGCATGGTGAAAAAGCGGGCGCTCCATTAAGTTGAATTGGGAATGGAGAATGAGGAATGAAGAATTATTAACTGTCAATTCTTCATTCCTCATTCTCCATTCCCAATTGAAGCGCAGCTTACTTTTGTGGTCATGTCTGCTCCTACCGCTTCGCTTACGCTCACTGGCCTTATTATTTATCCCGTTAAGTCATTGGGCGGCATTAGCTTGCCGGCGGCCGAACTCACGCCGCAGGGCCTGCGCCACGACCGCCGCTGGCTGGTAGTGGATGAGCGCAACCGCTTTCTCACCCAGCGCGAGCACGCCACCATGGCGCTGCTGGCCGTGGAGGCGGCCCACAACGGCTTTTTGCTGCGCCACCGCCAGCGGCCCGAGCTGCTGCCACTCTACATTCCGTTTGAGGCCACGCCCGATAAGACGCTGTTTGTCAGCATCTGGGACGACATGGTATTTGCCTGGCGCGGCACCGCCGCCGCCGATGAGTGGCTGAGCGAGGCCCTGGGCCAGCCCTGCAAGCTGGTGTATATGTCGGACATGGCCCGCCGCGAGGTCGAGCCCGACAAGCCCGAGCTGAACCCCGCCGGCACGCTCGTCAGCTTTGCCGATGGCTACCCCTACCTGCTGGCCACCGAGGAGTCACTGGCCAAGCTCAATGAGCAGCTAACTGAGCCGGTGCCTATGGACCGGTTCCGGCCCAACCTCATCGTGCGCGGCGCGCCCGCCGATGCGGAGCTAGAATGGACTGATTTTCAGATTAATGACCTTCCCTTCCGGTCGGTGCGGGGCTGCGGGCGCTGCGTCGTCACTACCATCGACCAGGCCACGGCGCACCAGCACCCCGGCAGCGAGCCGCTGCGCACCCTGGCCACCTATCGCAAGGCCGCCAATAAAGTCTTGTTTGGGCAAAACGTGACCGGGCCTACTACTGGCCGCGTGCAAGTGGGTGATAGCGTGATAGTTATGAGCTAAAGGTTATGAGTTACGAATTAATTAGAGCGTCATGCTGAACGCAGTGAAGCATCTCACTCGCTTCATCCAACGGCATTGATTGCTGCTACGAGCGAGCTGCTTCGGCAAGCGGACGCCAGATGAGCAGGACGTTCTAAGTAGCTTCAATTTTTAACTCAATAATTCCCCCAAAGTGGATAACGCCTTCGTACTGGATTTTTTGCGGCGGCTGGCGGCCAACAACAACACGACCTGGATGCAGGCCCACCGCGCCGACTACCTGCGCGCCCGCGACGGCTTTGCCGACCTCGTGGCGGAAGTCATTCGCCGGACCGGGCCCGGCATCCCCGAAATAGCCGACCTCACGCCGGCGCAGGCTATGTTTCGCTTGCACAAGAACGACCGGAGCCAGACCGACCCCGAGCCCTACAAGCGCCGCCTGGGCGCGGGCCTGGTGCCGGGCGGGCGGCACGCGCTGCGCGCCGGCTACTTCCTGGCCCTGATGCCGGGCGGCGGCTCGTGGCTGCGGGCCGGGCGCTTTTCACCCACGCCGGCCGAGCTGGCGGCCATCCGGCAGGAAATTCACTACGACAGCGCGGGCTTTCACCGCTGCCTGGCCGACCCGGCGCTGTTGCAGCATTTTGCTAACGGCCTGGATAGGAGCGGCGAACAGCTCACGCGCCCGCCGCGCGGCTACCAGGCCACCGACCCCGACCTGCCCTGGCTCAAGCTCAAGACCTTTGGCGTAGTGCACCTCTTTGCCGATGCCGAAGTACTGGCCCCCGGCTTTATCGACCGCGTGGTGGCCGGCATGCAGGCCGCCCGGCCGTGGGTGGCATTTCTAAACCGCGCCCTCGACGAACTGCCGGCTCCTACCAAGGATTAAAACAAGCCAAACAGCTTGTTATCAATGCGTTCAATAACGGTGCCCAAGTCCTCGGGGTTGCGCACGTAGTCGAGCTCATTCACGTCGATGATGAGCAGCTTGCCGTATTTGTAGCTGGCAATCCACTGCTCGTAGTGCTCGTTGAGGTTTTTGAGGTATTCGATGCTGATGGAATTTTCGTAGTTGCGGCCGCGCTTCTCAATCTGGCCGATGAGCTTGGGCAGGTCGGCGCGCAGGTAGAGCAGCAGGTCGGGCGGGTCGACCAGGTCTATCATGCTCTCAAACAGGGCGTAATAATTATTATAGTCGCGCCCGGCCAGCAGGCCCGACTGGTGCAGGTTGGCCGCGAAGATGTGCGCATCCTCGTAAATGGTACGGTCCTGAATCACGCTTTTGCCCTCCTGCACCAGCTCTTTGATGCGGCGCGTTTGCCGGAAGCGGCCGTTTAGAAAATAAACCTGCAAATGGAAGGCCCACCGCGGCATATCTGCGTAAAAGTCTTTTAGATAGGGGTTATCCTCCACCTCTTCCAGAAATACCTCCCAGCGAAAATGTTGGGCTAGCTTATGAGCTAGCGTTGTTTTGCCGGCTCCTATGTTGCCGACGATAGCGATGTGCATACAATACTAAACAATTGGTGTCCGAAAACGGGACGCCAAAGGTAAGCGGAGCAGCTATCCTTTTTTTCCTGCGGCCCATGACTGAGTCCCTGCTTTCCGCGCCAGCTACCCACTTGCTCAGCATTCCCGACGCGCACGGGGACCGGCTGGCTGATTTTACGTATTACCCGGCGCACGACCTGCTCTGCGTTGACTGGCACGGCCACCTCACGGCGGAGGCAATAGTGCGCGGGGCCAAGGCGGGCATGCACCTTTTTGAGAGCCGGCCCCTGCCGCACCGCCTGCTCAGCAACCACCAGCAGGTGACGGGCGAGTGGGGCGAAGCCCTGCCCTGGCTGCACTACGAATGGCTGCCCAAAGCAGCAGAAGGTGGCATACAGGTGCTGGCCCACGTGCTGGCGCACAACACGGCCAGCCGCCTGATAAATTTTCCGGGGGGCCACGAGTTTATTGCCGCCGTCACGCACGAGCTGCGGGCAGTGTCGTTCCGGCACCTGGAGCCAGCCTGGCACTGGGTTACCAGCCGCTAGCGCGGGCCTACTCGTTTACGCGGTCTTTCACGCGGCGGGCCCCTTGCAGGGTCCGAAACTCGCCCTGGTAGGTACGCACCGTGAGGCGGTCGTCGAGGGGCAGCTCCAGGCGCACGTCTTCGTAGCGGGCGTTGAGGCGGGTGAGGGCTGCGCCGGCTTCGTCCCAGTCCTGGGCGCTCCACTGCCGGCGCTGGGCGCGCATGGCCTCCAGAAAGCGGCTGTACACATCCACTATCTGGCTGGCGGGCAGCTTGTTAACCTCAATATTTTCGTGCATAAACCTGGTCAGGCCAGGGTCGGCAGTGGCGGTGAGGCGGCGGGTGGTGCCCGTGGCGGCCGCCGTGCGGGGCCCCGAGGCGTGGGGGCGGCCACCCACCAGGTCGCCGCTCCGCAGCAGGCTATCCTGGCGAGAATTTTGGGCGGCAGCTACCAGGGGCAGGGCGGCCAGCAGCAGCGCAGCCCCGGCGTGGCGAAGGCAAAAATCAGAGGTAGTCATGGGGTGAAGTACGAAGTTGAGTGAAAAATACCTTGCTAAATGCGGGCCAACTTGTAAGTAGCCTAACGACTGGGGGCCGCGCTGCGTATGCCAATGCAGCCAGTAAGTCGGTTTTGTAGCCGACCTTCGCCTGATTCTTCCCCACTATGCCTACCCGCACTACCCCGGCCCCGCCGGCCACGCCCTTGCACATTCAGCCCGCCACCGAGCAGGATATTCCCACTATTATTGCGCTGGCCGAGGCCACCTGGGAGCCTACCTACCGCTTCATCATCTCGAAGGAGCAGATTGACTACATGTACCGCGTCATCTACACGCCGGCCTCGCTGCGCCGCCAAATGCGCGACCAGCACCACCAGTTTCTGCTGGCTTATGTGGACGGCCAGCCCAGCGGCTTCGCCTCGTACTCGGAGAAGCCCGAAAGTGTGTACCACCTCAACAAAATCTACGTGCTGCCCTCGCACCAGGGCCAGGGCCTGGGCCAGCACCTGGTGCAAGCCGTGGTAGCGGCCGTGCGCGCGGCCGGCGGCCAGGCGCTGGAGCTCAACGTGAACCGCCACAACCCGGCCCTGGCCTTTTACGAGCGCCAGGGCTTTGCCCAGCACCGCGAAGAGGACATTGCCATCGGCCCGTACTGGATGAACGACTACGTGCTGCGCAAAGATTTGTAATTCAATACCTCACTTACCCTTTATTTCACTTAAAATGGCTACTAAATTAACCGTCCTTTCCAACGGCTCGCTGCGCGTGGAAGGCGAAGACATTGAACTCGTTGACGCCCAGGGCCAGCCTTACGGCCTTGGCGGCCGGCAGCGCATCAGCATCTGCCGCTGCGGGCTGAGCGCTCAAAAACCATTCTGCGACGGCTCGCACAAGGGGCACTTTGAGCATCCGGCTGTGGCTTTCGACCTGCCCGCACCTAAGGCGGTATAAGGCAGATAGTCTCGCAAAACAGAACGTCCTGCTGAGCTTGCCGAAGCATCTCTACCACGCCGCTAGGATTAGTACTCTAGCGGCGTGGTAAAGATGCTTCAGCAAGCTCAGCAGGACGTTCTGTTTTAGTTTTAATTAACCGGCCGCAGCTCACATCACCTTCAGCATCAGCCACAAATTGAGCCGCACGATATCGCCCATCGAGTCGCAGCCGGTAAATTTTTGGGTGCGGTGGTAGCGATTGAGAGCGGTTTTTAGCTCCTCCACTTTGTCGAGCGGGGCCAGCTCGTGGCGGCGCATCACGTCGAGCAGGGCCTTGAGGCGATGGCGCTCGGCGCGGGCGCGGCGGGCCATGAGGGTACGCTCCTCGGCCTGGTACTGGCGCAGGGTGGAGGGCTTGAGCAGGCTCGCGCACAGCGCTACCACAGCCTGGTTGTCTTTGAACGACTGCGGCACGTACATGGCGCGGCGGCCCTCGTAGCTCTGCTGGTCGAAGTCGATGGCCCGCACCCGGTACTGCTCGTCCTCGAAGTCGGGCGTCACGTCGATAACGTAGTTGTAGGCCCGCATATCGCCCAGCAGCCGGGCAAAGCAGCGCTCGTTGAACTTCACAAATTCCTTGGCAATCCGCACCTGGTTGAGGTGCGGCTGGTTGAGCCGCAGCCGGATAAAATCGTCGCCCGGAATGCCGGCAATGTGCTCCTCTACCAGCGTATTCCCGCTGTCTACCAGGAAGTTCATCGAATTGGGCGACAGCAAATGCTCCAGCTCCAGGCCGTAGAGGCGCGAGGCATCGGCCTGCTTCACGTAGAAGTAATCGTAGTTGTCGTTGAGCTGGTTGAGGATGCGCACCCGAAACGGGTGCGAGTTGCCAAAGCGGCAGTAGTCGATGCGGTCGGCCAGCAGGTCATCGGCAAACGACAGGTCGCCGGCCGTTTTGAGCAGCGCGTACACCTGCACCAGGCCCTGGCTTAGCTCCAGCATGTGCTGCGGCTCGTAAAAAACTGTTTGCCAGAGCGTGTCCTTCCCCGCCCGGTCGAGCAGCGCAAACGAGTTGCTAAAGCGCAGCAAATCGGCGTAGCTCACCGGCAGCGGCGCCTCGCGGTCGTAGTCGCGCAGGTACTGGCGCAGCGCCGGCGTGAGCGGATAGCTGGGCTTTTTGCGGGAAATATCCATGCGGTAACTGAGTAGCTGAGTAAATGAGTAAGTTGTTAGTATTTAGGGATGAGCGGAATGCAAAAAGCCTGCATTACGCCTTGGACTGAGTATCAGCAACTTACTCATTTACTCACCTGCTCAGTTACCGCTACCCTGCCAGCTCGGTCACCAGCTCTACGTATTGCTGGCGGGCGGCGTCTTTGCTGAGGCCGGCGAGCTGGTGCCAGGCGTCGTGCTTGGCAATGGCTTTGAAGTCGAAGCCGCCGGGGCGGGCCCCGGTTACGTCGCCTTCGGTGGCTTGCTTGTAGAGGGCGTAGAGCTGAAGCAGCACCGTATTGGAGGGCTTGGCGGGCAGCTGCTGGGCGCGCTGGGCAGCGGCCTCAAAATCTTGTTGGGTAGTCATGAAGAGAAAAAAATTGCGTTACTGCAAACGTAGGGCACAGAATACTATCTGGCGGTACCCGTCGGGGTTACTTGCCGGGGCGCAACACTGGGGGCGGCTAGCTGCGTAAGCAGAGCCATTCTTCACTAGTGCCTCTCCATGAAACGCCCCACCCCTGCCGCCGACTGCAACACCTTGGTTAAGCTCTTTCTACAGCACAAGCTCACGCTGGCCCTGGCTGAGAGCTGCACCTGCGGGCTGGTTGCCGCGCAGCTAGCGCCGGCCGCGGGCATCAGCGACGTGCTACTGGCTTCGGTGGTTACGTACCATGCGCTGGCCAAGGAAAAGCTGCTGGGCGTGCGCGACGAAACCATTGCCCTTTACTCGGCTGAGAGCCAGCAAACTACCAACGAGATGGCCCTGGGCCTGCACAAGCAGCTGCCCCAGGCCGACGTGTGCGTGGCCGTGACCGGCCTGTGCGGGCCCGGCGACTCCGTGACGCCCGACAAGCCCGTAGGCACAGTCTTCGTCACCATTCTGCTCGATGGCCATGCCCACGAGTACCGGGTGCTGCTAAAGGGCGATGCCAACAGCATGCGCCAGCAAGCGGCCGACTACATCTACCAGCAGCTCAGCGAGTTGTTGATTCGCTTGCAGCCCATGGCGCGCGCCCAGGCGGCGCGGCAGCACGCCGGCAGCGCCGCCCACCGGTAGGCGCGGCCGCCTGCAACCAGTCGAAAGCGCGCGTGCGCGTAGCTTGCACGGCATTTTCACGCCGTCACACCTTTTGCTCGCTATGCGCCACGCTACTCGTACCTTCTTCTTAATCAGCAGCCTTGGGTTAGCCGGGCCCGCCGCTTTTGCCCAAAAAACGCTGCTGCACTGCGGCCACCTGCTCGACGTGCGCACCGGCCGCCTGCTCACCCAGCAAACTATCGTGGTGGAAAAGGACCGTATTACGGCCGTACAGGCTGGCTACACCGCCGCTGGCGGGCCGCAGGACCAGGTAATCAACCTCGAAAACCGCACCGTGCTGCCCGGCCTCATCGACTGCCACGTGCACCTCGAAACCGTGCCCAGCCGCAATTCCTTCGCCGAGCAATTCACCCTGAACCCGGCCGACATCGCCTACCGCGCCCAGGCCAACGCGCTGACTACCCTGCGGGCGGGCTTTACTACGGTGCGCGACTGCGGCGGCTCGGGCGTGAACACGGCCCTGCGCAAGGCCGTGGCGCGGGGCCTGGTGCCGGGGCCGCGCATCTACTCGGCGGGCGTGGCCATCTCGGCCACCGGCGGGCACATGGACCCCACCGACGGCCTCAGCGATTATATGATGGACAAGCTGAGCCCCGGCGCGGCCGAGGGCGTGGCCAACGGCCCCGACCAGTGCCGGCAGGCCGTGCGCGAGCAGTTTCGGCGCGGGGCCGACCTCATCAAGATTGCCAGCACCGGCGGCGTGCTCGACCTGAGCAAGGACGGCACCGGCGCGCAGTACACGGAAGAGGAAATTCGGGCTATCGTGCAGACGGCCCGCGACTTAGGTATGCCCGTGGCCTGCCACGCCCATGGCGCCGAGGGCATCAAGCGGGCCGTGCGGGCGGGCGTCACCAGCATCGACCACGGCTCGCTCATGGATGCCGAGGCCATCCAGCTCATGGCCAAAAACCGCACCTGGTACGTGCCCACCATCATCGCCGGCAAGTCGGTGGCCGACACCACGCGGCAGCACCCCGGCTACTTCCCGCCCGTTATCGCGGCCAAGGCCCTGGCCGTGGGCACCCAGATGCAGGGCACCTTCGGGCGGGCCATTAAGGCGGGCGTGCGGGTGGCTTTCGGCACCGACGCGGGCGTGTATCGCCACGGGCAGAACGCGCTGGAATTCAGCTACATGACCGAAGCGGGCATGTCGGCCATCGACGCCATCCGCACGGCCACCCTCAACGCCGCCGAGCTGCTCGGCGACCCCACCAACCTGGGCACGCTGGAAGCCGGCAAGTACGCCGACGTGGTGGCCGTGGAGGATAACCCGCTGCAAAATATCTCGACCCTGACGCGACCCAAATTCGTGATGAAGGAAGGCAACGTGTACGTGGGCAATTAACAATTAAGTGGCCCTGGTGTAAGCCAACGGCTCTCGTGCGAACAGCTAGGCTGCTTAGGCTACTTGCTGCATGCCACCCGCCGGGCAGTTTTTCGCATTAGTTAACCAGGAGCACACCGTGGCGCAGCTATCAAGCAGTGTGTGGATTAGCTTTCTTAAGCAGCAGTAACTGCAACTAAACCAGCCGGTTACTATCCGGCTTCGTTTGGTTGGCATCCGTACATAAAGCCGACGCTGCCCCTGGGTGGAGTCGGCTTTTCCTTTTCCCAACCCTCATTTTTAACTGCCTATGATACTGCGCCTCGACGAACTCGCCCTGGACCTGCCTAAGCCCAAGAGCCCCTCCGCCAACGATGCCGCCGCCGTGCAGGAGCTGCTGGGTGGCAAGTTTGGCGAAATGAGCACGCTGCTAAACTACACGTTTCAGTCGTTTAACTTCCGGGGCCGTGACCGGCTCCGCCCCTTCTACGCCCTCACGGCGGCCATTGCGGCCGAAGAATACTCGCACATCGAGGCCGTTAGCTACGCCATCAACCTGCTGCTGACCGGCACCACCGAGCGGGGCACCGACCCGGTGCCCGGCCCGCTGGCCGGGGCCGTGGATAACCGCAACACGCACCATTTCCTGGCCAGTGCCCAGGCAGCCCTGCCCGTCGACTCGATGGGCCGGCCCTGGACCGGTGACAACGTATTCAGCTCGGGCAACCTGCGCCTCGACCTGCTGCACAACTTCTTCCTCGAGTGCGGGGCCCGCGCCAACAAGATGCGGGTGTATGAGATGGTGACCGACCCCTGCGCCCGCACCATGGTGGGCTACCTGCTGGTGCGCGGCGGCCTGCACGTGTATGCCTACGCCCTGGCCCTCGAAAAGCTCACTGGCGTGGACGTGAAAAAACTCATGCCCGTGCCTAACCTCTCGAACAAAGCCTTCCCGGAGGCCCGCGAGTTTATGAAGCACGGCCTGCACCGCGAGCTCTACACGTTTTCGCCCAATGCCTACATGGAAGCCGGCCTCATCTGGAACGGCAAGCACCCCGAGGATGGCTCGGAGCTAACGGTAATACAAGGCGCTAAAACCGGCGTCCCCTACCCTGTGCTCGAAGAAGAGCCCCAGCTGAACTCGCCCGGCGAGGACGACTTCGACCCCGAAATGTTTGCCGACATTGCCAAAAAGCTCGGCCTGGAAAAAGAGCTGAAAGCTTACCGCTAAGTAATTTAATTGAGAATGAAGAATAGGGAATGAAGAATTACCATTCGGATAATTCTTCATTCCCTATTCTTCATTCTCAATTAAATCACTTCACCACTTCCACCTTCATGGCCACATCGTTGATGGGCCACTTATCCTGGGGGTCAACGGGAATTTGGGATATTTTATCCACCACGTCCAGGCCCTCCATCACTTCGCCAAAAACGGTGTACTTGCCATCGAGCGAGGGCACGCCGCCCTTGGTGGCGTAGGCGGCTACCTGGGCCGGGGTGAGGGGCCGGCCGGCGGCCCCCCGCGCCTGGTAGGGCGTCAGCTTTTCGCCCACCACAAAGTAAAAATCGGTGTTAGACGATAGGTGGCCGGGGTTTTTGTCGTCGTCGTAGCGGGCCATGCCCAGCGCGCCCTTCACGTGGAAGTGCTGGCGCCGAAACTCGGGCGGCAGGCGGTAGCGGCGCAGGCGAATGCTGCGCACGCCGCTCGTTTGGCCGCCCTGCACGGCGAAGCCCTTCACCACCCGGTTGAATACCGTTTCGTTGAACACCCCGCGCCGGGTCAGCAGCAAAAAATTTGCCTTATGCACGGGCGTATCATCGTAGAGCCGCACCCGAATAGTGCCCAGGCGCGTCTTAAACAGCACTTCGGAGCCCGGATATTGGCGGCCGTAGGCCAGTAGCGCGGCGGGGGCAGTGCTGTCGGTGAGGGCCGCAATGTCGGGGCCCACCGGCTTGGGCGGGGGCGGCGGGGCCACGGCGGGGGGGCCAGCCGGGCCGCAGGCGGCCAGCAGGCTCAGGCCCAGCGGGTACGCCCACGAGAAATAGCGCGTCATACGTCTGTTGGGAATTGGGAAATCGGCGTACAGAAGTTGTTAGTTGCTTGGGAAGTTGAAGGAACGTCCTGCTCATCTGGCGTCCGCTTGCCGAAGCAGCTCGCTCGCTTCGTCCTCACAATTGAGCTAGGGCAGCACGCGAGCTGCTTCCCTGCGGTCTGCATGACGTTCTTTTATATTTTATGGTATCTTCTAAAAAGCTTTAATAAACTAACTTACTGATTGTCAAGATTTTACTACCAGGTAAACTCTGTTTTCTGCTTCTTAGTACCCTCAGCACCCTTAGTTTTCACTTTAACCTTGGCCGGTGGGGCAGCCGCCGGGGCAGCCTTTGGCTTGGGGGCCGAGTCAGCGGGCGCCACCGGCTCGGGCGGGGGTGGCGGGGCGGCTTCCCCTTCGGTGGCTTTTATTTCGTCGGTAGCGATAGCTTTTTTCTCCTTTTGCTGGGCCAGCAGCAGCTGGTCCTGGTAGAGGGCGTTGGTTTTCCAGGCCTTGAGCTGGGTGGTCAACTGGTCTTTTTCCTCTTTGCTGAGCTTGGATGGGGCCAGCAGGGCGGCCAGGTCGGGGCGGCCGGCTTCCTGCCAGGCCGTGAGCCAAAGCGCGGCCACCAGCGGGGAAGCGCCCTTCAGCCGAAAGCCGACCATGCCGCCCACCTCTTTCTCGTAGGCATCGGCAAAGGCATCGGAATAGCGGCGCTGGGTGCGGCCAAACCGATGCGCAAACGTGTACTTGGTTTGCGGCGTAAACCCTTTGCCCGTTTTTGCTTCGAGGTCATAGGTGGCCGTGAGAAAGCCGTAGCTGCCTTGCAGCGTCAGCCAAATGGCCGCCAGCGGGTCTTTTAGCGCCTTGCTTTCCTCCCCAGCCAGCTTGTAGTCTTTCAGGTAGCGCTCGGGCAGCTGGCTTTCCCAGAGCGCCAGCAGCCCGGCCTGCCCGGTGAGCTGGCCATCGTAGTTGACGGTGGTGTGCAGCGGCACAAAGGCATCGGCGGCGTAGTGGCTCAGCTCGGCCGACTGCTGAATGATGGCCGTGGTATCGCGGGCCTGAAACGCCTCGACCAGCCGCTGCTTGGCATCGAGCACGGCCCAGGGCAGGGTGCCGTATTTTTTGAGCGTATCGGCCGAAAATTTCTCCACCGCCTCGTCGTAGCTGTGCGGCACCTTGGCAAACGGGTTATCCTCGGAGTAGTGGTCGAGGCGGATGAAGTGCCGGCCGGCCTCCTGTGGGTCCTGGCCCCGGCGCTCGTCGGGGGCGGTGCTCAGGCGCACCAGCTCGGGCAGGTGCCGGAAGTAGAATGCCTGCATGGCCGCTGGCAGCTCATACACAGCCACCTGCGTAATCACACGGTGCCCCAGCACGCCCCAAGCGCGGGCGGCCGGCGCGGCCGGGCCCAGTAGCAATGTCGCCAGCCCCAGGCTGAGAAGAATTTTTTTCATAACGCGAAGGCCGGTGAGCCGCCTCACAGGGATTACCCGGCGGGGCCGAAGTTCGGGCCGGGCCGCCATATTTCCGCCGCCCCGCCGCACAATGCCAAATTTTGCGTATCTTCGATTCGGAGCCGCCAAGCTCCTGGCTGTAGCGGTTACGAGGCCCGGTTTTCTGTAAAAGGAGCTGGGCTTTTTCGTGGGGGTTAGCAGGAGTGGCTTTGCTTCGTATAGGCTTCGCCAGCAATACCTTAGCCCCATGGCAAACCTTGGCCCTACGCACCTGGCCGTTCACACCTTCACCACGGATGCGGAGCGCTGGAAAACGCTTAAGACTTATGCGCGGGCAAACCGCCGAAATCCTACGCCGGCCGAAAACCACTTGTGGCAGGCGCTGCGCGGGCATCACCTAGGCCCGCAGTGTCGGCGGCAGCACGCTATCGAATGCTTCATTGTGGATTTCGTATGCCTGCGCGCCTGGCTGGTGGTGGAAGTAGATGGGCGGGTGCACCTAGGGCAGGAAGAGTATGACGGCGGGCGCACTCACTCCTTGCAGGAGTGCGGATTTTTGGCGCTGCGCTTTTCGAATGAGCAGGTGCTTAATGATTTAGATGGGGTGTTGGCGGAAGTGAGGCGACATCTGGCGCTGTTACTGCCCAGCGATTTACCCCACCCCCCAGCCCCCTCCCCTTCGGGAGAGGGGGAGCCTGACGTAAGCTGACGATTGTGCACTGTAGCTTCTCCTCTCCCGAAGGGGAGGGGGCTGGGGGGTGGGGTGCGCCGGGGAGGGCGACACCCGAACAGCTTTTAGCAAAAGTGGCCCGCTAAACCCCACAAAAAAAGCCTGACCAATACGGCCAGGCTTTTCGTCGTTTAAGCTAGTTGCAAATACCTTACCAAATGCGCGAGCGGTCGGCCTGGGCGCGCACCATCTTGTTGCCGTCTTTACAGCCAAAGGCTTCGTAAAACTCGGGCATGTTCATGAGCGGGCCGTTGGTGCGGTACTGGCCGGGCGAGTGCGGGTCGGTCTGGATTTGCTGGCGCAGGGCCTCGGGGCGCTGGTTGGCGCGCCAGATTTGGGCAAAGCCCAGGAAGAAGCGCTGGCTGGGCGTGAAGCCGTCGATTTTCTGGCTGCCCTTGAACTGGGCCGTCTTCTGGAAAGCCTGGTAGGCGATGGTGAGGCCGCCAATGTCGGCCAGGTTTTCGCCCATCGTGAGCTTGCCGTTCACGTGCACCGAGTCGAGGGGCGAGAAGGCGTCGTACTGCTTGCCCACCATGTCGGCCTTGGCGTTGAACTTGTCGTTGTCTTCCTTGGTCCACCAGTCGCGCAGGTTGCCTTTGGCATCGGAGCGGCGGCCCTGGTCGTCGAAGCCGTGGGTCATTTCGTGGCCGATGACCGCGCCAATGCCGCCGTAGTTCACCGCGTCATCGGCTTTGGGGTCGTAGAATGGGGGCTGGAGAATGCCGGCCGGGAACACGATTTCATTCATGCTCGAATTGTAGTAGGCGTTTACCGTGGGCGGCGTCATGCCCCACTCGCCGCGGTCGATGGGCTTGCCAAACTTGTCGGTGTTGTCCTTCGTGCGCCACTCGGCGGTGGCAAACAGGTTTTGCAGCGCGCTCTGGCGGCTGATTTTCAGCGCGGAGTAATCCTTCCACTTGTCGGGGTAGCCGATTTTCACGGCGAAGGCGTTGAGCTTCTGGATGGCCTCCTTCTTGGTGTCGGCGCTCATCCAGTCGGTAGCCAGGATGCGCTCGGCGTAGGCCTTGCGCAGGTTTTCGACCATCTCCTTGGCGCGGGCCTTGGCGGCGGGGCTAAATGCCTCATCCACATACAGTTGACCAAAGGCCTCACCGAGCGCGCCGTCGGTGGCACGCAGCGCGCGCTTCCAGCGCGGCTGCTGCAGCTTGGCCCCGGTGAGCGTTTGCTGGAAGCGGAAGCTGGCGTCGCCGTAGGCCTTGGGCAAGGCTGAGGTAACGCCCTCCACCAGGTGCCAGCGCAGGTACTGCTGCTGGTCGGCAATGGGCGTACTGGCCATCAGCGTGTTAGCCGCGGCCAGGTACTCGGGCTGGCCGATGATGAGGTCCTGGGCGCTGCTGAGGCCGCTGCCTTTGAGCACCAGCGGCAGGTCGAGGTTGGGGTAGTCCTTGGTGGCCTGGGCCACGGTTACTTTGTTGTAGTTCTTGAGGCGGTCGCGCAGGTCCACGCGGCTGCGGCTGGCGGTGGCCAGCTTGGTTTCGAGGGCCAGCACGGCGTCGGCGTTGGTGGCGGCCAGGCCCGGCGCGTCGCCCAGCAGCTGAAACACGCTGGTCATGTAGGCCTTGTAGGCGGCGCGCACGGTCTTCGAGCGGCCGTCGTCCTTGAGGTAGTAGTCGCGGTCGCCGAGGCCGAGGCCACCCTGGCCCATCGCCACGGCATACTGGGTGCTGTTCTTACTGTCCTGGCGCACGCCAAAGCTGTACCAGCCGGTGCCAAACGACTTAGGGTCAGCCATGTACTTCTGAATATCACCCAGGCTTTTGAGGTTATTAATCTGCGTGAGGCGGGGCTGCAGGTACTTGAGGCCGGCGGCCTCAATGGCGGCCGAGTCCATGGCGGCGGCATAAAAATCGCCTACCTTCTGGATGCTCGAACCCGGCTTGGCGGTACGGTCGGCGGCGGCTTTCACCAAAATGCGCTTTTCCACCGACTGGTTGCGGTCTTGCAGCTCGTTAAAGGCACCCCAGCGGGTTTCGGCGGCCGGCACGGGGTTGTTTTTTATCCAGTTGCCGTTGGCGTAGTGGTAAAAGTCCTCGCACGGCGATACTGCCTGGTCGATATTAGCGAGGTTGATGCCAACGCCCTGCTGCGGCGGTGCGGCGCGCCGGGCGGGCGGCCCAAAAGCGGTGGTAGCGGCCAGCGTGCCGAGGCCCAGCGTAGCCAGCGCCAGGCGCGAAATAGTAGTAGTGGAGGACATGAAAAAGATTGGTTAGGAGAAAAGGCAGAAGGCGAACTTAGTCATTATAGAGGTACCAACCGCTTCACGGTTGCATCATAAAGTCTTAAAGGTGGGTTAAATAAAAAAAAGAACGTCATGCAGACTGCAGGGAAGCAGCTCGCTCGTGCCATTGGAGTTACTAATCCAACGATTTGAGCGAGCTGCTTCCCTACGGTCTGCATGACGTTCTTTTTGGTCAGCCTAACCGACCTGCGCGCGGACTCGCAGCGTCCGCGCTACTGGGCTACCAGATGCGGGCCTGCTCGGCGGTGGGCCGCTCCATCTTATCGGTGGGCTTGCAGCCGAAGGCTTTGTAGAACTCGGGCATGTTCATGAGCGGGCCGTTGGTGCGGAACTGCGCCGGCGAGTGTGGGTCGGTAAGTACCTGCTGGCGAGCCGCTTCGGGCCGGATGTTGGTGCGCCAGATTTGGCCCCAGGCCAGGAAGAAGCGCTGGTCGGGCGTGAAGCCGTCGATGCTTTTGCCTTCCTTGTACTGCGGTGTTTTCTGAAACGCGTTGTAGGCGATGGTGAGGCCGCCGAGGTCGGCCAGGTTTTCGCCCATCGTGAGCTTGCCGTTCACGTGCACCGAGTCGAGG
>CAXTFI010000108.1:0-15962 GCA_964243255.1 uncultured Hymenobacter sp.
TGGCAAGGGTCTGGGGGCCGAAAGGCCGGCCCGCCCAGAACTTCAAAATTACGGACTAGGGGGCGAAGGGCAAGGTGAAGTAGTGGGTTAGTTTGCCGGGGCTTTTAGCGGGCGCTGGCTAGCTGGCAGTTGGACGCTGGCGTAGCCCTAGTACCTCTACTACTTCGCACACGCCACCCGGTAAACCATCCAGGAAGAAGCCCCGCACACCTGGCTGAATATGCTGGCGGTGTAAATCACGTCTTTCAGGATTGCAAATAAACATGTTGGCTTTACCAACTGGTGAAAATGGCCCATTAGGTATTACTTGACCATCGGGGTCCAGAAATTCTGGCCAAATCATCCAACGACCGGGTAAAACCGCCTTTTCTTCGTAACTGAAATCCCAGCGAATGTGCTGGTGAGCCGGTGTTTTGCGCCCACCTTCTTCTGCCGTAAACAAGCGGTAGGTTACGCGGAAGTCAGGCTCTCTACCGAAGGCTTTGGTATAAGGTTCTACGCAGTCAGCCGCATATGATTGACAAGCCCGAATAAGTTCAGGTGTCAATTCTGGAAAGTCCCCAATTATTTCGGCTATGCTCATGCCGTGGTCCAACCAGCCCAGCACGTCGCGTACGCTGATGCGGGTGCCCGCGATGCACGGTCGCCCAAAACGGATTTCGGGGTCGATTCCGATAAGTGGGTGGGCAGGAGAGGAGAGAATCATAGCGGCCACGGTGGCTGTAAATAATACAAAAGAACGTCATGCTCATCTGGCGTCCACGCAGTGAAGCATCTCTACCAAATCCTACTGGCGCGGTAGAGATGCTTCACTGCGTGGACGCCAGATGAGCATGACGTTCTTTCTAGTCCGCAGTGCAGCCCTACACCAACTCGTCCTCCGCGGCTTCCTCGGGGTTAGCCTCCACGCTATTCTTCTCCACTATCTCGCGGGCCAGGTTGAGGTAGCTCACGGCGCCTTTGCTTTCGGCGTCGTGCAGGATGACGGGGATGCCGAAGCTCGGCGACTCGCTCAGCTTCACATTGCGCGGGATGATGGTGTCGAATACGAGCTGCTGAAAGTGCAGCTGCACTTCCTCCACCACCTGGTTGCTGAGGCGCAGGCGCACGTCGTACATGGTGAGCAGGATGCCTTCGATTTCGAGGTTAGTATTGAGGCGGCTTTGAATTATCTTAATGGTATTCAAGAGCTTACCCAGGCCTTCGAGGGCGAAGTACTCGCACTGCACCGGGATGATAACCGAGTGCGCCGCCGTGAGGGCATTCACCGTGATGAGGCCCAGCGAGGGCGAGCAGTCGATGATGATGAAGTCGTATTGGTCGACGAGGGGGCGCAGGGCCTCCTTCATTTTCTCTTCGCGGTTGGGCAGGTTAATCATCTCCACTTCGGCCCCCACGAGGTCGATGTGCGAGGGCATGAGGTCGAGGTGCGGTAAGATATTGGTTTGCAAGATGATATCCTGCGGGTCGATGCCGTCGACCATGCACTCGTACACGCTGTTTTCGATGTCTTTGGGGTCGAAGCCCACGCCCGAGGTGGCGTTGGCCTGCGGGTCGGCGTCGACGAGCAGGGTACGGTAGTCCAGGGCCGCCAGCGAGGCGGCCAGGTTGATGGCCGAGGTGGTTTTGCCGACGCCACCTTTCTGGTTGGCTACCGCGATAATTTTACCCATAACAACAAACGATATAACAGAGGAAACGCGCTGCGCGAAGGAATAAGCCAGCCAGGGCCGGCACTATTTACTCTACAAAATAAGGCTAAAAAAAATGGATTAGCCAACGGGAATAATTTAGAATGGGGAATTAAGGAATGAAGAATTAGTGGTAGTGGGTAATTCTTCATTCCTCATTCCCCATTCTAAATTCCCTTATAGCTCCACCGTTTCGCCGATGCGCAGCAGGCGCAGGTTTTTGCCAGCGGCTTTAGCTTCGGCCTGGGCCGCGGCGTGGTCGATGGCAATAACGGGGAAGGTATCATAGTGCATGCCGA
The DNA here is from genome assembly GCA_964243255.1 of uncultured Hymenobacter sp. Lineage (GTDB taxonomy): Bacteria > Bacteroidota > Bacteroidia > Cytophagales > Hymenobacteraceae > Hymenobacter. The sequence goes on from CAXTFI010000108.1 coordinate 1,991, forward strand.
TGATTTCGGTGGTGCCTACCCAGTCGGCGGCCACCAGCGCGTCGGTGATACCCATGGTGTAGTGGTCGCCGATGGGCAGCAGGGCCACGTCCACCTGGTGGCGCTCCTTGATGAGCTTGAGGTCGTAGGTCAGGGCCGTGTCGCCGGCGAAGTAAAAGGTCTGACCGTCAATGGTTTTGATAACAAAACCCATAGCCACGCCCGCGTAGGAGCCGTCGGGGAGCGAGCTGCTGTGGGCGGCGGCCACGCAATGCACCGTGCCGAAGGGCAGCACCACTTTGCCGCCCAGGTTGGTGCCAATAACCTCAAGGCCCTTGGCCCCGAAGTAGCCGGCAAGCTCGGCAATGGCCAGTACTTTGGCGCCGGTGCGCTGGGCAATGCTTTCGACATCGGCGATGTGGTCGCCGTGGCCGTGCGAAACCAGGATATAGTCGGCCTCAATGGCGTTTACGTTGATGGCCTTGGCCAGCGGGTTGGGGCTGATAAAGGGGTCGAAGAGCACGCGGACGCCGCCAATGGTAACCAGAAAGCTGGCGTGGCCGAAATAGGTAAGCTGCATAAAATGGGGAAAAAGAAACGAAAAACCAGGGCCAACGCGACCCCTACCTTTGCAACCGACACCCCAAACCGATGTTTCTACCTGAATTGCGAATGCGCTGGGCTACTCGGCTGGCCGTGGCGGCTGGCGCGGCGCTGCTGGCGGCCTGCTCGGGCGCCGGCCCCGCGGCGGCCGACGAGCGGCGCGTGTTTCGCTACAACCAGCCCGAGGCCCTCACCTCGCTCGACCCCGCCTTTGCCCGCAACCAGGCCAATAGCTGGGCCGTGGCGCAGCTCTACAACGGCTTGCTAGCGTTGGACTCGACCCTGCAACCCGCGCCGTCGCTGGCCCGGCGCTACCAGATTTCGCCCGATGGACTTACGTACACGTTTTGGCTGCGAAAAGGGGTGCGGTTTCAGGACAGCGAAGCGTTTGCCGGTGGTAAGGGCCGGGCGCTGGTAGCCGCTGACTTTGTGTACAGCTTCCGGCGGCTGCTCGATGCCAAAACGGCCTCGCCGGGCGGCTGGATATTTCGCGGTAAAGTGTTGGAAGACAAGCAGGGTAACAGCAGCGACACCTGCTTCGTGGCGGCCAACGACTCGACGCTGCGCATTCACCTGAAAGCGCCGTTTATTCCGTTTCTGGGCATTCTCACCATGCCGTATGCCTACGTGGTGCCGCACGAGGCGGTGACCCAGTACGGCAAGGACTTTCGGGAGCATCCGGTGGGCACGGGGCCATTTCGGTTCAAGGTGTGGGATGAGGGCAATGTGCTGCTGTTTCACAAAAACCCGACCTACTGGCGCCAGGATAAGCAGGGCCGCCAACTGCCTCATTTAGATGCAGTTGCCATCAGCTTCATTGCCGACCGCAAAACGGAGTTCCTCACGTTTTTGCAAGGTAAGCTGGACTTTCTGAGCGGTATCCGCGAAGGCTCGCGCGACCTTATTCTCAATCCCGATGGCTCGGTGCGGGCCGACTTTCGGGGGCGCTTTAATTTGCAGAAGGCCCCGTATCTGAACACAGAATACCTTGGTTTTCAATTGGATAGTGCCAAGCTTACGGGCGAGCAGGCCAGCCAGGGCCGCCGGCTGCGCGATGCGCGCGTGCGCCAGGCGCTGAGCTACGCCATCAACCGGCCCGAAATGCTGGCCTACGTGCTCAACCACGTGGGGCGGCCGGGCACGTCGGGCTTCGTGCCGGCGGCGCTGCCCTCGTTTTCGCCCGCGCAGGTGCCGGGCTACGACTACCAGCCGCAGCGGGCCCGCGCGCTGCTGCGCGCCGCCGGCTACGGCGCGGGCCGGCCCTTGCAGCTGCGCCTAAGCACCGTGGCCGAGCGCAAGGCGGTGGCCGAATACCTTCAGAAAAACTGGGCCGACGTGGGCGTGCAGGTCCAGATTGACATCAACCAGTCGGCGGCCCAGCAGGAGCTGGTAGACAACGGCCGCACGGCCTTCTTCACCAAGAGCTGGCTCGGCGATTACCCCGACGCGGAGAACTACCTGGCCCTGTTCTATTCCCCCAACTTCAGCCCCGCCGGGCCTGACAAAACGCATTACAAATCAGAGGATTACGACCAACTGTACCAGCAGGCCATTCGGGAGCAGGATGTGGCCAAACGCACGGCCCTGTACCAGGCCATGGACCGCCTGGTGGTGCGCGACGCGCCCGTGGTGGCGCTGTATTACGACGAGATAATCCGTCTCACGCAACGCAACGTGCGCGGCCTCACGGCCAACCCCATGAACCAGCTGCTGCTGGAGCAGGTGCGCAAGGATTAATCAAAGAATGAGAAATGAAGAATTGCCCTAGCAATAGTTCTTCATTTCTCATTCCAAATTCTTCGCTCCTCCTTACTCCGCCACGTTGATGCCTGCCAGTGGGTCGAGCTGGCCCTTGAGGTAGTCGATGTAACCTTGCAGATTGGCCGGAATATCCTCCTCGGCAAATACTGCGTGCAGCGGCTGGCCCACAGGCTGCACCGTAATGATGGTGGCCGGCAGGTCGGAGGTGTTGCCGGCGTAGCGCTCCTGTAAACTGTTGAAATTGATGCGCTTAGCTTCGGCTAACAACGCATTGACTTTCGCCGCGGGCAGCGCGAGCGTGTGCTTGCCCAGCAGCGGCACGAAGCGCTGGCCATCGTATTCTACCCGCCCATCGGCGAAGATGGTGGCCGTGTAGGCCGGGCAGCGCCCGTAGCAGGGCGTGCGCTGAAACACGAGCACCGGCGCGGCCTGCTTCGGCGCAACGGTGGCGGCGGGGGCTGCTTTATGCTTGCGCGGCAGCTTCTTTTGGGCGCAGGCAGGCAGGGCCAGGGAAAAAGCGAGGAGCCAGAGCAGGTAGCGCATGAGGTGAGCTGGTGAAATGGTGAGGTAGTGAGCCGCCGGGCAAAGGTGCGGCGTGGGTAGCAAAACGAAAACCGGGCCAGAGGGCCCGTACAAAAAAACGGTCCGCCGCGCCAAGCGCAACGGACCGTTAAAAACTCACTACCTCACAAATTCAGCACCTCATGGCTAGGCTTTGCCCGGCGATTTCTTGGCTTGGGCTTCGCGCTCCTGGGCGGTTTTCATGGCCTCGGCCAGGCGGGCCTGGAAGCCGCCGGGCTTCTTATCCTTGTTCTTCACCTTGTTGGCTTCGAGCTGGGCCCGAATCTTGGTGTCGTCCACGAAGGAGCGGGTCAGGGCCTGCTGACCCAGCGTTACGAGGTTGGAAACCAGGTAGTACCAGGTGAGGCCCGAGGCGAAGCTGTTCAGCACGAAGAAGAAAATCAGCGGCATGAGGTAGCTGTAGAACTTCATGGGGCCCTGCATAGCGGCCGTGTTCATCTGGTTGCTCTGGTAGGTCATGAAGAGCGTCGAAATCGTCATCAGCACCGTGAAAATGCTGATGTGATTGCCCAGGTAAGGCAGCGTAAACGGCAAGTGAATGGCGTTGTCGTAGGTGCTTAGGTCCGGGGCCCACAGGAAGGGCTGCTGGCGCAGCTCAATCGCGTTGGGGAAGAACTGGAACATGGCAAACAGGATGGGCAGCGTGAGCAGCGTGGGCACGCAGCCACTGAGCGGCGACACGCCAAACTGCGTGTAGAGCTTCATGGTCTCCTGCTGCGTCTTAGCCGCGTCGTCGGGGTGCTTGGCCTTAATCTCGTCGAGCTCGGGCTTCAGCACTTTCATACGCGCCTGGCTTTCGTAGGTTTTATAAGTCAAGGGCCACGTTACCAGCTTGATAAGTACCACCAGCAGCAGGATAATCACGCCGTAGGAGCTGATGTACTGCTCCAGAAACGTGAACACGGGCAGCACCACAAAGCGGTTTACCCAGCGGAACAAGCCCCAGCCCAGGTACACGTTGCGGTCGAAACCAGGGGCCACGCTCTTGAGCAGGCTAAACTGGTTGGGCCCAAAAAAGAAGCGGTACTGGCCGCCGGCCGCGCTCGTCACGTCGGCCACGGGCAGGGCCAGCGTGGTGCTCAGCGTCTTGATGTAGGTCGAGTCGGCCAGGTTCACCGTGGCATTAAACTGGCCGCTGGCAAAGGGCTGCGAGTCGGACACGAGGCCCGCCACGAAGAAGTCGTGCTTGTCGGCGGCCCACAGCAGGGGCGCGGCTACGGTCACTTCCTCCGGCTTCTCGCTGGCTTCGGCCAGGGCGTTGTGGTCGCCGGTGGCCTGGTAGTGGTTGATGGTGGTGTGGTTGCGATTCTGCTTGAGGTCCTGCTCGGTCTGGCGCACGTTGTCGACGAAGCTGAGCTTGAGCGGCTCAGCGGCCACAGCTACGCCGGCCAGCTTCAGGTTGTACTTCACCTCGTAGCCGGCCTTGGGCACGGTGTAGGTTTGGGTGATGGTGCCGCCGCCCACGGGCGCGGTAAAGGCCAGCTGCTGGCCGCCGTCGGCGGTAGCTACCGGCGCGCTAGCCGCGAAGTTCAGCTGGGCAAAGTCTACCTTCTGCCCGCCGGTGGTGGTGAGCGTGGTGTTGTAGCGGGCGCTTTGGGCGTCGAACAAGTCGAGCGGCTTGCCAAAGAAGGTTTTGTAGTTATTCAGGCGCACGGCGGCCACGCGGCCGCCCTGGGTCGAGAAGGTGAGCGTTAGCTCAGGGTTTTTCAGCTCAATGCTGCGCGCCGGGCCGGCGGCCGAGTCGAGCGCTGCCAGGGGCGGCAGGCCCGGCGTGGGCACGGCGGCGGCGGCCGGCGTTTTGGCGGCGGTGGTAGTAGTTGCCTGGGTTTTGTTTTTGTCGGGCTCGGCTTTGGGCGAGAAGAAAAACAAGTACACCAGGAGCAAGGCCGAAATGAGGAAGAGGCCAGTCGCTTGGTTGCGGTCCATTTATAGTCAAAAAGAATACGAAGGGCAAAGGTACGAGGTGTAGGGGCGCGTCGCACGCGCCCGGCGTTTGGGCCGTGCGAACTACTACCTACCCGAACGACGGGCGCGTGCGACGCGCCCCTACAGCCCCTTCTTGCGCTGCATAGCGGCCTTCACAAACCGCACGAACAGCGGGTGGGGGTTTTCCACGGTGCTCTTCAGCTCGGGGTGAAACTGGCCGCCTACAAACCAGGGATGCACCGTTTTGGGCAGCTCGATTACTTCGACCAGGCCGGTTTCGGGGTTGATGCCGGAGGCCGACATGCCGGCTTCCTCGAAGCGGGCCAGGTACTCGTTGTTGAACTCGAAGCGGTGGCGGTGGCGCTCGCTGATGAGGTTGCGGCCGTAGGCCTTGGCCGCGCGCGAGCCGCGCTTGAGCTCACAGGCGTAGGCCCCCAGGCGCATGGTGCCGCCCTTCTGGGTCACGTCTTTTTGCTCGGCCATGAGGGCGATAACCGGGTCGGGCGTGAGCGGGTCCATCTCGGTGGAGCTGGCCTGCGGCAGGCCGAGCACGTTGCGCGCGTACTCTACCACCGCCACCTGCATACCCAGGCAAATGCCGAAAAACGGAATATTGTTTTCCCGCACGTAGCGTACGGCGGCCACCTTGCCCTCAAAGCCGCGCTCGCCAAAGCCGGGCGCTACCAGCACGCCATCGACGCCTTCGAGCTGCTGCACGGCGTTTTCGGGCGTCAGGTGCTCGCTTTGAATGCTGCGCACCCGCACCTTGCACTCGTTGAAGGCCCCGGCGTGGATAAACGACTCAATGATAGACTTATACGCGTCGGGCAGCTCTACGTACTTGCCCACCAGCGCAATGGTTACTTCCTCGGTCGGGTTCTTGAGGCGGCCCAGGAATTCTTTCCACTCCTCCAGGTCGGGGGCGTGGCCGCCGTTGAGGCGCAGCTTGCTGATGACGCGGGCGTCGAGCTCCTCCTTGAGCATGAGCAGCGGCACCGAGTAGATGGTGTCGGCGTCGAGGCTCTCGATAACGGAGTTGATTTTGACGTTGCAGAAGAGCGCGATTTTGCGGCGCATCTCGGGCGGAATCGGGTGCTCGGAGCGGCACACCAGAATATCGGGCTGCAGGCCCGCCTCGCGTAAGTCCCTGACCGAGTGCTGGGTAGGCTTAGTTTTGAGTTCGCCGGCCGCCGCCAGGTAGGGCAGCAGCGTGAGGTGAATCACGAGCGAGTCGTGGGGCGGCAGCTCCCAGCGCAGCTGGCGCACGGCCTCCACAAAGGGCAAGCTCTCGATGTCGCCGATGCAGCCGCCAATTACGGTAATCACCACGTCAAACTTGCCATCCTGGCCCAGCAGCAGCATCCGGCGCTTTATCTCGTCGGTGATGTGGGGCACCACCTGCACGGTTTTGCCGAGGAATGCGCCTTCGCGCTCGCGCCGAATCACGGTGTCGTAGATGCGGCCCGTGGTCACGTTGTTGGCCTGCGAGGTGGGCGTGTTCAGGAAGCGCTCGTAGTGGCCCAGGTCGAGGTCGGTTTCGGCGCCGTCGTCGGTCACGTAGCACTCGCCGTGCTCGTAGGGGTTGAGCGTGCCGGGGTCGATGTTGATGTAGGGGTCGAACTTCTGAATGGTTACCCGGAAGCCTCTGGCTTGCAAGAGCTTAGCCAAAGAAGCGGAAATAATTCCTTTCCCGAGGGAAGAGGTGACGCCGCCGGTGACGAAGATATACTTCGCGGCCGACGCGCTGGGGGGGGTGGAGCGTTCGGGCATGACGGGGGCCAAAGTTACGGCGTGGCCAGCCGCGGCCCTACCCGGCCCACCCGGCCGCGCACCGAAGCCGGGCCCTACTTTCGGCTTGCGCCCGGCCTAGCTGCCGGGTGGCGGCGCAGGTTATTATGCCAATGAAAAAGACTAAAATACTGCCCCAGCGGGCGGCTGCTCGGGTCCGGGGCTGGCTGGGCCGCCTGCTCGGGAGTGCCCTACTTTGGGTGGTGTGGAGCCAGCCGGCCGTCGCCCAAACCGTGCTGCGCAAAGACCTGAAAAAAGATTTTGGGGCCGTGGGCGACGGCCGCGCCAACGACCAGCCGGCCTTTCAGCGCGCCGCCGATTTTTTCAATAAGCGGGCGCTCACGCCGGCCGGCGTGGGCCGCGCCGTGCTGCGTATTCCGGCCGGCACCTACCTGGTGGGCGACCCCGCCGCGCCCGGCAGCCAGCCCGATGTGCTGCCCCTCACCGGCTGCCGCAACCTGCGCATAGTGGGCGACGACAGCGCCACCACCGAAATCCGCTACGCGCAGGGGCTGCGCTACGGGGCCTTCGACCCCGCCACCAGACTGCCGTTTGAGGCGGCCCCGGCGTTCTTCACCGACTGGAGCTACGGCGTTAACCTGGGCACGGCCATTGTTTTGCAAAACTGTGATAATGTGGAAGTTGCAGATATAATGCTCAACGGCAGCAGCGCGCACCTGGTGGTGGGTGGGCACTGGGGCGACACGGGCATTCAGCTGGCGGCCGATGGCTTGTTTGTGCGCGACTCGCGGCGCATCACGCTGCGGCGGCTGGCGGTGCACCACTTCGGCCGCGACGGTATTCAGGTGCTCAACCACCTGGCTAAGCGCCTGGACGACCCGGCCCGCGAGGCCATTGTGCTCGAAAACTCGACCTTCGACTACAACGGCCGGCAGGGCTTGTCCATCACGGGCGTCAACGGCCTGCGGGCTACCAATTGCAGCTTCAGCCACACCGGGCGGGTGCTGATTCCGGCGCTGGGCAAGGCGCTGTTTTCCAACCCCGGCGCGGGCGTCGATATTGAGCCCGAGGGCGGCTTTGCCAGCCACGTGCGCCTGGCTGGCTGCCGCTTCGTGGATAATGCCGGCCAGGGCCTGGTGTCGGACCGCTACGGCGACGGGCCGCCCACCACCCAGGCTATCGTACTCACCAACTGCCTGTTGTGGGGCATTACTAACTGGTCGGTCTGGCTGCGGCAGCCCGGTTTTCTCTTTGACAACTGCCGCTTCTACGGCGCTTTCGTCAATGGCTGCGCGCTGGCCGCGGGGGCCACCCGCTTCGTGGGCTGCACGTTTGAGGACCGGCCATACCGCGGGCAGGCGGCCTACGGGCTGTTTCTGGTGCATTCAGATAAGGAAGCGCGCCGCATGAGTTTTACCAACTGCCACTTCATTGGCCACCACAGCTACCTGCTGCTGGCCCGCCCGGCCGCGCCCGATACGGCCAGCGCCTTCCGGCTGCGCGGCTGCACGTTTAGCTACGACTACGCCACCAACCCGCCGCTGGGAGCCAGCGACCAGCTGCTGGGGGCAGTGTTTAGTGGCAATAACATAGTGGAGAACAGCGCGCTAGCTACTAGCCCGCGCCTTCACCTGCTGCTGGGCGACTCGGCCAGCAACGGTCCCACGGTGGTGCAGGCCCCCGGCCTCTTGCGGCTAGCCGCGGCCAATGCCATGTACACCGTGCGGTCGGGCCTGGAAATCGGACGGCGCGGGGGCCGGGCGCGCGTGGAAGTGAGCGCTGGTAACGTATTGGTTATGAAGCTACAAGCCGGGCGGGTACCGGAGCTGTACATTGGCCCGGCGGCCCGCTTGGTTATTAAAAGAGGCGGGGCGCTGGTTATCCATCCCCACACTAAGGTGCTGATTGAAGGGCAATTAGTAGTAGAAGACGGCGCTTATTTTTACCAGGACCCGCAGGCGGAAGTCGGCACCGGGGTGCGGGGGCAGCTGCGCATAGCCGCGGGGGCCATTCGGGGCCAGCCGCCCGTGCCGGCCGCCGCGATACCCTGATGTGCAATTCCCTAATTCCAGGGTTTAGGCAAAGTTGTTAAACGAGCTTTCGCGCAGTGTTTCGGGGTGTTAAACTGCAGTGTTCCGCAGTGTATTCTATAGAACGGCACTGCGGAACCCTGCGGTTTAACACCCCGAAACACTGCGCGAAAAAGTTGTGCGTGAGTCCTAGCAATGAAACCGCTCTAACCCGCCCCCTTAGCAGCACCACTAAAGCGCCGGCCGCTGAGGCGCAGCCACTGACTTGATTTTCAACACGCCAGCTTTCAGGCCTGGTGCGGTGGCCGTGAGGGTGATTTCGCCCGCCGCCTGGGTAGACTGCACCAGCACTTGCGCCAGACCATTGAAGGCTTTGCGCCGCCAGGCGGGGGCGGGCGTGCGCACCTGAATGGTGCCGGGCAGGGTGTTGGGCGCGTCCCAGGGCTGCTTTTTGAGCAGGGGCGTGGCCACAAACACGATGCTGTTGCGGCCGGGTTTCAGCAGGGCCGCATCCAGGAGAAAGCCGTTTTTGGCGGCCTGCTCGCCGGTCAGGTTTTGGGCAATGATGTGGCCATTGACGTAAATGGACTGTTCGCGGCCGATGGGCTGGTAAAACAGCGTGACTTGCGCGCCCGCCAGGGCCGGCGGCAACTCGAAGCTGCCCCGCGTGACGTAGTACTTGGCCGTGGGCACCAGCTGCGCGGCGTCGTACTGCCGACTGGTGAAGGCAGGGCCCCAGCCGGCGGCGTCAAAATCAGCGGTGATTTCCGGGCCGGTGGTAGGGACGTCGGCGCCGCGCTCCTTCAGGTTGTCGAGCTGCACCACGCGGATATCCTCCAGGTAGCGGTCGGGTTCGAGGGAGGTGGGGTCGCCGTTGCCCACGCCGATGATGCGGCCGGGGCCACTCAGGCTGAAGGTAACTTCCGGGCTGGCGGTAGGCACCGGCCGCTGGTTTTTATCGGTGAGCTGCACCGTGACGATGGCCAGGTCTTCGCGGGTAGCCTGCACGGCCGGCTTGTTGGGCTGCAGCTGAATGGCGGCGGCCGCGCCGGTGGTGCGCACCACGTCGGTAGCTATTTGCTGGCCGTTGCGGTAGCCCACGGCCTCCAGCGTGCCGGGCGCGTAGGGCACCTGCCATTCGAGGTGCGCGTTTTTAGGCATCTTTTTCCGACCCTGGCTTTTCTTGTTGAGAAACAGCTCCACTTCGTCGCAGTTGCTGTAGGCCCACACGGCGATAGGCTGGCCTGCGCGGCCGGACCAGTTCCAGTGGGGCAGCAGGTGCAGCACCGTTTGGTCGGTCCACCACGACTTCAGGTACCAGACGTTGTCTTTGGGAAAGCCGCATAAGTCCATCATGCCGAAGTAGGAGGTGATGGACGGCCAGCCGAAGGGCGTGGGCTCGCCGCGGTAGTCGAAGCCCGTCCAGATGAACATGCCCGCCAGGTAGGGCCGCGCCGCATAGTGCTGCCAGCCGCCCTCGATGCTGTAGAACTTCGGGCTGGGCTTCGCGTCGTAGGCGGCGCTGTAATGCTTCTCGTTGTCAGTCACGTAGATACCGCGCGTGGCGTGGGTCGAGCCTTCCTCGGTGCCCCAGCTGGGCTGATTTGGAAATTTGGCGTGCTGCGCATCGGTGTCGCCCTGGCCGATGTAATTGAAGCCCATCACGTCAATCACGGTGGAGGTGCCCTGGCCCCAGCCCCCGCTGATGGCCACCGTGATGGCCCGCGTCGAGTCCACGGTTTTGGCAAACGCCTGCATGGTGGCCGCGATGCGCGCGCCCAGCACGTTGCTCTCAATGGCCCATTCCTCGTTGCCAATCGACCAGCTGATAACGCTCGGGTGGTTGCGGTCGCGCAGTATCAGGCGCTTGAGGTCGCCCAGGTTGTTTTGGGTGATGCCCATCAGCCGGTTTTCGTCGATGACGAGCATCCCGAGCCGGTCGCAGGCGTCGAGTAGCTCGGGCGTGGGCGGGTTGTGCGAGGTGCGGTAGGCATTGCAGCCGAAGGCCTTGAGCTGCGCGATGCGCCAGTCTTGCAGGGCGTCGGGTAGGGCCGTGCCCACGCCCGCGTGGTCCTGGTGGTTGTTGGTGCCGGTTATTTTGACGTGCCGGCCGTTGAGGAAAAAGCCCGCGTTGGCATCGAAGCGGATGGTGCGCACCCCAAACCGGGTGCGGTACTCATCGACGACCTGGCCGCCCTGCCGCACGCGTGTGATTAATGTGTAGAGGTAAGGTGATTCCAGCGACCACAGATGCCCATTGGCTACCGCAATGCGCACGCTAACGTCCTGCTGGCCAGCCCCGGCTAGCTGCACCCGGCTCGCCGGGCCGCTGGCTACCGTTTGGCCGGCGGCATCCACTACTTCCTGCGTTACCTCCGCCGTTTGGGCGGTGGCGCTGCCGTTGGCGAGGGTGGCCTGCGCCGTGAGCGTGGCCGTGCTGCCAGCTAGCTGCGTGGTTACAAACGTGCCATGGGGGGCTACGTGCACGGGGGCAGTTTTGGTCAGCCACACGTGGCGGTAGATGCCGGCGCCTTCATAAAACCAGCCTTCTTCCAGGGTGGCATCCACGCGCACGGCTATTACGTTGGGCTGACCGTCGTAGTGCAGGTAATCGGAGATGTCGTACTGAAAACCCTGGTAGCCACTGGGTTCGGTGCCTAGGTAGTGCCCATTCACCCACACAATGGAGTTGCGAAACACGCCGTCAAACTCCAGGCTGATGCGGCGGCCCAGGTCGCTCGCCGGCACCGCAAACGACTTGCGGTACCAGCCCACGCTGGCCGCCGGAAACGGCCGGCCGATGGCCTTAAACCCGTGGCTGAAACTCGCTTTTTCGTCAAAGGGCTGCTCCACGGCCCAGTCGTGGGGCAGGTCGAGCTGGCGCCAGGCCCGGTCGTCGAAATTGGCGGCCGCGGCCCCGTCGCCGTAGCCGGTTTTGGCCAGGTACGAGAAGTAGCCCACGCCGTTGTTGAAGTCCAGCTTAGGGTCGAAGGGATGGCCGTAGGCGAAGCGCCAGTTGAAGTCCAGCAGCAGGTGCTCGCGGCCGGCCGGCGGCGCGGCCTGGCCATGCAGCGGGCAAACAGCCCCCGCCAGTAGGAGCAGTGTGCGTAGCAAACGTAGAAGCATAGGGGGCTAAGGCGTTAGGAAGGTTCCACGTTTACTATACCAAGTTAAAAGTGAAGAGTTAAAAGTTAAAATTCTGATGATGCTTATTTTAACTTTTAACTCTTCACTTTTAACTTGCTGCAAAAACGTGCATTGACCCGAAAACTGCTGTAATACACAGGTTTGGCGGCGGACTGGCGGGCCCTGGGCGAAGCTGGTAGCGGCCACTCACCAGGTCTTGTCTACCGTTTTGGGTAGCTGCGCATCGGGCAGCCCCAGGCTTTGGCGCAGCTGAAAATCAGCCACGTTTTTCAGCACCAGCACCTTGCCACCCGATGACTTTTGGGCCGTCACGTTGCGCAGGCTGAGGCCCTGCACATCATCGGCCACGACGGCCGGGCGGGCTTCCGGGCTCAGGTAGCTAACTTCTATATCGCTCATTTTTACGTCTTTGGCGTGGCGAATGTAGAAGCCGTAGGCCGGTACCGGGCCCAGCATGGAGGGCTCGGGGTAGCTTTTGCCGGCTTCGGGCACGGGGCGGGCGGCCTGCGCGGCAGTGCCGCCGCCCTTGTAGTAGATGCGGATGTTGCTAAGGCGCACATCCTCAATGGGGTGGCCGGGCACGCCGGTGAGCAGGCAGGCAAAATCGGGGTCGGCGTTATACACCACCACGTTGCTGATGCTGACGCGGCGCAGCGCCCCCACCGGCGTGCCGGCCGGCCCGCGCAGGCGCTCGCCCAGGTACAGGAAAATGGGCGCGTTCACCACGTCGCGCATGGTGAGGTTGCTGATGCTCACGTCTTCGAGCAGACCGCCGTCCACGGTTTCGAGGGCCAGGCCGCGGCAGTAGTCAAACACGCAGTTGGCGATGGCAATGTTCCTGAAGCCGCCGTTCGACTCGGTGCCGAACTTGATGCGGCCCGTGGGGTGCAGCTTGTACTCGGCGTTGGCGGTGCGCCGGAAGGTGCCATCAAGCAGGGTGCCTTCGTCGTAGCCGCTCACCTGGCAGTTGGTGATGGTCACGTTTTCGGTGGCCCGCGCCTCACCCAGGCCAAACGAGCTTTTCAGGCAAATGCCGTCGTCGTAGGGCGAGTTGACCAGGCAGTTCGACACGCGCACGTTGCGGCAGGCGTCGAGGTCGATGCCGTCGCGGTTGGTGTCAATGCGCAGGTTGTCAAGGGTTAAGTTATCGACGCCCGTGGCCAGGATGGCAAACCAGCCGCCGTGCTGCAGGGTCACGTCGCGGATAGTCACGTTGCGGCACCGCAGCAGGCTGATGGCTTTATTGGCCAGTTTGGCGTCCTTGGCGTAGTCTTTCAGCAGGCCCTTGCCCCAGATTTTGCCGGGCCCCAGGATGGACACGTCGTGCAGGTTTTCGCCCCAAATCAGGCCATCGTGCCAGTGGCTGTGGCCCGAGTCCTGGTAGGTGGTGTTGGCCGAGGGCTCGGCCTGGTCGTAGGCGGTGGCCGGGTTGTCGGCGGTGGCAATGAGGGTGGCGCCCTGCTCCAGGTACAGCGCGATATTGCTCTTCAGCCGGATGGACCCCGAGAGGTAGTCGCCCGCCGGCAGGTACACCTGGCCGCCGCCCGCCTGCGCGGCTGCCTCAATGGCCGCATTTATCGCCTTGGAATCCAGGGCTTTGCCATCGCCCAGCGCCCCGTAGGCGCGAATATTATACACGGTAGGCCTGGCGGTAGCAGGGGCCTGGGCGGCCGCCAGGCCCGGCAGCAACAGCGCCGGCAGCGCCAGCCGGCGGGTTAGTTTAGCAAGCATGAGGGTAGGAAAAGGAGAATGAGGCCGGAAAGTAGCCGCCACCCGCCTTACCCGCCGCATAAACTACCAAACCGATAAGAATCAGCCCGTTTTATACCAGCAACTTATACCAGCAAGCTCAGGAAATCCTGCTGGTCGTTGAGGTACTCAAAGCCAAATCCTTCGGCCGCCATGCGCGCCTTGATGCCCTCCACGTCGTGCGGCTTTTTAACTTCGAGGCCAATAAAAACGGGTCCTTTTTCCTTGTTGTTTTTCTTAATGTACTGAAATTGAATGATATCGTCGCCCTCGGCCAGCACGTTGTTCACGAAGCGGCGCAGCGCGCCGGGCGCCTGGTTGAAGGTCACCAGGAAGTAGTGCTTAAGGCCCTGGTGGCGCTGGGCGCGCTCCTTGATGTCCTCCATGCGGGTGATGTCGTTGTTGGAGCCGCTGACCACGCACACCACCGTTTTGCCCCGTATCTG
>CAXTFI010000109.1:0-15836 GCA_964243255.1 uncultured Hymenobacter sp.
CGGCGGTAGTTGCTTTCGTCCACCACGTCGTCGTGCACCAGCGTGGCAGTGTGCAGCAGCTCAATAAGGGCGGCGCCCCGAAACACGGCTTCGGGCAGCGGGGCGGTGGGGTCCTGGGCGCTGGCGCGGGCCGTGAGAAACACGAACATGGGCCGCACCTGCTTGCCTTTGCGGCGCACGATGTAGCCCATTATCTTATCGAGCAGCAGCACCTTGGTCTGCATCGACTGCCGAAACTTGACTTCGAACTCGGCCATTTCGGCCGTGATGGGAGCCTGAATCTGGTCGAGGGGGTTTGCCATGCGGAGGCAATATTACGGCAGCCGGGCCGCACTGCCTACCTTAGCCCTATGCTCACCACCGTCGATTTTACGCTCACTGGCCCGGCCCACGGCCGCCCATTTGCCGCCGATGCCACCTACCGGCCCACCGGCCAGCCCCAGCCGGTGGTGGTGTTCGTGCACGGTTTCAAGGGGTTCAAGGACTGGGGGCACTTCGGGCTGCTGGCCCGTTTTTTTGCCGAAAAGGGGTTTGTGTTCGTTAAGCTCAACCTCTCGCACAACGGCGTGGTAGTGGGCGGCTCCGGCGACCTGGAAGACCTGGAGGCGTTTGGCCATAATAATTTCAGCCTGGAGCTCGACGACCTGGGCCAGCTGCTCGACGCGCTGCACACGCCGGGGGCCACACCCCTGCCGCCCGCCGCGCTCGACCTGCGCCGCCTCTACCTGGTGGGCCACAGCCGGGGCGGGGCGCTGGTGCTGCTCAAGGCCGCCGAAGACCCGCGCGTGGCGGCCGTGGCCACCTGGGCCGCCGTGGCCGACCTGCACCCCCGCTGGCCCGCCGCCGTGCTGGCCGAGTGGCAGCGCACGGGGGTATTGCAGGTGCCCAACGCCCGCACCGGCCAGCAACTGCCTATGTACTACCAGATTGTGGAGGACTTTCACCGGCACCCCGCCCGCCTCAACCTGCCCGCCCTGCTGCCCGGCCTGCGCCAGCCGCTGCTGCTCATTCACGGCGACCAGGACGAAACCGTGCCCGTGGCGGCTGTGCACCAGCTGCACGCCGGCCAGCCCACCGCCGAGGTGCTGGTAGTAGCGGGCGCCAACCACGTATTTGGAGGCACGCACCCCTGGCAGGCGCCTGAGCTACCCGCCCAGGTGCAGCTTATTGCCGAGCGCACGGTCGCGTTTTTTGCCGCCCATTAAATGAATAAAGCGCTGACTTACTTGCTGTTAGGTAGCAACCTGGGCGACCGGGCCGCCCGCCTGGCGCAGGCCCGCCACGACCTGGCGGCTACGGCCGGCCAGCTCACGGCTGCCTCCGCGCTCTACGAAACGGCGGCCTGGGGCCTTGAGGCGCAACCCGCTTTTCTGAATCAGGTGCTGGCCGTCGAAACCGAGCTGGCGGCCCCGGCCCTGCTGGCCGCCTGCCTGGCCGCCGAGCAGCAGCAGGGCCGCGAGCGCCGGGTGCGCTGGGCCGCCCGCACGCTCGACGTTGATATTCTGCTCTTTGGGCAGGAAATAATTGCTACGCCGAGCCTCACGGTGCCGCACCCGGCGCTGCCGGCCCGGCGCTTTGCGCTGGTGCCCCTGGCCGAGCTGGCTCCGCAGCTGGTGCACCCGAAGCTGCGCCGCACCATTGCCGAGTTATTGGCCGACTGCCCCGATACGCTGGCCGTGCAGCCCTGGCTACCTAAGTAACCTAAGTTGCAGGGTATCGCGCCGCCCTACCAACTTGCTAGCTTAGTCCTGTCCCCGGTCCGCCGGCGCGGGATACGCCCCACCTTGGGGTATTTGAGCAAAACCGTTTGTCCTATAGTAATCCCACCAAGCTTTTGGGTGCGGATAAGTCAGCTCAATGGGGCTAAGTTGGCGGAGCTGCTGGCTATTGTGCGCCATTCGCACGCCTTGGTACAGCAGCCAAACCGTTAGCAGCCCAGGCCCCAGCCGGGCAGCCCATTGCCACCTGCTAGGCCAGGCCCGCAGTACCAAGAGCATGAATACGGGATATAAGGCAGTGGCGTAGCGTTCGGCCTCCTGAATGCCGTGGCCAGCGCGGGCACGCATGGCGCTTACTATCAGGGCTATCAGCATTACTACGAAAGCGGAATAGAGCATTCGGGCGCTCAGTAGAGTCCACTCCCTGGGCCACTCCTTGCTGGTTTGTTGAAAGCTTGTTGCTAAAGGCCACAGCAGCAGTAAGATAACGACCAGCAGCAGCGCCCAGCCCCCGCTTGGCGCCAGCGCCAGCCACGGTATGGGCAAGGGCACCAGCCAGCGACCCAGCACGAAGCCATAATCGGCCGCCGCCTGGAACAGGGTTATAGGAGCCCCCAAGCTAGCCGCCGCGGCCACCGAGCTATGCAACTGCCAGATTAGCAGCCCACTACCCGCCCCCACCAAATGCGCCACTTGCCACAAGCGGCCCGGCCTGACCAGGGGCCGCGAACCAAACCAAGCCAGCCCCACCCCCACGCCAGCCAGCAAAAACACGCCGGCAATGCGCTGCAACGGCAGCAGGCAGCCCAGCACCGTAGCCAGCAGCCCCAGCGGCCAGCCACCCCGGCGCAGCCAGGCCAACAAGACCAGAAAGTAACTGGCCCACAGCCAGTTGAAAAGTGGCTCCGACCAGACAAACTTGCTCACCATGAGCGTGGGGCTGCCCAGGGCCAGCAGCAGCGGCAGCGCCCAGGCCCGCCGGGCCGGCAGCACCCGGTAGCCCACCGCGCTCCACGCTACCAGTGCGCCCAGCAGGGCCAGCCCATTGAGCCACTGCACGCCGCTGGCCGCCCCCACAACGCTCAGCACCACGGCAAACAGGGGCGGCCACCAGCGCAGGGCGCTGCCATCGGCCAGCAGGAGCTGGCCCGTGGTCTGCAAGTTGTAAGCGGCTGATACGTAGTGGTAGGTATCGGCGGTGCCGGCCAGGCCGGGGCTCACCACGTACAGGTAGAGCCCCAGCGCGAGCAAACTGGCCAGCAGCGTCACCAACCAGGGCTTGCTGAGAACCTTTTGCACCAACTTGCTTAGCAGCAGCACCTTACCTAAGCCGCCGAGCTAGCGGTGGCCGTAGGCTCAATCTTTTTTACCAGGCCTTGCAGCACCTTGCCGGGGCCGCATTCCACGAAGTGCGTGGCCCCGTCGCGAAACATGGCCTGCACGCTTTGCGTCCAGCGCACGGGTGCCGTGAGCTGGGCCAGCAGGTTGGCCTTGATGGCGGCGGGGTCGCGGTGCGGCGCGCCGTCCACGTTCTGGTACACGGGGCAGCGGGCGGGGTGAAACGTGGTGCGCTCGATGGCCTCAGCCAGCGCCGCCTGCGCCGACTGCATCAGGGGCGAGTGAAACGCGCCGCCCACCGGCAGCGGCAGGGCGCGCTTGGCCCCGGCCGCCTTCAGCACCTCGCAGGCCTTGGCAATGCCGGCCACGGAGCCCGAGATAACGAGCTGGCCGGGACAGTTGTAGTTGGCGGCTACCACCACGTCGCCCCCGGCGGCTACCTCCTGGCAGCCGCGCTCCACGGCCTCATCGGCTAGGCCCAGGATGGCGGCCATCGTGCCGGGCTGCTCTTCGCAGGCAGCCTGCATGGCCTGGGCGCGGCGCGCCACCAGCGGCAGCGCATCGGCAAAGGTGAGCACGCCGGCCGCCACCAGGGCCGAGAACTCGCCCAGCGAGTGGCCCGCTACCATGGCGGGTTGCAAGTTGGGCTGGGCCACGAACTGCGCCACCGAGTGCACAAACACGGCCGGCTGCGTCACGTCGGTGCGGCGCAGGTCCTCCTCGCTGCCCTCAAACAGGAGTTTGGTGAGGTTAAAGCCCAGAATATCATTGGCTTGGGTGAGCAGGGCGCGGGCCGCCTCGCTTTGCTCAAACAGCTCGCGGGCCATGCCCGGAAACTGCGAGCCCTGGCCCGGAAAAATGACGGCCGTGGCGGCCTCCGAAAGGTGGGAAGAAGTCAAAACAGGAAGTAGTTATCGGTGGTTGGCTGGTAGTTGAAGCCGGTTTGCTCCGGCAAAATAAAGCCAAAAAAGCCGCCCCAGGCGGGGCGGCTTTCGCAGCAGGCAGGCAGGCGGCGCGCTTAGCGCACCAGCTCTACCCAGCCTTTGAAGGTGCGCTTGGTTTGGGCCGCGTCGGCAAATTCGACTTCGGCCAGGTAGTAGTAGAGGCCACCCGAGGTGAGGCCACTGGTCGAGCTTTCGCCCGCCACGCCGCCGCCCGTCCAGTTGATGTAGGGGTCCTGGCTGCCTTCGTACACCTTGCGGCCCCAGCGGTTGAAAATCTGGATGTGGGTGCGTAGCAGCGGGCTGCTCACCTTGGGCCGGAACACGTCGTTCACGTTATCGCCGTTGGGCGTGAAGATATTGGGCAGCAGGAAGAACACGCAGTCGCTTTGGCAAGCCGAGTTGCTGAGGCCACTCAGCTGGCCGTTGGCGGCCACGGCCTGCACCTTGTAGCAATACGTGGGCCGGGGCTGGTTGCCGTCGAGGTACGTGAGCGCAGGCGTCGAGCCGATGAGCACGTACGTGCCGCCTTCCGTATCGGCGCGAAACACGTTGTAGCGCACGGCGTTGGTGGCGCAGCCGGCGGGCAGGGTGCCCACCGTCCAGCGCAGGCGGTTCTGGTACGTCTGGTTAACTGGCAGATACGACTGCAAGCCGGCCAGGCTATCGCAGTTCGTTACTTGCAGGCTCAGCACCGGCGTGCACGGCACGTCGAGCAGCGTGGTGCAGATTTGCTGGCTCTTATTGAGCAGGTTGCTTAGGAAGCTGAAGCCCGCGTACTGCCCGGTCGTTTGCACGTAGTAGCAGTACTGCTGCCCGGCCACCAAGCCCTTATCCTGGTAGGTGCCGCTGGTGGCGCCCGGCGTCACGGTGGCTACCTGATTAAAAGTAGTGCTGCCGGGGTCCTGGCGGTAGATGCGGCTGGGCTGCTTGCTGTTATCCCAGGGCACATTGTAGGCCCAGTTCACGGTGATGGTTTTATTAATGCCATCGGGCACGAGGCTGGTGCGCACGCTGGTAGCCGGGGGCGCGGTTTCCTCCACCGGGGTCGCGCCGGCCGTGGGCGTGTTGCTGAATACCAGCGTGTAAGTATACTGGTTATCAGTGGTATTCAGACCGCGGTCCACATACGTCGTATCCGAGATGTTGGTGATGGTAGCCACCAGCGCCGGAGCGCCCGTGCCCACGCTGCGGCTCAGGCGGTAGGTCGGCGCCAGAAAGGCGCCCACGCTGGTTTTGGGCTGCGTCCACTTCACCGTTATCTGCCCGGTGGTGAGATTGGTGGTGTTCACGTCCACATTCGTCAGCACAGCCGAGCGGCCGCTCGATGTGACGCAGGCTTCGGCCGACGCGATGCTGGCCCCGCCCGCTGGCAGCGGGAACGTGGCGTAGATGCGGTAGCAATACGTTTTGCCCCGTACCAAGCCCTGGTTATCGGCAAACGTGGTAGCCGTTACGGGCACCGCCCCCACCTGCGTGTAGCCCGCCGAGGGCGGAATACCCGTTTCGCACGGCCCTGGGTTGAAGCCCGACGGATTTTCCTTGCGGTAAATCAGTAGCTGGCTGGCGTTCTGGCAGGTATACTTATCCCACGAAAGCACATCGGTAATGCCGCCGGCCGCCGTTTGCACCACCCGCAGGTTCAGGGGCGGCGGCCCCACTACTGTAATGAGCACGGGCTTAATGTCAACCAGCGGGGCCGTAGCCGCATTGGGTGGCGTGTCCTGCGCCCGGAAAACCACCAGGTAGGGCTGGTTGGACACGTTGCTGCAATCGGTGTTCCAGCTAAACGTGCCGTTTACAGAGGTGCCTGTCGAGGTCTGCCGGAACGTGGCGGGCGGCAAAATGCCGCTGAAGGCGGTCAGCGTGACGTTGGTTGGCGTGGCGTTGGTACCCACGCCATCGCGGGCCGACACGTTCAGCGTCACGTTCTGGCCCGCTATTACGCACAGGTCGGGGGGCACGGTAAGCGTGGGCGGTAGGTTGCTGGTAGCCTGAATAATAATCTGCATGTCCCGGATTACCGAGCCAATGGTGCGAAAGCCGTTGGCTGTGCGCCGAATCTCATCTACTCGAAAAGCAATGTTATAAAAGCCTGCTCGGGCGGGCGCATTCCAGGTTATCTGCCCGGTTCTTACGTCCTGCACAATAATGGCGCTATTAGCCGGAATGCCCGCGGGTGTACCATCATAGGGCACCTGCTTGGCACCCGGAGCAATAGCTTGGTTATCAGGACTTACGTAATTGGTGCAAACAACCGGAATAGGTCGATTTGTACCATTCGAGGCTCCCGTGCCGCCGCTTACCTGCTGGCAATCAATAAGGTGGTAAGCCAAGGAGTCACCATCGGCATCGTAGCCAGCTGGGTTATGCAAAAAAACCTGCCCCACCGCGCCCTGGTCGACAGCTGGTGCCCGCAATACTGGCGAGTGATTGCGGCCGTAAGTCGGAGTTACGTTAATAGTAGTGTTTATATAAAAAGTTTGCTGGTCCGAATTGGCCATATTAATGACCCCATTATTTCGATTTTCTCCTACAAAGCTTACTACATAATTTCCAGTCCCCGAATAAGTATGCTCGCAGTAATAGGAGAAAATGTCAGTTGTACCAACTCGCAGCGTACTCGCCTTCGGGATACCGTCCTGCCGGGTACCGTCCCCGAAATACATGGTAACGGTCGGCTGGTCAACCCCAGTAATATCCCGGTACAGCGTCAGCTTGAAAAATATCCGGTTGGGGTTGCCATTAATCGTATCCACCTTGGCCTGAATATCACCCGCCCGGATGTGCGACGCCTGCGCCGCTTGCGGCCGCAGCCAGCCCAGGCCCAGCAGCAGTAGCGTGGCCAGCAGCCAGGCGCTCCGCCTCCCATTCTTACCCAAGGATACAAGAACTCGCATAATCTACCTGTGTTGTAAAGACAGTTTACTTCCTCAAAAATCGGACCTCGCCCCGGTGGCTCCCTCCCCAACTTTTTGCTGAGCCGGTTGGTTATCCTAAAGTACACCACCAATTGGCTAACTGTATTCTGAGCGGATTGATTCACGCTGCCCGCCCCCTTGGTTAGGCACTGGGTTTAACCATTCTAAATAACGCCAATGTTACGCCCGTACCTTGGGCTAAGGCCCCAGCCGGCCCTACCTTTGAGCGATACAAACGGTCTATTTTTCGACTGAAAATTATATGAACTGGTTTATAAAAACCTTCAGCAGCAGCATTGGGCGCAAGATTGTCATGTCCCTTACGGGCTTGTTTCTCTGCACGTTCCTGGTAGTGCATTTGATTGGCAACTTTCAGCTTTTCAAGAATGACGACGGCGTTGCCTTCAACGTTTATTCGCATTTTATGGGCCACAACCCCGTTATCCGCACCATTGAGTGGGGGCTGGTGCTGGGCTTTGGCTTCCACATCTACGAGGCCCTGATGCTGACGGTGCGCAACAAAAGCGCCCGCTCGCACGGCTACGACCAGTGGGAAGCCAAGAAAAACTCGGAGTGGACGTCGCGCAACATGGGCATCCTGGGCTCCATTATCCTGGTGTTTCTCATCGTGCATTTGTACAACTTCTTCTGGCGCGCCCGCTTCGGCACCCTCGACCCGGACATCAATAAAAATGACGACCTGTATAAGCTGGTGGTGTCCTCGTTTCACCAGTGGTGGTACGTGGCCCTGTACGTGGCGGCGCAGGCCAGCCTGGGCTATCACCTGTGGCACGGCTTCCGCTCGGGCTTCCAGACGCTGGGCCTCAACCACCGCAAATACATGCCGCTGATTAAGAATTTTGGCTACGCGTTTGCCGTGCTGGTATCGGCCGGCTTTGCTTCCATGCCGCTGTACTTTCTCTTTTTCACCAATGAAAAGGGCGCGCTTGTGACCGGCGCACCCGCCCTCTTGCACCACTTGCTGGTGGCCTTCAACTAAGTCAGTTGTTTAGTGGTTATGAGGTTGGGTAGTGACGGCACGCCGACACCCGCTTCCCACTTCACCTCTCCCCCGCTTAACTAACCTTACTACCCGATAGAATGGCTCTGAATTCCAAAGCGCCCGAAGGCCCATTGGCCGAGAAGTGGGACAAGCACAAGTTCAACGTTAAGCTCGTAAACCCCGCCAACAAGCGGAAATACGACGTGATTGTGGTGGGCACCGGCCTGGCCGGCGCTTCGGCCGCCGCCTCGCTGGCCGAGCTGGGCTACAACGTAAAGGCGTTCACGTACCACGACTC
Source organism: uncultured Hymenobacter sp. (assembly GCA_964243255.1). Taxonomy (GTDB): domain Bacteria; phylum Bacteroidota; class Bacteroidia; order Cytophagales; family Hymenobacteraceae; genus Hymenobacter. Next base: position 8,220 of record CAXTFI010000109.1, read on the forward strand.
GCCGCGCCGGGCGCACTCCATTGCCGCGCAGGGCGGCGTGAACGCCGCCAAAAACTACCAGAACGACGGCGACTCGGTTTTCCGGCTGTTCTACGATACCATCAAGGGCGGTGACTACCGCTCGCGCGAAGCCAACGTGTACCGCCTGGCGCAGGTGTCGGTCAATATCATTGACCAGTGCGTGGCGCAGGGCGTGCCTTTCGCTCGGGAGTACGGTGGGCTGCTGGCCAACCGCTCCTTCGGCGGCGCGCAGGTAAGCCGCACGTTCTACGCCCGCGGCCAAACCGGGCAGCAGCTGCTGCTAGGTGCTTATTCGGCCCTGAGCCGGCAGATTGCCTACGGCAAAGTAAAAATGTACACCCGCTCGGAGCTGCTCGACGTGGTAGTAGTCGATGGCCAGGCCCGCGGCATTGTGACGCGCAACCTCATCACCGGCGAAACCCAGACCCACGCGGCCCACGCCGTAGTGCTGGCCACCGGCGGCTACGGCAACGTGTTCTACCTGAGCACCAATGCCATGTACTGCAACGCTACCGCCGCTTGGCGGGCGCATAAAAAAGGCGCTTACTTCGCCAACCCTTGCTTTACCCAGATTCACCCCACTTGCATCCCGGTATCGGGCGACTACCAGTCGAAGCTGACGCTGATGTCGGAGTCGCTGCGCAATGATGGCCGCGTGTGGGTGCCCGCTACCAAGGAAATCGCCGAGCGCCTGCGCAAAGGTGAAATCACGGCTACCGATATCAAAGAAGAGGACCGCGACTACTTCCTGGAACGCAAGTACCCGGCGTTTGGCAACCTCGTGCCGCGCGACGTGGCTTCGCGCAATGCCAAGCAGATGTGCGACGAAGGCCGCGGCGTAGGCTCGACGGGCCTGGCCGTGTACCTGGACTTTGCCGATATCATTAAGCGCACTAGTGCGGAGGCAGTTAGCCAAAAATACGGCAACCTCTTCGCGATGTACGAGAAGATTACCGACGAGAACCCGTACCAGCTGCCGATGCGCATTTACCCGGCGGTGCACTATACCATGGGCGGCCTGTGGGTTGATTACAACCTGCAAACCACTATCCCCGGCCTCTATGCCACGGGTGAGTGCAACTTCTCCGACCACGGCGCCAACCGCCTCGGCGCGTCGGCCCTGATGCAGGGCCTGGCCGATGGCTACTTCGTAATCCCTTCTACCATTGGTGATTACCTGGCCGCCACACCGCCCAAGCCCGTAACTACCGACCACCCCGCTTTTGCCGAGGCCAAGGCGGGCGTGCAGGCCCGCGTAGAGCAGCTGCTCAGCATTAAGGGCAACCGCACGCCGGACGAGTTCCACAAAAAGCTTGGTCACCTCATGTGGGAGTATTGCGGCATGGCCCGCAATGCCGAAGGCCTGAAGTACGCTAAGGCTGAGATTGCCAAGCTGCGCCAGGAGTTTTGGCAGGATGTGAAAGTGGTGGGCTCGGGCGAGGAAATGAACCAGGCGCTGGAGAAAGCCGGCCGCGTGGCCGACTTCCTGGAGCTGGGCGAGTTGATGGTAGACGACGCCCTGGACCGCAACGAGAGCTGCGGCGGCCACTTCCGCGAGGAATACGCCACGGAGGAAGGCGAAGCCAAGCGCGACGACGACCACTACGCCTACGTAGCGGCTTGGGAGTACACGGGCGACAACCAGCCCGAGCGCCTCAACAAAGAAGAGTTGGTGTTTGAGAACGTGAAGCTCACGCAACGCAGCTACAAATAAAGGAAATGTCATGCTGAGCTTGCCGAAGCATCTCGCGTGCAACAGTAACTAATCAATTCTAACGACGCGAGCGAGATGCCTCGGCAGGCTCAGCATGACGTTTTACTACAATGGCTGGAAGTAATCCTAACGCTAAACCCATGAACCTGACGCTGCGCGTGTGGCGGCAGCCCAACCACCAGGCAACAGGCCAGATTGTGGAGTATAAAGTGAACGAGATATCGCCCGATATGTCGTTTCTGGAAATGCTCGACGTGCTGAACGAAGACTTGCTACACAAAGGCCAGGACCCGGTAGCCTTCGACCACGATTGCCGCGAGGGCATTTGTGGCTCGTGCGCACTCTTTATCAATGGCCGCTCGCACGGCCCGGAGAAGGGCACCACCACCTGCCAGCTGCACATGCGCAAGTTTTCGGACGGTGACACCATCACCGTGGAGCCTTGGCGCGCCAATGCGTTTCCGGTCAACAAAGACCTGAGCGTGGACCGCTCGGCTTTTGACCGCATCATTCAGGCGGGCGGCTACGTGAGCGTGAACACCGGCGGCACGCCCGATGGCAACGAGATTCCGATTCCGAAGGAAATTGCCGACCGTGCGTTTGAGGCGGCTACCTGCATCGGCTGCGGCGCGTGTGTGGCGGCTTGCAAAAACGCTTCGGCCATGTTGTTCGTCTCGGCCAAGGTATCGCAGCTGGCGCTGCTGCCGCAGGGCCAGGTAGAAGCGCAGACCCGCGTCGAAAACATGGTGGCCCGCATGGATATCGAAGGCTTCGGGGCGTGCTCCAACATCGGCTCGTGCGCCGCCGAGTGCCCGGTGGGCATTTCGCTGGAAAATATCGCCATTCTGAACCGTGAATTTCTGACGGCTAAGGTGGTATCGAACAACCTGGCGTAAGCGCTCGGTTTATACTCAAAAAGCGCCTTAGCTGAGCTAAGGCGCTTTTTTTGTGGCTTTTGCTTTTTCCATTGCCCGGCGACATTCCGCTTCATAAACGCGCCGGCCCAGCTCACGCAGGAAAGGCAGCCCTACTGTATCGTATTCGTATTTATCGTCATTCAGCACCCCGTCGGCATTGACGTAGAGCACGGCGGCCAGCAAAAACTCGACGCCGTGGCTAGCATCAACTACGTAGGCATTGTCAACGAGGAAGCCGTAGGCCTGGCCAATTTTATTGTACACCCGCACGCCGGGCGGCAGGCCAGCCGTGCCCCCACCCCCGAGCAAAAACTTAGCATAAGTGGCGGGGTACTGCAGCGAGTCGTAGCGCGGAGAGGCGCTGGCGGCGGGAGCCTGGCCGAGCGCTTCGCGCAGGCGAGCATAATCGGCAGTGCGCAGCCGGAGCTGGTGGCGTGGGGGCACGGTTTCGGGCAGCACCACGGCTTGCAGCAGCCGCTGCAAATCGGGCAGGCTGAAGGTATTTTTCTGGCTGAGGTCGAGCGGCTGGGCTACGCGCTGGCCTTGGCTGATGACGAAGGCCTGGCCGACGCGCATACTGGCCGGCCGCACCCGCGGCGGGGGCAGCGGCCCGGCCCAGTACGCCGCCGACTGGGTTAGCAGAAGCTGGGTTTCGGCCGTGTCGGCAAAGAACCGGATGGGGTTGGTGTGGCGGCTGCCGGGCTCCTGGTCGCCCACGCTGAGGCGATGCACCAGGCGGGCGTGGCGCAAACCCAGGCGGCGCAAACCCGCATTCAGCTCCTGCGGCCCCACGAACTCGTAGAGGCGATTGTAGGCGTCGTTATCACTCACCAGCAAGGCTTTACGCAGGTAGTGCCCTACGCTGGGCCGGCCGGTGGCGGCGCTGGTATCGCGGCCGGCGCGGGTCTGGCCCGCAAAGGCCGAATCAGTGCGCATGGGCGAGTCGGGGCTAAGGGCCGGCACGGCCGCTTGCAAGCGACCGATTTTTTCCAGGGCCAGGGCTGCGGCGGCCAGTTTCACGGCGCTGGCGGGGTAAAAATATTCGCGGGGGCGCACCCCGTAGCGCACAGCCCGGCCGAGGTGCGGGCGGCCCCGCGCATCGTGCCGAACGCGTAGGAAGCTGATTTGCAAGTGGTAATACGCGGGCCGGGCCAGCACACGGCCCAGGCCGGCCGTGTCGGCCGGGGCCAGCAGCCGGCGGGGCAGGTGCGGCTGCGCGAAGGCCGGGCGGGCGGCTATGCCCAGCAGGAAAGCTATTACCAGCAATACCATTCGTTTCATAGCTCCAAAGTACTTGTGGCGTACACTCGCCTTCCCTTGGGGCTGCCCAGTGCGCGGCTTGCCAGTCAGGCCTTTGTCCCGCCCAATACCATGGGCTGGATGAACACATGCTGCACGTCGGGGTGGGCGGCCTGAATGGCAGCCCCCAGCCGCGCCACTACGGCGGTGAGTTGGGCGGCGGGCAGCGCGGGCGCAAACTCGACGGGCAGCACCACTAGTATCTCGTGCGGGCTGAGGTAGGACGAGAGCGGCGCGTCGGCGCGGATGATGTCGGTTTCGGCGCAGGCTAACTCGCTGATGTGGGCCAACATAGTAGTATCAGCGGGTTCGCCCAGCAGCAGGCTTTTGGTTTCGCGCAGAAGGAAGCCCGCCACCACCAGCAGCAGCACCCCGATAAGCAGCGAGGCCACGCCATCGAGGGCGGGCATATTCAGCCAGTGGCTGAGAAAGACCCCGAGAAAGGCAATGAGCAGCCCCAGCAAGTCGGACGCGTCCTCAAACAGCACCACGAACACCGACGGGTCCTTGCTTTTGCGGAACGCCGCCCAAAACGGCTGGCTACCGCGCTGGGCGTTGAAGGTGCGCAGCGCCACCCGAAAAGAGAGCCCATCGAAGCAGAAGGCCAGGCCCAGCACCACGTAGTTCCAGGTGGGGTCGCCGAGCGGGGCGGGATGACGCAGGTGCTCGTAGCCCTCGTAGAGCGACAGCCCGCCGCCGATGCTGAAGATGAACACCGCTACCATGAAGGCCCAGAAGTACAGCTCGCGGCCGTAGCCAAAGGGCCGGCGCGCGGTAGCCGGCTGCTGGCTGGCCCGCAGCCCCAGCAGCAGCAGCCACTCATTGGCCGTATCTACCAGGGAATGAATGCCTTCGGAAAGCATGGCCGAGCTACCCGTAAACCACGCCGCCACAAACTTGATAGTGGCAATGGCCAGGTTGGCGGCCAGCGCGGCCACAATGGCGGTTTTGGATTCGGATTGGTCGGCGGCGTCGGGCACTACGAGTGGCTGAAAAATATTAGCGGCGTAGGTACTGCGCCCCAGCCAGTGGTCATACGACACGATACCCAGCAGGGCTATCGAATTGCCTGTGCCCTGCGCTATGGGCCAACTATTTTGCCGCGCTAACAAAATGTTTCGCGGCGCGGGCAGGATATGTAGCCAGCCAGCGCCAGCCAGCCCCGAACTAAGCATACAGGGCCTCAGTGGCAAAACGCCCCAGCTACTGCACGGGGCGCTTACCCCATTTCACACCAACTGGCCCCGCGCCAAGCCAGCGAATCCCACGCGCTAGCCAATGCCACCTCATAACTTGGGTCACGCAAACGGAACAGCTTGTCACTTCTTATCAATGGTAGTGTAATGCACAGCCTTCTTCGTACCCTCTGGTTGCCGGTTTGCCTGGTTTTTTTGCTGCTATCGTGCAAGACTAAGCCAAGCCTTAACGTAGTACCTATCGTTTTTCTAGCTCCGGTAGCCATTACACCAGTTAGACCCACTATTCAAGTGGGCGACACAGTTTGGGTAGAAGCTGCTTTCTCGGATTCTTTACTCGACTATAATAGCAATCATCGCTACCGAGTTCAGCCCCAGGACTTAGGCCTGACCTGCTATTTTGCCATTGCTGCGCTGTACGGCACCGGACAACCTACCAATGGTATTGCTACTACGTTTCGGGTGGTGGAGAAAATTGGTAAGGCAGGCGTGGGTGGCAGCCTCACCGGGCAGTTCTTTCCGACCTACGACGGGCATACCTACCGATTTAAATTCGGATTAATATCTAGCCAGCCCGGTATTGCATCTATTTCCCTATTACTACTTCCGTTGGAGGGAGCTAGTGGACTTGGAAAGAGCCTGCCCTCATCAACTCCTCAACTGCTACCAGACCCGCAAGGGCGCGAACAGAAAGCGGTTTTGGAAGATATGTTCTTTGTAGTCAATGAGGGCAAAGCCAACAACTATGACTTATATAGTAAGTACGCTACTGTGAATCCGAACACCGTAAGTATGACGCCTAAGCAGCTCCTTTACGTGCAGAAAAGCACGTTCACGGTAGAGGTAAAGTAAACTACTACTTCAGATTTGGGCCGTTATAAAAAAAGTGCCCTGGCTTTCGCCAGGGCACTTTTTTTGAAGACTAAATTGCCTAATGCTTCGCCTCGCCATTGACAGCCGGCAGGGTTAGCTCCACTTGCACGGCACCAAACGTGGCGCTTACTACCAGGGCAGCCGCGGCTACGGTTGTTTCGGTGGCCGGGTAAATGCCGATTTCGACGGCCTGGGTATCGGCGGTGGCGGCCCGCACCACGGCCGGCAGGCCGTGCAGCACCACGCGGTAGGTGGTGTAGGGCGTTTGATAATCGCCTTCGACTTGCTGCGTGAGCGTGAGCGAAGTAGCATCACCCGTTACGGTGAAGCGGCGGGTGGTTTGCTGGCCTTCTTGGTAGGCGTAGCCTTCGCCGCCGTCGTCGTAGAGGACGCTCTCGGCAGTGCCGTTTTTGTAGTACACGTGCAGGGTGAGCTGCTCCACTACTTTCTCGCCCACGTACTGCATCACGGGCTGCATGGGCACCACGGCCCCGGCCTTTACGAAGAGCGGAATGCGGGTGAGGTCGGCCGCCGCCCACACCTCCTGGCCGCCCGCCCTGGGCTCATCGGTCCAGTAGTAAAACCAGTCGCCCTTGGGCAGGTACATCCAGCGGCCATCGGCGCCGGCCTGCGTGATGGGGCACACCAGCAGGTGGTCGCCGAGCGAAAACTCGGCCATGCGCAGGTAGGTTTCGGGGTCGTTCTGGTCCAGGAACGTGAGCGGGCGCAGCATGGGCGTGCCCTGGGTGGTATACTGCCAAAAGGCCGTGTATACGTAGGGCAGCAGCTGGTAGCGCAGCTCAATGAAGTGGCGCGCCAGGCTGGTGTAGGGCTCGCCAAAGCTCCAGGGCTCCTGGTCACCATGGTCGCCGGAGCTGTGGGTGCGGAAGAACGGGTGGAACGCCCCCAACGCAATCCAGCGGCTGTACAGCTCGCCGTCGGGCGTGTCGATAAAGCCGCCGATGTCGGAACCGATAAAGCTGAACCCACTGATACTCAGACGCTGGCACTGAATATTGGCCAGCCACAGGTGGTCCCAGCTGGCGATGTTGTCGCCGGTCCAGCCCGAGGAGTAGCGCTGGCCGCCCGCGTAGGTGCTGCGCGTAATGGTAAACGGCCGGTCGGGGTAGCTGAACTGCTTGACGCCGGCCGCCGTGGCGCGGGCCATCTGCATGCCGTAGATGTTGTGCGCCTTCTTGTGCGAGCCGGGCTGGCCGTCGCAGTCAAAGCGCACGTCGTCGGGGAAGGTACCGCGCTCAAATACTGCGGGTTCGTTCATGTCGTTCCACACCCCGCGCACGCCCACGTCCTTGATGAGGCCCTCAAACAGGCCGGCCCACCACTCACGCACCTGGGGCCGGGTGTAGTCAGGAAAGTTGCACTGGCCGGGCCACACCGAGCCGCGCATCAGCGGGCCATCGGCGCGGCGGCAGAAGTAGTCGTTGGCCAGCCCCTGCTGGTACACCGGATAGTCGGGGTCGATTTTGATGCCGGGGTCGATGATGACCACCGTTTTAAAGCCGTTGGCGGCCAGCTCCTGCACCATGCGCTTGGGCTCGGGGAAGTGCTGCGGGTGCCAGGTAAAGCAGCGGTAGCC
>CAXTFI010000110.1:0-15641 GCA_964243255.1 uncultured Hymenobacter sp.
GCCCCAGCCCACCAGCAGGTTGCCGTCGCGCATCGAGCGCGGCGCCGGGGTGCGGTTTTCCCAACCGAACTTAGCCGCGCCCTCTCGGAAGCAGTCGCGCAAGCGCTTGCTGCTGAACGGCTTCTTGGTGGTCTTATCGGTTTCGGAGTAGTTCAGCAGACGAAATTCCAGCGGGTCGCGGCCGGCTTGGTACGCCATTTCGTCGATGGCGATTTCAAGGGCAAACTCGCCGGTGGCGGCACCAGGCGCCCGCATGGACTGCGGCGTGAAGATATCGAGCGGCGCGATGGTGTGCGTCAGCGCCACGTTGTCGCAGTTGTAGAGCACGCCCGAGTGGGGCACCACGTTCTCGGCGTAGTCCTCGAAGCGCGAGGTTTCGGCCACGGCGTTGTGTTGCAGCGACGTCAGGTGGCCCCACTCGTCGGTGCCCAGCTTGAGTTGTTGAATGGTAGCGGGCCGGTTGCCGATGCTGAACATCTGCGAGCGGGTGAGGGTCAGGCGCATGGAGTGTTGAAGCTCCAGCGCCGCCAGGGTGGCAAAATACACCTGGTGCTGCGGCCGAAGCCCCGAGCCGAAGCCCCCACCCATGTATTTGGTAATGGACCTGCGTATCGTCTTTCGCAAGCCCAAAAACACTGCACAAGTATTCCTGAACGTTAAACACCCCCTGCGTCTTGTCGTAGATGTTCATCTTCTGGCCATCGCCCAGCCACTCGATGGTCGTCGCAAACATCTCCATCGGATTTTGGTGCTGCGCGGCGTGGACGTACTCACCCGTGTGCTGGTGGACGGCCTCGGCGAAGGCTTTTTCGGGGTGGCCGTAGGGCGGGGGCGGGGGCGTGTAGCTTTCTTTGGCCTTGGGCGTAAAGCCCTCGTGCTGTACGCTTTCCAGGTCGGTGTTAAACTCGGCTACCTCGTACTCGATGCGCAGGATGGAGGCCGCGTAACGGGCCAGCTCAAACGTCTCGGCCACGACCAGCGCCACCGGCTGCAGACTGAACAGAATATCGGCCGAGTGCAGCGGCCGGAACGGCGAGCCAGCCGGCGCGATTTCATCCTGGTAGCTGCGGTCCAGCCAGGCCATTGAGGGCACGTTTTCGTGCGTAAACACCTGCTTGACGCCGGGCAAAGCCAGCACCGCGGCCGCGTCGATGCTCGTGATTTTGCCCTTCGTAATGGGGCTGCTCACCAGGTAGCCGTACCAGAGGTCGGCCACGGGGTAATCGGCGGCGTAGTGGGCCTCGCCGGACACTTTCACCGGGCCATCGACGCGGTTCGTGGGCTGGCCCACGTAATCGGTGCCCAGCCGGACGGTGGGCGGCGTGCTGATAGTCTGACTCATAGCTTACGGATTGGAATTTAGAAAAACGTTCGGATTCAGCGCCTGGGTCATTTCGACGGCCTGTTTCAAGGCCCGCACGATGGCCCGCTGGCCCAGCTCTATTTTGAAGGCATTGGAGTTATAGCCCTTGGCTTCGGCAAATACCTGGGCCGCTACCCGCCGAAACAGGTCGGGGGAAGCCGGCTGGCCCGCCAGCAGCTGCTCGGCCGCCGGGTCGCGCCAGGGCTTGTGCGCCACCCCACCCAACGCGAAGCGGGCCGTTTTGATGGTGTCGCCCGCCATTTCCAACCCCACGGCCACGCTCACCGTGGCGAAGGCGTAGCTGGTGCGGTCGCGCACCTTCAGGTAGGTAAAGTGCTGCGCGTAGCCCTGGGCCGGCAGGTCAATGGCCGTCACTAACTCGCCAGGCTTTAGCGTATTGTCGTACTGGGGCGTGTCGCCCGGCAGCCGGTGGTAGTCCGCGAACCGGATGGTGCGCTCCCCGGCCGGGCCCTGTACACGCACCACGGCCTCCAGCACGGCCAGGGCCACGCCCATATCCGAGGGGTGCGTCGCGATGCAGCTCTCGCTGGTGCCCAGCACGCCGCACACCCGGTTGTAGCCGGCAATGGCCGAGCAGCCGGTGCCCGGCTCGCGCTTGTTGCAGGGCGTGGCCAGGTCGTAGAAGTACAGGCAGCGGGTGCGCTGGTTGAGGTTGCCGCCGTTGGTGGCCATGTTGCGCAACTGCGGCGTGGCCGCGGACAGGATGGCCTGGCTCAGCACCGGGTAGCGCGCCTGCACCTGCTCGTCGTAGGCGGTGGCCGAGTTCGTCACGAGCGCGCCCAGGCGCAGCCTGCCGTCGGGCAGGGCCTCGATGCGCTGCAGGGGCAGGTGCCCTAGGCTGGTGAGGTGGCCGGGGCGCTCCACGTTGTACTTCATCAAGTCCACGAGGTTGGTGCCGCCGCTCAGGTAGGCAGCGTGGTCGTGGCTGGCCTGGTCGGCAACTGCTGTCGCGACGGACTCCGCTTGGGTTAGGGTAAAGCTGTTCATGAGAGAAGCGGTTAACTTATTGCGCAGTAGCGGGAATCGTCGTCAGGGTACCGTTGTCCACCACGGCTTGCCCGTCGTGCAGCACCTCCAGCACGGCCGAGAGAATATTGGGATAGGCCCCGCAGCGGCACAGATTGCCGCTCATGAGCTCGCGCACTTCCTCCTCGGTTTTGGCGCGGCCCTCGTTGAACAGGCCCTGGGCCGAGCAAATCTGGCCGGGCGTGCAGTAGCCGCACTGGAAGGCGTCGTGGTCGATGAAGGCCTGCTGCAAGGGCGAAAGCTGGTCGGCGCTGCCCAGCCCCTCAATGGTTTCAATTTGCTTGCCCTGGTACACGGTCGCCAGGGCCAGGCAGGAGTTAATGCGCTGGCCATCGACGAGGACCGTGCAGGCGCCGCACTGGCCGTGGTCGCAGCCTTTTTTGGTGCCCGTCAGGCCCAGGTGCTCGCGCAGGGCATCGAGCAGGCTAGTCCAGGGGGCGATGTGGATGGTGCGGTCCTGGCCGTTTACGTGCAGCATTACTGCCTGGGCAGGTACCACAGCTGAAGCCGCCTGGCTCGCCGGTGCTTGAATGAAGTGCGGCATGAAGTTAACTGCTAAGGTTCCAGTCTTCTTGGTGTTTTTTCTGTTAGTGAATGCTGGTGCGCAGCGGCGCAACGTGCGTGCACAATGGCTACAAAGGTCTTCTGTCCCCCTCAGGAAAAATTGCTCGATTCAAACCAATGCTTGCGCAATTCAACTCCGCCGCACCGCCGAGGGAGCCAAACCGGTCTGCTTCTTGAAAAAGTGGTTGAAATGGGCCGGCTCGTCGAAGCCCAGGCTGTGGCCGATTTCGGCCACGTTCCAGTCCGTGTGCCGGAGCAGGGCGCGGGCTTCGCCGGCCAGGCGCTCGGCGAGGTGGGCGGAGGTCGTTTTGCCGGTCGTCGCGCGCACGCAGCGGTTGAGGTAGTTGACGTGCACGGCCAGCTGCCGGGCAACGTCGCGGGCCGAGCGCAGCGCAAACCGATGAGTGGGGGAATCGATGGGAAACTGCCGCTCGAGCAGGTCGAGGAAGAGGCCCGTCAGCCGGGCTTTGGCATCGGGGGGCGGCGGCCGGCTACCGGCGGCGGGTTGCAGCTTCAGCACGTAATGAATCAGCTCGGCCGCGTAGTGGCGCAGCAGATTGTATTTGAGGAAATAGTCGGAATTGACTTCGGTCAGCATCTTCTCAAATAAGGCACTCACTTCCGCGTCCTGGCCGGCCGTGAGGAGATAAATCGGATGGCCGCCGGGCTTGAATAGCGCCTGTTCCAGCAGGTCTGGGCTGCCCTGCCCCCGCAAGGCCTCCCCTTGAAAGAGGCAGTAAAAGCCGGTCGCTGGGTCGGAGAGCGCCTGGCAGCTGTAGGGCACCTGGGGGTTGAAGAACAGCAGCGCCGGCCCCAGCACCTCCACGCTTTGGTCGGCGTAGCGGTAGATGTGGTGGCCGCGGCTGAGGGTAATCTTATAAAAATCCCGGCGGCTATACGGTACGGGCGGCGCGCCGGGAACGCGAGCTTCCTCCAGCCGAAAGACGTTGACCTGCCCAAGCTCGGGCGGGCGCGTGGCAGCCAGCCCCCGCAGGTGGTGCTGATAGTAATCGGGAAGCGTTTCGGGTTTAAGCATCCGGTAAAACTACCCATTTGGCCTGGACTGAAGACGTGGTTTGCGAAGAGGTGCGGCAACCTGCTACGGGTGCGCAGCAGCCGGCGGCACGGGGAAAAGCCAGCGACTGAACACCTTGGTTAGCAGCGGCATCACGGCCCACATTACTAACGGCACGATGAGCGCGAGCGTCGCCAGCGTGTTCAGCCAAAGCGGCCAGGCGGCTACCGTGGTGCCGAGCAGCTTCGGCACCAGCAGGATGAGGGGGTAGAGGCCACCGAAGGTGAGCAGGGCCATTTTCCACTTAGGCGCGGTGGCGGCCGGGTCGGGCGGCGCGCCCGGCGCGGGCGGGCTAGTGTTCATGGGTTAGTGTTCAGGGGCAGGTTCGGGCGGGCTGGCGGCCAGCAGCTTGTCCAGCCGCATGGGCAGCGAAGTCAGGCGCTGGCCGGTGGCGTGGTAGATGGCGTTGGCAATGGCGGCGGCCACGCCCACGATGCCCAGCTCGCCCAGGCCCTTCACGCCCAGCGGGTGCCCGCGGGTGTCGTCCTCCTCGATGAGGATAACGTCGAGGTCGGCGATGTCGGCGTGGGTGGGCACCAGGGCCTCGCCCAGGTTGTCGTTCACCCAGTGGCCGGTGCGCGGGTCCATATGGGTTTCTTCGAGCAGGGCCTGGCCCAGGCCCCACACCATCGCGCCCAGGAGCTGGCTGCGGGCCAGCACGGGGTTGACGATGCGCCCGCCCGCGAAGGCCCCCACCAGCCGCTCGACCTGCACGTGCATGGTGTCGGGGTCCACGCTCACTTTCACGAACTCGGCCCCGAACGAGGCCCGGCCGTAGTCGCTCTTGCCCATCGTGCGCCCGGTAATGGCCTCTTCGGTAATGGGCGCGTCGGGGTAGCGGCGCATGGCCCCGGCCACGGTTTCGCTTGCGCCGTCCGGCCCGCTGATTTGGCCCTGCGCGACCTGCAAGTCTTTGGCCGACTGGCCGTAGAGCGGCGAGGCCTGGTCCTTCACCACGCGCGCAAGCAGCGTTTTTTTCACCTGCTCGCCGGCTTCCACAATAGAGGCGCCGCTGGTGAGCGTGCTCATCGAGCCCACGGTCATGCCGCCGTAGGGCAGCTTGCTGTCGCCCCATTCGAGGCGCACGGCCCCCAGCGCCAGGCCCAGGGCTTCGGCGGCCAGCTGGGTGTAGGCCGTTATCATGCCCTGGCCGATTTCCTGGGTGGCCGACTGCACCACGGCCCGCCCGTCGGGCCCGAGCGTGATGCGCGTAACCGACGGCATTTGCAGCACCGGGTAAATGGCCGTGGCCATGCCGTAGCCGATGAGCCGGCCATCTTCCCGCATACTGCCCACCTGCGGGTTACGGTCGGCCCAGCCAATGCGGGCGGCGCCGGCCTGATAGCACTGTATCAGCGACTTGCTGCTCCACTCCTTGCCCGTGCCCGGCTCCGTGTCGGCGTGGTTGCGCAGGCGCAGGTCAAGCGGGTCGAGGCCCAGCTTTTCGGCCAGCATGTCGAGGGCACTTTCCAGGGCAAACTGGCCGTTGGGCGCGCCAGGGCCGCGCATCCAGCCGGGAGCGTTGGTGTCGAGTTCGGCGGCCTGCACGTGAATGCCGATGTTGGGCGCCCTGTACGCCTGCTTGGTAGCTTCGCCGATAGGCGCGATGAACTGGCCGGCCGTGCCCTTGGCCATCAGGGCATCGTGGATAATAGCCTGAAGCTGGCCGTTTTCGTCGGCCCCGAGGCGGATGCGCTGCTGCATCTCGCCCCGAAACGGCATGAGCGAAAACGTCTGGGCGCGGTCGAGCACCAGCTTCACCGGCCGCCCGTTAAGCTTGGCCGCCATCGGGGCCAGCAGCAGGTGGATGTTGGCGTTTTTGGCCCCGAAGGCCCCGCCGGCCAGCGTGGAAATAACCCGGACCTTATTGTCGAACTCAATCCCGCCGAGCACCTGCGCAATGATGCGCGGCAGCCGCTCTTTGAGCCCGAAGCGGAAGGCCTCGCCCAGGATGTTGGCGTCGCCGTAGGTGAACTGCGTGGGCAGCTGCACGGTGAGGCCGCCGTCCTCGTCCCAGGCCGCCACCACGGCCCCCGGCTCCATCGCGTTGTGGTGGTGCGGGGCGGTCCGAAACGTCATATCGACCTGGTAATCGGCCTGGTCGTAGGCCGGCTGCGGGTCGCCAATTTTTACCTGGCCGGGGTCGCCGGCGCCCACTTTCGCCACGTCTTTGGCCCGGTCGGCGCCCTGCGCCAGGGTAAAAGCCGCTTTCGGGTCGGGGGCCGAGTAGCGCACGGCCACCAGCGGGGCGGCGGCGCGGGCGTGCTCCAGCGTGTCGGCCACCACCAGGGCGATGCACTGCCCGTAGTAGTGCAGCTGCTCGTCCTGCAAGGGCAGCAGGTCGCCGATTTCGGCCCCGTTGGTGGCCAGCACGCCATGCAGGCGGGGCGCGTTTTCGTGGGTCATCACCAGCCGCACGCCCGGCTGGGCCAGGGCCGCGGCCGGGTCGATACTAAGGATGCGGCCGCTGGCCTGGGTGCTGGTTACAGCCACGGCCGCGTCGAGCACGCCGCCGGGCATACGTTGGGCGGTGATGTCGCCGGCGTACAAGGCCCGGCCGCGCACCTTGTCGGGGCCTTCCAGGCGCCGGGGGATGCTGGCGGGCGGCGCGGCCGGGGCCAGGGTAGCGTCAGAGGTTGCGGGAGTCATAGCCGGGTGAAATCAACGGATGTGCTTATCGGTTTGCGACTGGGGGGTGCCGGCCGCCGCCTGCCGGCAGGCCCGCACGATGGCGCGGTGCGCCAGGTCGATTTTAAAGTCGTTCTGGCCCTGCCCCACCGCGCCGGCCAGCAGCTGCGCCGCCGCCGCGCCAAAGGCCTCGGCCGACGGCCGCTGGCCCCGCAGCAGAGCTTCGGCGGCGGGCACGCGCCAGGGCTTGTGGGCCACGCCGCCCAGCGCGATGCGCGCCTCGGCAATGGTGCCGTCGGCGGCCAAACGCAGGGCCACGGCCACGCTCACCAGGGCGAAGGCGTAGGAGAGCCGGTCGCGGATTTTGAGGTAGGTGTGGTGCGGGCCAAAGTTGGCGGGCGGCAGGTCGATGGCCGTTATCAGCTCGCCGGGTTGCAGGGTGTTGTCGCGCCAGGGCTCGTCGCCGGGCAGGCGGTGGTAGTCGGCCAGGGCAATAACCCGCTCGCCGGCCGGCCCCGTCACCTGCACCTGGGCGTCGAGCACGGCCAGGGCCACGGCCATGTCGCCGGGGTAGGTGGCAATGCAGCTCGCGCTCGTGCCCAGGATGGCCAGCTCGCGGTTTACGCCCCCGATGGCGGCGCAGCCGCTGCCGGGCTGGCGTTTGTTGCAGGCGCTGGCCGTATCGTAGAAATACGGGCAGCGGGTGCGCTGGTTGAGGTTGCCGCCGTTGGTGGCCGCGTTGCGCAGCTGGGCGCTAGCCCCGGCCAGGATGGCGCTGCTCAGCAGCGGGTAGCGGGCCTGCACTTCGGGGTGGTAGGCCGTTTCGGCGTTGGTGGTGAGGGCGCCCAGGCGCAGGCCCCCGCCCGCGTGCTCCGTGATGCCGCGCAAGGGCAGGCGGTTGATGTCGACCAGGGCGTCGGGCAGGGCCACGTCGTACTTTATCAGGTCGATGAGGTTGGTGCCGCCGGCCAGAAACTGGACCTGGGGCGTGGCACCGGCCCGCACGGCCTCGGCCACGTCGGCGGCGCGCATATAGCCAAAGTTTTTCATACCGCTGCCGGCTGGGAAAGGACGGAAAGAATGGCGTCGCTGATGTTGGGGTAGGCGCCGCAGCGGCAGAGGTTGCCGCTCATCAGCTCGCGCACCTCGTCGCGGGTGCGGGCGTGGCCTTCCCGAATGAGCCCGACCGCCGAGCAGATTTGGCCGGGCGTGCAGTAGCCGCACTGAAAGGCGTCGTGGTCGATAAAGGCTTGCTGCAGCGGGTGCAGCGCGTCGGCCGTGCCCAGCCCCTCGATGGTGGTGACTTCGGCCCCGTCGTGGGCGCAGGCCAGGGCCAGGCAGCTCACCCGGCGCTGGCCGTCGAGCAGCACGGTGCAGGCCCCGCACTGGCCGTGGTCGCAGCCCTTCTTGGTGCCGGTCAGGTGCAGGGTTTCGCGCAGCAAATCCAGCAGCGTGGTGCGCGGCTCGACGGCCAGCTGCCGCTCGGTGCCGTTGATGGTCAGCGTGAGGGGCAGCGCCGCGTTGCTGAAGCTTGGGGAGTTGTTCATCGCAACTTGGGTCGGGGATTACTGATTCTCGGGGCAACTCGGTCACTCGCGCTGGAAAGTGAAGTGCAGGAGCAAACTTAGGGGAGGTGTTTAGTAAACGGCGCTTGGATTATTGCGCTTCTTGCGCGGGAAATTGCTCTTTTGCGACCCTGCAAGGGGCATGAAGTAAGTACCTGCGTTAACCAATTTGTTTTTCGCTGGTTAAATTAGACCGTCGCGCCCGCGGCAATCTTGGTTTTTAAGGTCGGCTTTATGCACCCGCTCGGCAACGTTAATACGCTTCGCTACGATGACCGGGACGCCCGGCAAAGCCGCTGGTTCAACCAAACCCGGCACTACGCCGCGGCGATGCGCCGGCCCGGTGCCCTCGCCCAAACCCAGCTGCTGCGCGAGCAGCGTTGGCCCGACCTGGCGGTGCAGCTTTTTGAGGAGCCTACCCATGTGACGCCCAGCGAGCTGGCCCCGCCCCACCAGGTTCGCCTGATACTACTGCTGTCCGGGGCCCTGCGGGTGAACCTGAGCACCGGCGGCCGGCAGCACACCTACCGCTCGGCGCCCGGCACCGTCAAGCTCACCGCCCACTACCACCCGCCCTACCAGATGCAGTGGGCCGCCCTTGCGGCCGAGCCGGTGCACTCAGCGCACTTGTACCTGCCCCATGACCTGCTGATGCGCACGGCCGAAGCGGCCGGCCAAAACGCGGCGCGCATCGAGCTGCGCGAGGGCTGGGACGTGCCCGACCCCCTCTTATATGAGCTAGGCCGGACCTTGGCGCAGGAGCTTCAGGGCCCGGCCGGGCTGGATAACCTGTTTGCCGAAACCGCCACCCAGCTGCTGGCCGCCCAGCTGCTGCGTCGGCACTGCGCCTTCGTGCACGAGCTGCCCGCGCACCGGGGCAAGCTGCCGGCCGAGCGCCTGCGCCAGCTGCGCGATTACGTGCAGGCCCACCTGCGGGAGCCTATTCGCCTGGAAGAGTTGGCGGCGTTGGTATTTTTGAGTCCCTACCACTTCTGCCGGGTGTTCAAACGCACGACCGGGCTGACGCCCCACCAGTTCGTCATCCAGCAGCGGCTGGAGCGGGCCGTGGCGTTGCTACGCTGTTCTGGTCTGAACGTCAGCCAGGTAGCCGAGTCTGTGGGCTACGCCAGCCCCACGCATTTCGCGCAGCTGCTGATGCGCCACACCGGCCGGCTGCCCACCGAGTACCTGAAAGAGCGCCCCAACTGGCGGCCGGCCGCCAGTAGTGCAGCGCATCCTTCCGGGCAAAAAGCGCGGTAACCCGCGCCGTCTAGCTACCGTAGCGCTGGCTGCGCGCCCTCAATCACCGCCGCAAGTTGGACTTTTCAACAAAACATACGTCCCCGACGGTCGCGGCCTCGCACTGCACGGTGGGGTTAGCGGGCGGTTGCAGCACGTAGGCGTCAAAAGCCCCCCCTGGCGGCGGCTCCCACGGGCAAGGCCGGGGCCGCCAGCGCCTGACTGCCGGTCCCGAAGCTTTCCGCAAAGGAGTAGCCGCACAGTTCGAGTAAAGCCGCCAGTCGCGCACCGTAGTGGCGCATAGTACCAGGACCTCGGCAACACGGGCGTTTACCAGCCTTGGTGCGACTAGCAAACGCCCGTTTTGCGGAGGTCCTGAAATCACAAGGCAACGCGCGGCTTTAAGCCAAAAAAAGCGATAGCCTGAGCAGGCATATCCAGGTCGCCGGTGGTGCGGCCCAGCAGGCGGCCAAACCGGTACCGGGGCTGCGGCACCACGTGGCCGCCGCCCCGCACAGTATAAAGCGTCACCCACGGCTCCTCGTTGCGCACCCAGGTTAGGCTTTCTACTACCGTGGGGTCGCTAGCCCGTTGGTGGGGTAAGGTGGAAGTCGTGGGCGGGGCCAGCAGGCCGTTGCGCCGGGCAAACTGCTCGGCCGTGGCGGTTGCCGAGAGCACCAGGCCCCGGCTGCCAAAGCCAAACAGCGTCACCTGGCCGCCGTTGTACGGGCTAATGGGGTCCTGGGTGCCGGCTACCAGCAGCACCCGCGGGGTGGGGCCGTCGTCTGGCGGACACGAGCAGTTGGCCGGTGGGGGCAAGTTGGCCGCCGTGGTGGCGATGGCCGCCACCAGCTGGGGCGCTTCCAGGGCCAGGCGAAACGCCATCTGGCCGCCGCTGGAGTAGCCGAAGGCGTACACCCGCGCCGGGTCGATGCCGAGCTGTTGCTGGTAGGTTTCCACCAGCGCCCGCAAAAAGCCCACGTCGTCGATGTTCGCCGTCTTGGCCCGGAAGGTCGCGTCGCGGCGGCAGTCGTTCCAGTTCTTTTGGTAGCCATCGGGGTACAGCACTACGAACCCGTGCTGGTCGGCCAGCTCGTCGAATTCGTAGCCCGTCCACTGGCGCATGGTGGCCCCGTCGATGTTCGAGCCGTGCAGCACCAGCACCAGCGGCGCGTGGGGCGGCAACCGGGCGGGCACGTAGGCCCGGTACGAGCGCTCGCGCCCACCCGGATAGTGGCCGTTTGCAGCGCCGCGCTCAGGTGGGGCGCTCGGGGCACCGGGGCGTACACGTAGTAGCCGTAGCCCACGGCCGCCAGCCCCAGCAGGACGCCACCGATTGAAAGAAAGAGGTTGACTGCTACTGACATGAAACAACAAGGCGAGAAGCTACTAAAGAGTAATGGGGTATCCCCCGCAGCAAAGAAATTACCGCGCAAATGCACCTGGCCTTCAGGCCGGCTTCGCGCTAGGGTTCGAGCACGATTTTACCAACGGGCTTGGTCTGTTCCAGCAGGCGGTGCGCTTCAGCCGCCTGGCTCAGCGGCAATACGCGGGCAATGACGGGGCTGATTTTGCCTTCGCTCAGCCACTGCACCATCCGGGCCAGGTCGGCCTGCACGCTCGCCTTGTTCGCTTTCCCGGTGATGGTGTACATGGATGGTTATCCGGCGGCCATCGGGCCGCAGCTTCAGCAGCGCCAGGCGCCACATGGTGCCGAGTAGGCCGAACACGAAGCTGCCCGTGCGTTGCGTGGCTGCCGCCGCGCCAAACAGCACGAGCGTGCCTTTGCGGCCCAGCGCCCGGTAGGACTGCGTTACGTGCGCGCCCCCGATGGGGTCGAGGACGGCAGCTACGCCCTGCCCGCCGGTGAGGCGCTGGATTTCGGCCACATAATCGGTTTTGGTGTAGTCGATGGGCACGCCGCCCGCCTGCCGGATAACCTCCTGCTTGCCCGACGAGGCCGTGCCGTACACCGTAAGGCCCAGTAACTGGCCTACTTGCAATACGGCGGTGCCTACGCCTCCGGCCGCGCCGTGGATGAGCACGCTTTGGCCCGCTCGCAGCCCCGCCGCCTTCGTCAGCAGCTGGTACGCCGTCGTGTAGTTCAGTACCACGCTGACCGCTTCGGCCGGCTTCAGGTTCGCGGGTACCGGAATCAGACTGGCAGCGGGCAGGCCGCGATACGTGGTGTAGCTGCCCAGGCCCGGCAGGGCCGCTACCCGGTCGCCGGGGCGGAAACCGGTTACGCCCGAGCCCACGGCGTCGTCCTCGCCCACCAGGTCGTAGCCCGGCGTCAGCGGAAACGGCGGGGCTCCCGGCGATTTGCCTTGCCGGAACATTGTGTCGCCGTAGGCGACGCCGGCCGCCAGCACCCGCAGGCGTACTTCGCCGGGCTGGGGCACGGGCAGGGGTTCTTCCAGTAGCTGGAGCTGCTCGGGGCCGCCCGCCCGGACGGCGACTATGCGCTTGTTCATCATGGGAGTGGGGGTAGGGTAGGGAAGCGGGTCCTAGCGGAGCCGGGTCCAGGTTTGCGATTTGCCAAGGAGCGAAAAGCCGATGTAGCCTTTTATTAGCAGCTCGTTGGGCCGCTCCATGCGCAGCAGGCAGGAATAGGTTTTGCCGTCGTCGAAGTTGTGGATTTTGCCGTCTTCCCACCTGTTGTCGCCCACGGGCTGGAAGTGCTGCATAAACACCAGCCCGGCCTGCGAGCGGCCGCGCAGCTTGGGGTCAGCGTTAAGCGCATCGAGCCGGGGCTTCGTAGCCGGGTCGTTGGTAACGCTTGCGAACCGGCCGCAGAGCTGCTTGCCGCACGGGAAGATTTCGAACGTTGCCATCTTATTGGCCGGATTGGTCCACACCCCAATGGGGGACAAGGGTTGGGCCGTGGCCGGGCGGGCGAGGCCCAGCGCCAGGACAGCGGGCAGTAGTACCGTCTTTTTCATGAGTAGGTAAAAAAGGGGAACGAAGACTTCCAAAGCAGGACGCCCCGGTTTGGGGCGGGCGGGCAGGGCCTCAGGCGCAACGGCCGGCTTGCGCAGCGGTCAGGTTGCGCAGCAGACTGGTGCGCATGTCGTCGAGCAGGCGGATTTTCTCGTCAATCGCGGCTACCTTCGCCGTGATGCGGGCCTGGATGTCGGCATCCGAAAGCTGCGCATTCTCCCACAGGTAGAGCACGTCGGCAATTTCGGCCAGCGTAAAGCCCAGGCGCTTGGCCTGCTGAATCAGGCCCAGGCGGGTGAGGACAGCGGCCGGGTAGGCCTTGTAATTATTGAACGGAGACGGGCGGCCTTCGGCCTGCAGCAGGCCCAAGCGTTCGTAGTACCGGATGGTGTCGCGGGAGATGCCGGTTTGCCGGACAATTTCGCCGATGAGCATGGGCAGGGGGAGTAGCGTGGAATGCCCCCAATAAACACCGTGGAGTATAGTCCACGGTCAAGCCTTTTCGGAATTATTTTCTAAAATAGCCCCCTGGATGCCGTAAAAGCCGTTTTTCACTTAAAAAATGCGAGCTTCTTAGCCCCGGCTACCGGCCCAGAGCCGCCGCGCTGCCGGAGCAGTCCGTGCCCGGCCACCTGTTTTTGTGCGTGCGGGCCGGCGTGCTGCAAGCGGGCGCGTAGTACCTGGTGCGGAAAAACCGCCTGGTGCGCTACAACCAGGACTACGGCGGCGCGAACTGCGAGCTGCAGGTCTTTTGTTTCGAGGAGCGGTATCTCCAATCATTCCAGGACAAGCATCTGGACAAGCCGAAGGCAGCCGCGCTCATAGACCGGGCAGTGGTGGGGCCGTTTCGTTCCCATAGCGCAATGGGGCTGGATGGTGAAGGTGAACAGGGAGGCCCAAGGTAGCCGATTTGTTGATATTGCGCCCCGCACCCTTATTGCCAAAACCAGTCACTGGACTGCCACGCCTAAGAAGGCCTTTTCGCAGCAGCGGGGGGATAAAATCACCAGAAGCCCCAATCCCAGTTTGCTGGATTGGGGTGCGCAGGCCGCGGCGGCTGATAACCAGCACCCTTGTGCCGGTAGCCCTGGTTAGGGAAGTCTCAGTTGGTTGAGCCGAGGGAAGGCAATCGGTTACTTCGCCAGCGGGTGCTTGAGCCAAATCAGGGCCAGGGGCAGCAGCAGGACGGCAAGTTCCGTGGCGGCGAGGCGCGGGTTGCCCGTGCGCAGGGCCAGCGCCGCCAGCAGCACGAACCCGACCGCGTGGAGCAGGTTGCCCCAAAAGAACGTTTGCGGAAACAGCAGCAACACGGCCCCGGCCAGGGTGTAGAGACTGAACGCGTACAGCGTGGGCCTGGTGAAGCCCAGGCCGGCGAGCATCGCCGCTTCCGCGGGCTTGAGCGTCTGGGTGATGCCCGCCCAGCCGTGTCGGATGCTTAGGTAAACGGAAACGAGCAGCAACAGGCCGCTAATGATTTTCATGGTCGTTCGGGTTGGCGAAGGGGGTAAGCGAGTAGCGTAACGCTGGGCGAGGCAGCCCACCTAGAATGGGTAGTTGGGCTGCTTCAGCCGTTCGGTTGCGCGGTTGCTTTCGGCTGCGGCAGGGCCCCGGCCAGGCCCTTGCTCAACTGCTTCACCATAAAGCCGGGCGCCAGGCGGCTCATATAGCGCAGCGCCGTGGCCAGGCCCGGAAACACTTCCCCGGCGTCGCGCTGCAGCGCGTGGATGGCCTGCGCCACTACCTTCTCGGGGGCCATCAGGTCGCTTTCCTTGATGCCGCTGCCCGCCATATCCGGTCGGAACTGGTCAAACAGCGGCGTTTTGGCCGACGGAGCAACCAGCTCAAACACCTTAACGTTAGTGCCTTGCAACTGCACCCGCAGCGACTGGGTGTAGGAGCGCAGCCCGGCCTTGGTGGCCCCGTACACCGGCGAGACGGGGTAGGGCGTGAGGGCCAGCCCGGAAGTGACGTTGAGGATAGCGGCGGTGGGCTGGGCGCGCAGTTGGGGCAGAAACTGCTGCACCATGCGAATCGGCCCCGCCAGGTTGGTGTCGATTTCCCGCGTCAGGTCGAGCAAGTCCGTGGCGGGGTCTTGCAGATTGAGTTTGCGCATCTCCCCCGCGTTGTTAATCAAGATGTTGAGGGCCGGAAATTGCGCCACCACGGCTGCGTAGAGCTGCCGGATGGCGGCCGGGTCGCTCACGTCACTCTGGAAGATATGCACCTGGGGCAGGCGTTGCTTGGTGTCGGCGAGCCGGGCCGGGTCGCGGCCGGTGATAAGTACCGTGTTGCCGAAGGCCAGCAGCTGGCGGGCAAATTCGTAGCCGAAGCCGCTGGTGCCGCCGGTGATGAGGATGGTGTTGTTGCGCAGCTCCATAATGGGGGGTAATGTTTACCCAGCAAAGGTCTGCCCCGCCCGCTGCTGCGGGTTTGCGCCCATCAATCCATTCGTTGCGAAATTCACATCATGGCCCTACCCCCCGCGAAAGGCGGCGGGCGACACGGCGGTCTGGCGCTTGAAGAAATTGGAGAAGTGGGCCACCTCGGCAAACCCGAGGCTGTCGGAAATTTCCGACACGTTCCAGTTGGTTTGCTGGAGCAGCAGCTTGGCCTCTTGCGTCACGCGGCTCCCAATCAGGTCGGTGGTGGTGCGGCCGGTCGTTTCCTTGAGCACCTTATTGAGGTGGTTGACGTGCACGGCCAGCCGGTCGGCGTAGTCGGCGGCCGTGCGCAGGCGCAGCCGCTGCTGGGGCGTTTCAATCGGAAACTGCCGCTCCAGCAGCTCAATGAACAAGGACGTGACCCGCGCCGAGGCCGTGTGGGCCGGATAGAGCGCCGTCACGGGCTGGAGCTTCTGGCCGAAATGAAGCAGCTCCAGCACGTAGGTGCGGAGTAAATCGTACTTGTAGGCATATTGGGAGTTGATTTCCCGGTGCATCTTCTCAAATATGGCCGTAATTTCGGCGCTCTCCGCCTCGCTGACCTGAAAGACGGGGCTGCCGCCGGCCCGAAAAAGCGGCAGCTCGTCCAGGACGACGCCGCTCTTGGCCGGCAGCAGAAAATCGGGGGTAAAGACGCAGAAATGGCCGGCCTGCTCCATGTCCTGCGGCACCCAGTGGTAGGGCACCCTGGGCGTGGCAAACAGCAGCGCGTGCTGCTCGATGGCGATGACCTTGTCGGCGTACTCGGCCCGGTTGCGCCCGCTGATGAGGCTGATTTT
>CAXTFI010000111.1:0-15623 GCA_964243255.1 uncultured Hymenobacter sp.
AGGTCATCACGGCCTCGTCGGTGGGCACGGTCATCGAGTGGTACGACTTCTACATCTTTGGCTCGCTGGCGGCCATTATTGGGCCGGTGCTGTTTGGCACTTCCGGCGATTTTACCAAGTCGCTGCTGGGGGCGCTGGCCATCTTCGGGGTGGGCTTCGTGGTGCGGCCATTCGGGGCCGTGTTCTTCGGCCGCATCGGCGACATGGTGGGGCGCAAATACACTTTTCTGGTCACGCTGCTTATCATGGGCGGGGCCACGTTTCTCACGGGCCTGGTGCCTAGCTACGACCGCATTGGCTGGCTGGCCCCGGCCATTGTGCTGGTGCTGCGCATCTTCCAGGGTCTGGCCCTGGGCGGCGAATACGGCGGCGCGGCCACCTACGTGGCCGAGTATGCCCCCGATAAAAAGCGCGGCTACTACACCAGCTTCATCCAGATTACGGCCACCGGGGGCCTCATCCTCAGCATTTTGGTCATTGTGATTACCCGCAAAACGATGGGGGAGGCCGCCTTCAAAGAGTGGGGCTGGCGCATCCCGTTCCTGCTCTCGGGCCTGCTGGTGATTGCTTCGTACTACATCCGCAAGAAGCTGCACGAGTCGCCGCTGTTTGCCAATGCCAAAGCAAAGGGCACTACCAGCACCAATCCCCTGCGCGACTCGTTCGTGAACCCTGTTAACCGCCGCCTGGTGCTCATTGCCCTGTTTGGCGTGACCATGGGCCAGGGCGTGATTTTTTACACCAGCCAGTTTCAGGCCTATTCGTTTATGAATACCGTGCTCAAGCTCGACATCGTTGATTCGAGCATGGTGCTGGTGGTGGCCATGCTGCTGGCCACGCCGCTGTTCATCTACTTCGGCTCCCTGTCCGACCGCATCGGCCGCAAGCGCATCATCATGACGGGCATGATTTGCGGGGCCCTGTTCACCATTCCGCTGTTTCACGGGCTGCAGGCCTACGCCGGGCCGCTCACCGAAGTGACCCCCGCCACCGTGGACGCCGCCGGCAAGGCCGTGCCCGCTGTGATGAAGGCCCTGGCCCCCAACGTGCCCATGATGATAGTGCTCACCTTCTGCCTCGTGCTGTTCGTGACCATGGTGTACGGCCCCATCGCCGCCTACCTCGTCGAGCTGTTTCCGACCAACGTGCGCTACACCTCGCTTTCGGTGCCTTACCACATCGGCAACGGCGTGTTTGGGGGCTTTGTGCCGCTCATTGCCACGTCCATCGGCGTGTGGGCGGCGGCCCAGCCGGCCGGCACCTTCGCCAACGAGCACAAGAGCCTGCTGGGCCTGGCGTACCCGGTCATCATTGCCCTGGTCTGCTTTTTTGTCGGCATGGCCCTGATGAAGGACACCCGCGACGTGAAGCTGATGGACGGCTAGTAAGTGCCTGATTTTCACTGAAAAACCCGTCAGGCAGCCCGCCGGGCGGGTTTTTATGTTACGGCCTCCTGCGAATACTGCTCCCATCATGAAGCCCAAACTTCCTCTCCCCAGCGGCCCGCAGCAGGGGCAGCGCCTGCTCTTTGTGGCGGCCCTCTTCACGGCGCTACTCAATTATCCGCTGCTGGGCGCGTTTGACCACGACGGGCGCGTGGCCGGCGTGCCGGTGCTCTACCTCTACGTGCTGCTCACCTGGCTGCTGCTCATTGGCCTCACCGGCTGGCTGGTGAGAGTCAAGGAAGAGCGTTGAAAATTAAAAAGAACGTCATGCAGACCGCAGGAAAGCATCTCGCGCGCCTCGTTGAGCGATTGATAGTAGTACCCCACGCGAGATGCTTCCCTGCGGTCTGCATGACGTTCTTTTCATTAACTGATAACTGATAACTGATAATTGATAACTGATAAATGAACAAGCTGCTGGTCATCACGTTTTCCTTCGGCTACCTGGCCCTGCTTTTCGGCGTTGCGTTCGCCGCCGAGCGGCGGTCGGCGGCGCGCAAGAGCCTGGTGGCCAACCCCTACGTGTATGCCCTGAGCATGGCCGTGTACTGCACGGCCTGGGCCTACTACGGCTCGGTGGGGCGGGCGGCGCACCAGGGCCTGAGCTTCGTGGGCATTTACCTGGGGCCGGGGCTACTGGCCCCGGCGTGGTGGCTGGTGCTGCGCAAGATAATCCGGGTGTGCCGGCAGCAGCGGCTCACCTCCATCGCCGATTTCATTTCGGCCCGCTACGGCAAAAGCGCCAGCCTGGGCGCGCTGGTTACGGGCGTGTGCGTGCTGGGCGTAGTGCCCTACATCGCGCTGCAAATCAAGGCGATAGCTAACTCCTTTGTTATCTTGACCGGGGGCGGCCACGGGGCGGGCACCACGGGGCCGGCGCTGTTCACGGCCGGTACGCTGGCGGCGTTCACCATCCTGTTTGGGGTGCGCTCGGTGGAGGCTACCGAGCGGCACGAGGGCGTGGTGCTGGCCGTGGCCCTCGAAAGCCTGGTGAAGCTGCTGGCGTTTTTGCTGCTGGGCGGCTTCGTCACGTTCGGGCTGTTCGGGGGCTTCGCCGACTTGTTCAATCAGGCGGCGGCGGTGCCGGCGCTGCGGCAGCTCTTTACTTTCCGGGGTGCGGGCACCAGCGGCGCCGAGTGGCTCACGCTGCTGGTGCTCAGCATGTCGGCGGTGCTGCTGCTGCCGCGCCAGTTTCAAGTGGCCGTGGTCGAGAACGTGGACGAAGACCACCTGCGCAAAGCCATGTGGCTGTTTCCGCTCTACCTGCTCATTATCAATGTATTCGTGCTGCCCATCGCCTTCGGCGGGATGCTCAAGCTGGGCGGCCGGGGCCTCGATGCCGATACGTTTGTGCTGGCCCTGCCGCTGGCCACCGGGCACTCGTGGCTGGCGCTGCTCACCTACCTGGGCGGGCTGTCGGCGGCCAGCAGCATGATTATCGTCGAAACCATTGCCCTGAGCGTGATGATGAGCAACCACCTGCTCATGCCGCTGCTGGTACGCCTGCCGGCCGCCCAGCCCGCGGCCCAGCGGCGCTGGTTTGCCTACCTGGGCCGGGTGGCCCTCGTCAGCCGCCGGCTGGCCGTGCTGCTGGTGCTGGCCCTGGCCTACGGCTACTACGCCGGGGTGGGCCGGCAGCTGCCGCTGGTAAACACCGGCCTGGTGTCGTTTGCGGCGGTAGCGCAGTTTTTGCCGGCCGTGCTAGGTGGGCTCTACTGGAAGGGCGGCACCCGGCGCGGGGCCACGCTGGGCATTCTGGCGGGGTTTGCGGTGTGGTTTTTTACGCTGGTGCTGCCCACGCTGGTGGGGCCGGGCCGGCTGCCCGCGTCGCTGCTCACGGCTGGGGTGGGGGGCCTGGCGTGGCTGCGGCCGGGCGCCTTGTTTGGCCTCGATGGGCTCGATTACCTCTCGCACGGCTTGTTCTGGAGCTGGTTTTTCAACGTGGGCCTCTACGTGGGGCTGTCGCTGGCCCTGCCGCCCACGGCCCTGGAGCTGCGCCAGGCCGACGTGTTTGTGGATGTGTTTCGGCGCCGCAGTCTGGCCGAAGAAATTGCCGGCTGGCAGGGCCGCACCCCTCTGCCCGACGTGCGCGCCCTGCTGCTCGGCTTCCTGGGTAAGAAGCGCACCAACCAGGCTCTGCGCGCCTTCGCCGAGCGCTTCCCCGACGCGTTGTCAGTTAACAGTTATCAGTCATCAGTTATCAATTTCGAGGCTAACGCTGAGCAGCCAGCAACTCACCACCTCACCACTTCACCACCTCACCACCTCACCACTTCACCACTTCACCAATTCGCCGCCGCCGACCCGCGCCTGCTCACCTACGCCGAAAAGCTGCTGGCTGGCACCCTGGGCCCGGCCTCGGCGCGGCTGCTGCTGGCCTCGGTGGCGGGGGCCGAAGAAATCAGCTACGACAACGTGGTGGGTATTCTGCGGGAAAGCCAGCAGCTGCTGGAAGCCAACCGCCAGCTGCAGAAGCAGAGCCGCCAGCTGCAGCGCCTCACCGACGAGCTGCGCCAGGCCTACCAGCAGCTGCAAGCCCTTGACCAGCAGAAGGATGAATTCCTGTACACCGTCACGCACGAGCTGCGCACGCCGCTCACCAGCATCCGGGCGCTGGCCGAAATTTTGGCCGACAACCCCGAGCTGGAAGTGGAGGAGCGCGAGCGCTTTCAGCACACCATCAGCCGGGAGGCCGAGCGCCTCACGCGCCTTATTTCGTTAGTGCTTGACTTAGAGCGCTTTGAGAGCGGACAGGCCAGCCTCGACCGCACGCCCCTGGTGCTGGCCGACGTGGTGCAGGAGGCCGCCGAGGCCGTGGCCCAGCTGGCCCGCGAGCGCGGCGCCGAGCTGCGCCTGGACGTGCCGCCCACCCTGCCGCTGCTGCCCGCCGACCGCGACCGCCTCATGCAGGTGCTCATCAACCTGCTTTCCAACGCCATTAAGGCTACGCTGCCGGGCCGGCCGGGCCGCATTGCAGTGCTGGCCTGGCCCGCCGCCGACGTGCTGCTGCTGTGCGTGGAGGACAACGGCAAGGGCATTTCCCCAGCCGAGCAGCACCAGATATTCGACAAGTTCTTTCAGGCCCACCACCAGAACATGCGCAAGCCCGAGGGCTCGGGCCTGGGCCTGGCCATTACCAAAAAAATAGTGGAGCTGCACCAGGGCCGCATTTGGGTCGAAAGCGCCCCCGAGCAGGGCGCCCGTTTCTTTATCGAGCTGCCGCTGGTGGTGCCCGCGCGGGCGGCGGCTCCCTTTATCCCATCCTTTTCGCTATGAGTGCGCCCGCTATCTTATTGGTTGATGATGAACCGAATATCGTCATGTCGCTCGAGTTTTTGATGCGCAAGAATGGCTACCAGGTCGGCATTGCCCGCAACGGCACCGAGGCCCTGGCCGCCATCCACGCCACGCCCTACGACCTGGTGCTGCTCGACGTGATGATGCCCGATGTGGACGGCTACCAGGTGTGCCGCCAAATTCGGGAGTACCCCGGCCGCGCCGCTACCAAAGTCATCTTCCTCTCGGCCAAAAGCCAGCCCGCCGACGTACAAAAAGGCTACGCCGCCGGGGCCGACCTCTACATTCCCAAGCCCTTCAGCACCCGCCAGCTCATGCAAAAAGTGCGCGAGCTGCTGGCGGGCGGTAAATGAGTAGGGGAGTAAATGAGTAGATGAGCCACTTGGCCTAGGCATCGCTCATACGCTCAGCTAATAACTTGCTCACTTACTCATTTACCCATCTACTCATTCCTTCCCCACCCATGAAACCTGCCTGCTCCTACGCCGCTACCCACGCCGCCAGCCTGGCCGACCCGGCCGGCTTTTGGGCCGCCCAGGCCGCCCGGCTGCCCTGGGCTAAGCTGCCCACCGAGCCCCTGAGCCAGGAAGCGAGCGGCGCCTACCGCTGGTTTCGGGGCGGCGAGCTGAATACGTGTTTTCTGTGCCTCGACTACCACGTGGCGCACGGCCGCGCCCAGCAGGCAGCCCTTATCTACGACTCGCCCGTGACCAACACCGGGCGCACCTACACCTACGCCGAGCTGCTGAGCCTCACGGCGCGCTTTGCCGGGGGGCTGCGGGCGCTGGGCGTGGAGGTGGGCGACCGCGTCATCATCTACATGCCCAACCTGCCCGAGGCGGTGGTGGCCATGCTGGCCTGCGCCCGGCTGGGAGCCATCCACTCGGTGGTGTTTGGCGGCTTTGCGGCCCACGAGCTGGCCGTGCGCATCGACGATGCCCAGCCGCGCGTCATCATCTGCGCGTCGGGCGGGCTGGAGTTTGACCGCGTCATTCCCTACAAGCCGCTCGTCGATGCGGCCCTGGCTGAGGCCACTTACCAGCCGGCCCACGTGGTGGTGCTCCAGCGCGCGTTTGTAACGGCCGCTCTGCAGCCCGGCCGCGACGTCGATTTTCAGCAGGTGCTGCAAGCCGAGCCCGTGGCGGCCGTGCCGGTGCCGGCCACGCACCCGCTCTACATCCTGTACACCAGCGGCACCACCGGCCGGCCCAAGGGCGTGGTGCGCGACCACGGCGGCCACGCCGTGGCCATGCGCTTCAGCATGGAAGCCGTGTATGGGCTGGCCCCCGGCGAGGTCATGTTTACGGGCTCCGATATTGGCTGGGCCGTGGGCAGCGGCTACATCGTGTATGGACCGCTCATAAGGGGCTGTACCTCTGTGCTATATGAAGGAAAGCCGGTGCGCACGCCCGACGCCGGCGCGTTCTGGCGCCTGGTCGAGCAGCACCGGGTAAACGTGCTGTTCACGGCGCCCACCGCCATTCGGGCTATCAAGAAGGAAGACCCCGAGGGCCTGCTGGCGCAGCAATACGACCTGCGCAGCCTGCGCCAATTGTTTCTGGCCGGCGAGCGCTGCGACCCCGCCACCTTTGCCTGGGCCGGGCAGGTGCTGGGCGTGCCGGTGATAGACCACTGGTGGCAGACCGAGTCGGGCTGGGCCATGGTGGGCAGCCTGGTGGGCCTGGAAGAGATGCCGCCGCCCCGCGCCGGCAGCGCCGGCTTCCCGGTGCCGGGCTACGACGTGCAGATTCTGGACGAGGCCGGCCAGCCCGTGCCGGCGGGCACTACCGGCCTGGTAGCCATCAGGTTGCCGCTGCCGCCCGGCAGCTTCCCGGCCCTCTGGCGCGACGAGGCCCGCTACCAGCAGTACCTGACCGCCTTCCCCGGCTACTACCTCAGCGGCGACGGCGGTTACCGCGATGCCGAGGGCTACTGCTACATCATGGGCCGCGTCGATGACGTGATAAACGTGGCCGGCCACCGCCTCAGCACCGGCGAGATGGAAGAAATACTGGCCGCCCACCCGGCCGTGGCCGAGTGCGCCGTACTGGGCCTCGCCGACCCGCTGCGGGGCCAGGTGCCCGCGGGCCTGGTGGTGCTCAAAGATGGCCAGGCAATAGGGGAGGCCGCCCTCGAAGCCGAGCTGGTGGCGGCCGTGCGCGCCCGTATCGGCGCGCTGGCTTGCTTCCGGCAAGTGCTGGTGGTGAGCCGGTTACCCAAAACCCGCTCGGGCAAAATCCTGCGCAAGACGCTGCGCCAACTAGCCGACGGCGAAGACTTCGCGCTGCCCTCCACCATTGACGACCCGCTGATTCTAAACGAAATCCGCGCTGGGTTTGCCCGGCGCAACATCGGGCAGGCTTTTGCCGGCTGATACCAAAAAAACGACACGCGTCTGCCAGTACGAGCGCACTGGCAGCCGCGTAGAAAACCAATTCTAAATTCCTCATTCCAACTTCTCCATTCCCCGCAATGTCCGCCATTCGCACCCGCACCCTTGAAGAATACTATGCTGATTATCAGCAAGCTATCGAAGACCCCGATGCCTTTTGGGCCGCCGCGGCCGAGCCTTTCACCTGGCGCAGGCAGTGGGATACGGTGCGCGGCGGCGAGTTTTCGCCGGCCGGCACTAGCACCTGGTACGCCGGGGCCACCCTCAACGTGACCGAAAACTGCCTCGACCGCCACCTCGAGCAGCGCGCCAATAAGCTGGCCATCATCTTCGAGCCCAACGACCCCCACACCCGCCACCTGCGCCTCACCTACCGCGAGCTGCACGAGCAGGTGTGCCAATTCGCCAACGTGCTGAAAAACAACGGCGTGCAGAAGGGCGACCGCGTGGTGCTCTACCTGCCCATGATACCGCTGCTGGCCGTGGCCACGCTGGCCTGCGCCCGCATTGGGGCGGTGCACGGCGTCATTTTCGCCGGGTTTTCGGCCAGCGCCATCGCCGACCGCGTCAACGACGCCGGGGCCGCCTTCGTGCTCACCGCCGACGGCCTGAACCGCGGGGCCAAGCAAATTCCGGTGAAAAGCGTGGTCGATGAGGCCCTGGCCCAGTGCCCCACCGTGCGGCGCGTGATTGTGGTGGAGCACACCGGCTGGCCCGTCGACATGCGGGCCGGCCGCGACGTGTGGTACCACGACGAGGTAAAAGACACCGAGAAAACCTGCCCCGCCGAAGAAATGGCGGCCGAAGACCCCCTCTTCATCCTCTACACCAGCGGCAGCACCGGCAAGCCCAAGGGCGTGGTGCACACCCAGGCCGGCTACATGGTATGGGCCGACTACACGTTCCGCAACGTGTTCCAAATCGAGGAAAACGACGTGTACTGGTGCACTGCCGATATTGGCTGGGTCACGGGCCACACCTACGGCCTCTACGGCCCGCTGCTGGCCGGGGCCACCACGCTGCTCTTCGAGGGTGTGCCCACGTTCCCATCGGCCGGCCGGTTTTGGGAAGTAATTGACAAGCACCACGTTACGGCTTTCTATACCGCTCCCACCGCCATCCGCTCGCTCATGGCCACGCCGCTCGACAATGTGCTGAGCTACTCGCTCAGCAGCCTGCGCGTGCTGGGCTCGGTGGGCGAGCCCATCAACGAGGAAGCCTGGCACTGGTACCACCAGCACGTGGGCAAGGGCCGCTGCCCCATCGTAGACACCTGGTGGCAGACCGAAACCGGTGGCATCATGATTTCGGCCCTGGCCGGCATCACGCCCAGCGTGCCCGCCCGCGCCGGCCTGCCGCTGCCCGGCGTGCAGCCCGTGCTCCTCAACCAGGACGGCACCGAAATCGAGGGCAACGACCAGGAGGGGTATTTGGCCATAAAAGCCTCTTGGCCAGGCGTCATTCGCACCACCTGGGGCGACCACGAGCGCGCCCGCCAGACGTATTTCACGCCCTACCCCGGCTACTACTTCACCGGCGACGGCGCCCGGCGCGACGAAAACGGCCTCTACCGCATCATCGGCCGCGTCGACGACGTGATAAACGTGAGCGGCCACCGCTTCGGCACCGCCGAAATCGAGAACGCCATCAACGAGAGCGAGTACGTGGTAGAAAGCGCCGTGGTGGGCTACCCCCACGACGTAAAAGGCCAGGGCATCTACGCCTACGTCATCTGCCGCAACGGCCTGCCCACCACCGACCTCGAAGCGCAAAAGGCCGAAGCCAGCATCATCGAAGCCGTAGTGGCCGCCATCGGCCGCATCGCCAAGCCCGATAAAATACAGCTAGTGAGCGGCTTACCCAAAACCCGCTCGGGCAAAATCATGCGCCGCATATTGAGGAAGGTCGCCGAAGGCGAAACCGCCAACCTCGGCGACACCACTACGCTGCTCGACCCGTTAGTAGTAGAGGAGATTTTGGCGGGTAAGAAGTAGTTAGGAGGCGCAATAGTCTAGCTTACTGACTGCTACCCACTGGGTAAAGGCCACCAATTTCGCCCGTCCGCCGTAAGGAGGACGGGCGAAATTTACGTTAGGAGGGTGGCGGCGCACACCTTCGCCCGGTTTAGTTGCGCGGCACTGCCTGAAGCTTATGGCTGGTATTCTGCATTCTTTCACCAGCGTGGTGCACCTGCTGGCGGTTTTGCTGGCCCTCACAGCGGGCACCCTGGTGCTCTATCATCCGAAAGGAACGCGCCGGCACCGGCACCTGGGGCGGGCGTACGTGGGCAGCATGGCCGTCGTCTTGCTGACCGCCTTCGGCATCTACTCGCTGTTCGGACGGTTTGGTATTATTCACTGGGGGGCCGTGGTGAGTGTTGTGGCCCTGCTCATGGGCACCGGCGCCGTGTGGAGCCGGCCCCGGCCGGCCGGGTGGCTGCGGTGGCACTACCTGGGCATGGGCGCGTCGGTGACGAGCCTGTACGCCGCGCTGGTGGTGGAAAGCACCTACCGGTTTTTCCCGGCTACCTACTTCTGGTGGAGCACGTTAGGCCCCGCCGGAGTAGTGTTTGTGGCCAGCACCATCCTGCTGCATCGCCACTACCCCACGTGGGCGGCCTAGCTGGCCGGCAGCACCGTGCCGCGCACCTCGCCCAGCCCAATGCGCACGCCCTCGCGCTCGGCGTAGCCCCGCAGGATTACCGTGTCGCCGTCGCGCAGGAAGCCCAGCTGCAAGCCGTCCGGCAGGTGCAGCGGCTGGGTGCCGCGCTGCGTCAGCTCCAGCAGGGAGCCCAGCGAGCCGGGTGTGGGCCCGCTGATGGTGCCCGAGGCATACACGTCGCCTGCGTCGAGGGGGCAGCCGTTGCTGGCGTGGTGGGTGAGCTGCTGGGCCATGCTCCAGTAGAGGTAGCTCGTATTGGTGTGGCTGACGACCAGCGGGGCCACCGTGGAGCCGGCGGGCTGTATCAGTACTTCCAGCTGAATATCAAAGTGCTGATTGTCAGTATTTTGTAAATAGGGCAGGGGCTGCGGCTCCTGCACGGGGCCGGCCACCCGGAAGGGCTCCAGCGCATCGAGCGTCACCACCCAGGGCGAGATGCTGCTGGCGAAGTTTTTGCCCAAAAACGGCCCCAGCGGCTGGTATTCCCAGCTCTGAATGTCGCGGGCGCTCCAGTCATTAAACAGCACCAGCCCGAAAATATGGTCCTCGGCCTGGGCCAGCGGCACGGTGTTGCCCTGCGCCGTGCCCTGGCCCACAATAAAGGCCGTTTCCAACTCAAAGTCAAGCTGTTGGGTGGGGCCAAAAATGGGTGCCTCCTGCCCGGCTGGCCGAAACTGCCCGCTGGGCCGGCGCACAGCAGTGCCGCTCACCACAATGGAGTTGGCGCGGCCGTGGTAGGCCACGGGCAGGTGCCGCCAGTTGGGCAGCAGCGGGTTGTCGGGCCGAAACATAACGCCCACGTTGGTAGCGTGTTCCAGGCTCGAATAGAAATCGACGTAGCTGGTGGGCTTCACCGGGCGCAGCATCGCCACGTCGCGCTGGCGCAGCAGGCAGGTGCGCATGGCCAGCTCGTTGTCGCGCAGGGCGGGGTTGTCATGGCGTAGCAGCTCGCTCACGCGCTCGCGCACGGCCCGCCACGCCGGCCGCCCCAGCCGCAAAAACGCGTTGAGCGAGCGCCGCCGAAACACCTTGGGCATGGCCGCGCCCAGCTCGGGCACGTCGGCCGCAATGCTGTCAAAATAGCCCAGCTGCGCGCAGGCGTACAAATCGAGGGCGTAGCCGCCAATGGCCACCGCCAGGCGCGGCCCCCACTCGGGCAAGTCAATTACCCCAAAAGGCAGGTTCTGAATCGGAAAATCATCGGTGGGCCGGATGTCAATCCAGGAGCGCAGGCTGGGGTCGTTGGCAGGCGAGGCGGGCATAGGTGCTGGCTGGGAGAAATGCAAAGAACAAAAAAAGAACGTCATGCTGAGCTTGTCGAAGCATCTCTACTGCATCGTTGGGTTAGTAATCCAACGGCGCGAGCGAGATGCTTCGGCAAGCGCAGCATGACGTTCTTATAAACTGACGAATGTGCTGGCTTAATAAGGCAACCCAATAAAACTAGCGGGCCTCCACCGCCGTGATTTCGGGCACGGCCTTACGCACCGAGTCTTCGAGGCCGGCGCGGGTCATCGGCGACATGGGGCAGGCGCCGCAGGCGCCTTCCCACTCCAGCTTCAGCACGCCGTCGGGGGTGATTTCGGCCACGCGCACGTTGCCGCCATCGGTGGCCAGGTAGGGCCGCAGGGTGTCAAGGGCTTGCTCAACGCGGGACAAAACAGATTCCATAACTTTTAATTGGGAATGAAGAATGAGGAATTATGAATTGGGAAGGAGGCGAGAAAAGTAAAACAACAATTCTTCATTCCTCATTCCTAACTCTTCATTGCGACGATAGTAGTCTTCGGGGCCACATTATTACGGATGCTTACCTGGCGAGCCAGGCTCTCGGCCAGCCCGCGGAAGGTATCGGCGGCGGGCGAATTTACGTCGGCCAGCACGGCCGGGCGGCCGGCGTCACCGGCTTCGCGCACGGCTTGTATCAGCGGCAGCTGGCCCAGCAGGGGCACTTCATGCTTGTCGGCCAGGCGCTGGCCGCCCCCTTCACCAAAGATAAAGTATTTATTGTTAGGTAGTTCTTCCGGTGTAAACCAAGCCATGTTTTCGATGATGCCCAGCACCGGCACGTTAATCTGCGGCTGGCGGAACATCTGCAAGCCCTTCTGCGCATCCATGAGCGCCACCGGCTGCGGCGTGGTCACGATGATGGCGCCGGTCACGGGCACGGTTTGCACCAGGGTGAGGTGAATGTCGGAGGTGCCGGGCGGCAGGTCGAGCAGCAGGTAGTCGAGCTCGCCCCACTCCACCTCCGTGATAAACTGCTTGAGCGCCGACGAGGCCATCGGCCCGCGCCACACAATGGCATTTTCGCTCGGGGCCAGGAAGCCAATGCTCATCAGCTTCACCCCGTACTTGACGATGGGCTGGATGAGGTTTTTGCCATTGGCCCCCTGAAACACGTGCGGCCGGGCGTCTTCCACCCCAAACATAGTGGGCATGCTTGGGCCCGAAATATCGGCATCGACCAGCCCGACTTTGGCGCCGGTAGCGGCCAGCGCCACGGCCAGGTTAGCGGCCACCGTGCTCTTGCCCACGCCGCCCTTGCCCGAGGCAATGGCGATGATATTCTTCACGCCGGGCAGGATGGTGTTGTTGTTGCGCATGGTCGTCACGCGCGAGGTCATCATGATAACTACCTCAGCCTCTTGGCTTACCATGGTGTGCACGGCTCGCTCGCAGGCATCGTGGATGAGCTGCTTGAGGGGGCAGGCGGGCGTGGTGAGCACCACCGTGAACGACACTATCAGGCCTTCGACCTTGATGTCTTCCACCATGTTGAGGGTAATTAAATCCTGGCCCAGGTCGGGCTCTTCCACGAAGCTCAGGGCGTGGCGAACGGCGTCTATTGTTATCTCAGGCATATGCGAATGCGCCGCAAGGGGCGTAGGCAAAGATAACCCCAGTAACGGGGTGGGGGTTTCCGAAAAGCCAACCATATGCCAACGCCTATCTTTGGCCGTCCTGCTCGCTCGCCTGCACTCATGGAAAATTTCCTCACTACCCTACGTATTCAGAATTTCAAGTCGCTCAAAGACGTAGAGCTACGGCCGCGCCGCGTAAATCTGCTTATCGGTAAGCCCAATGCCGGCAAAAGCAATTTGCTGGAAGCTATTAGCCTGCTGGGTGGCGTGGCCTACGGCCAGGGCCTGGCCGATTTCATGCGGTTCGAAAACGTACGCAATTTATTTTACGACGATGCCGTAACGGAGCGTAAGATATTGATAGAAAGCAACTTGGGCGGAGCTATGCTGACGTATGAGCCAGGAAATATAACGCTGGCATACCTTAATAATGATGCAATTGCCAAACAACAGGATTACGCTGTAAGTCAGCAGGAAGCACCGTGGCCCGAAACCCGACGGCTGGGCTATCTGGATGGTTTTCCAGGCTCATTAGTAACGCAACTGGACGCAGCTGGTAACTATATAAGCGAATTCAAGGGTGACGCAACTAAAGAACCAATAAAAAAATACGCATTCAAGACCGATAAGCAGAACAAATACCTCGCTGTTAATTCGCCCTTTCTGTGGCCGCCCTACGGCGAAAACCTCATTGATGTGCTGCAACAGCACCGTAAGCTACGGCGGGAGGTAGCGGATTTCTTTGCTGAAAATGGCTTGCAATTAGTCTTTCGCACTGCGGAGAATAAACTTGAAATTCAAAAGGTAGTGGATGGCTCGTCCTACACCTACCCCTACTTAGCCATTGCCGATACGCTCCAGCGCATTATTTTTTATTTATCGGCAATTGAGTCGAATGCTAATTCCGTGTTATTGTTTGAGGAGCCGGAAGCACATACGTTTCCGCTCTACACGGCCTTACTGGGCCAGCGAATAGTGCAGAGTAGCCAGAATCAGTTCTTTATCGCCACGCACAGCCAGTACCTGACCAATGAGGTGCTGGACACCATGTTGCGCGACAATGAGCAGGCTGACGAAGTAGCCGTTTTTTTAACTTACTACGAAGATTATCAAACTAAGATAAAACAGCTTACCCCCCAGGAAATGCAGCAGTTGCTAGGCCAGCAAGACACGCGGATGGATATGTTTTTTAATCTTAGCCGCTTCGTGCCAGGACCTAATCTGTATGCCTAGTCGTATTTTATTTATCCCCGAATGCCACCTGGATAAGGCACTGGCCCTCGTAGTGCTGATGGGCCAGCAGGAATTAGTAGAAAAGAAAAATGGTATTTCGCAGGTAGATGCCAAAATGAAAGATTCCTACGTTCGTTACGGCAATTCACAATACATTGTAGGACTGGTAGACAAAGATAAAAAGTTCTTTCACAACGAATACCTGGCTACCTTTAAGCCTGATGCGGCGCAGCCGCCTATCGGTTCGGCGGGTTTTTGGCTACGCCGTCATCCCGATACGCCGGCCCAATCATTGATTTTGCTAGACCCTGGTATTGAAGCCTGGGTGCTGGCCGCCGCCCGCGCCTGCGAACTCGACCCGGCCATATACAAGCTGCCCGACACCCCTGAGCTACTACGCGATTATACAAAAAATCGTAGCGTACATGAAAATAGAGATGTTGTTGGTTTTCTCCTGGAAATTCGTCGTCGTCGGCCCGCGCCCTACCAGCATTTAGCAGATTGCGTGAGCAGGCTTATAGCCGCGAGTAAATAGCTCTTAAGACCACTTATTCTCGGCCCGAGGGCCGCTACCCCATTTCCTCCAGCACCTTCTCCACCCACCCCTTGCCCCATTCTGCCAGCTCCTGGGCGCTCCACAGCTGCGGGTAGAAGATGCGGCGCTGAAACCTGGGCGGCAGGTAGTTGCGCCAGTTGGTGCCGCCGGTGGCGGGCACGTCGGTGGGGTCGCGCTGGAGGTAGCGCACCGCCGACTTGTAGTGCATGAGCGGCCAGTTGACGTTCACGTTCACGTCGAGTTGCTTGAGGGCGCGCAGCAGGCGCGGGTGCTGGCGGTCGGCCTCGGGTAGGCGCTGCACCACGGCCCAGGCGTTGCGGTGCTCGTAGTGGCGGGCGTGGGCCACGAGCTGGCCGGTGTATTTGCGCTCAAACTCCACCAGGGTCAGGGCTTTAGCGCCGGTTTCTTCTACCGTGGCGCCGGCCTGCCAGTAAATGCAGCCCATAAACTCCTCGTGGGTGGGCGCGTCGCCGAGCAGGCGGCGCTTTTCTTCGGGCACCAGGTTTTCGAGGGCCGTGCTGGCAATTTCGATGAGGCGGTACTGCACGCTCTGGAAGCCCGAGGCGGGCATCAGGCTCAGCCGAAACTGCAAAAACTGCTGCTTGTCCATGCCATCCACCATCACGTCGAACGAGTCGATGAGGTTTTCGAAGTAGCGGTTTACGCGGCCCAGGCGCAGCACTACTTCGCCCAGCGTGGGCTCCTGCAATTCGCCTAGCTGCTCGTACTCCTGCAGGCACAGCTTGAAGTATAACTCCGTGATTTGATGGTAGATAATAAATATCCTCTCGTCCGGGAACGTGGTGAGCGGGCGTTGCAGACTCAGCAGCGTGTCCAGCTCGATGTAGTCCCAGTAGTTGACATAGTCGGCGTGGTAGAGGCCTTCGAGGTAGGCGGCCAGGTCCTGGCCATCGGCGGCGTAGCGGGCTTGCAGCCGCCGCAGCTGGGTGAGCACGGCAGGCGAAAACTCGGCATCGGTAGAAGCAGGCGGAGGCGGCAAGGGGGCCATTGGCATAGAGTTGATAAGCGCTACAAATATCGGCACGGCCCGGCGGGGGTGAGCAATGGCCCCCGGCCCGCTACTTTTGGGGTGTTAATAATCGACGTAACACAAGTCGTCTGTCCTTGCGAGCGCAGCGCGGCAATCGCCCCAGAACGAAATCGTTCGGGTGTCG